>NZ_JBFADM010000075.1:0-37266 GCF_040641355.1 Streptomyces sp. NPDC020996
GGCCCCGAGCCCGGCCTCGACATCGACCCCTTCGCCGCCCGCGGCGGGCCCGCGCCCGGCCGGGCTCAGGCGGTCACGGCGTCGACCAGCGCGGCCAGCGCCGACGCCAGCCGGGTGAGCCCGGGGCCGGCCGGGCCGCCCGGCTCGCTCATGTACGCGTCCCGGCGGATCTCCACCATCAGCGCCCCGACCCGGGGCTCCTTAGCGTAGAACTCCAGCGGCACGTACGCGCCGCTGAACGGGCTGTCCAGTCCCGTCTCCCCGCACCCGGCGAACGCCTCGCGCGCCGCGGCGAGCAGTCCGGGCGGGGTGTGGAAGGAGTCGGTGCCGAGGCACACCGGCGGCCGGGGTCCCGCACCGTGCAGCTCGTACGGGAGCGGCGCCGTGGGGTAGGAGTGCACGTCGACGATCAGCGCCCGGCCGGTGGCGGCCAGCCGGTCCGCCACCGCGTCCGTCATCGCCCGTGCGTACGGCCGGAAGTAACGCTCGATCAGCGGCTCCGGGTCGGTGTCCGCGGACCGCAGCGCGGCCCGGTGCGTGGTCCGCGTGTACACCGCCCCCATCCCGGCCGACAGCATCTCCTCCCGTTCGTCCGGGAACCGCTCCGGGTCGACGACCAGCCGGGAGAGCCGGTTGACGAACCGCCAGGGAGTCACCCCGGCCAGCCCGGCCGCCGCGTCGGCCAGCTCCGCGGTGTGCGCGTCCGTGATGTGGTCGAGCTCCCGCTCCAGCGCCGCGTCGTCCAGCACGATGCCGGCGCGCACGTCGGCCGGTATCTCCCGCGCCGAGTGCGGCACGTGCAGGATCACGGGGGAGCCGTTCGCGCCGGGCAGAAGCTCGAAAGAGGGGGCGGTGGGGTGCGGCACGGGCTGCTCCGGGGGCGTTGTCAGTGGCGTCGTGCATGATCAAGGTGTCACACGGGACCGTCGAGTCGAGCACAGGGGGAACAGCATGCCCGTCGTCAACCAGCAGGTGACCGCACACCCGTTCCTGGCGGCGTTGTACCGGGACGACTACTTCCCCGACCACGTGGTGGACCGCGGCAGGGCGGTGCTGCTGGCGCTGTGCGAGCGCGTCGAGGCCGAACGGCCGGCCGACCTCGCCGCGCTGTACGCCCTGACCCACGCGGCCACCGACGAGTTCAACGCCCTGCAGGCCGCCTTCGAGGCGGCCGGCAGCGAGATCGAGACGGTGGCCCGGGAGGAGATAGCCCGCGACTTCCGCTTCGTCGCCCACGCCTACGGCTTCCCCGACGCCGACGTGGAGGAGCTGATCGCCACCCGCGACTGGTGACCGCTCAGCCCTCCGCGAGCAACTCCCGCACCAGCGTGGCGACCTGATCCGTCTCGATCAGGAACCCGTCGTGCCCGTACGGCGACTCGATCACCCTCAGCCGGTCCGCGGACGGGATGTGGGCCGCCAGCTCGGCCTGCTGGGCGAGCGGGTAGAGCCGGTCGGAGTCGACGCCCGCGACCAGCGTGCGGGCGGTGACCCGGCGCAGAGCGGCCCGCACGCCGCCGCGGCCGCGCCCGACGTCGTGCGCGTTCATGGCCTGCGTCAGCACCACGTAGCTGCCCGCGTCGAACCGCCGTACCAGTTTGGCGGCATGGTGGTCGAGGTACGACTCGACCTGGTACCGGCCGCCGTCGAACGGGTCCTCGGCGCCCTGGGGCGTACGGCCGAAGCGGAGCTGGAGCTCCGGCTCGCTGCGGTAGGTGACGTGGGCGAGGCGGCGCGCGAGGCCGAGCCCGGCGTGCGGGCCGCGCCCGGTGTCGTGGTAGTCGCCGCCCTGCCAGTGCGGATCGGCCCGGACGGCGTGCAGCTGGACGCCGGCCCAGGCGATCTGCTCCGCGCTCGCCGCCGCCGTCGTGGCGAGCAGCAGCAGCGCGCCGGTCCGCTCCGGGTGGGTGACCGCCCACTCCAGGGCGCGCATCCCGCCCATCGAGCCGCCGACGACCAGCGCCCACCGCTCGACGCCGAGCGCGTCGGCCAGCGCGGCCTCGGCGGCGACCTGGTCGCGCTGGGTCAGGAACGGGAAGGCCCCGCCCCAGCTGCGCCGCCCGTCGGGACGCGGCGAGGCCGGCCCGGTGCTGCCCTGGCAGCCGCCCAGCACGTTCGGGGCGACGACGAAGAACCGGTCGGTGTCGAGCGGCAGGCCAGGCCCGACCAGCCCCTCCCACCAGCCCGGGGTCGGATGGCCGGGGCCGGCCGGGCCGGCGACGTGGCTGTCGCCGGTGAGCGCGTGCAGCACCAGCACGGCGTTCGAGCGGTCCGGAGCGGGCCGCCCCCACGTCTCGAACGCGAGCCGTGCGCCCGGCAGTTCACCGCCGGCCTCCAGCGGCAGCGGCCCGTCCAGGACGTGCCACCGGCGCCGCCCCGGCGGGTCCCCCTCCCGCCACGCCCCGGTGGCCGGCGGGAGGGGGACCGTGGGACGCGGGTCCGCGGGGACGGCGTTCAGGACGCGCCCTTGGCCGCGCGGAAACCGGCCTCCAGGTCGGCCTTGAGGTCCTCGAGGTTCTCGATGCCGACCGACAGGCGCACCAGGCCCGGTGTGGTCCCGGTGGCCGCGAGCTGCTCCTCGTCGAGCTGGCTGTGCGTCGTGGACGCAGGGTGGATGATCAGGCTGCGCACGTCGCCGATGTTGGCGAGGTGGCTGAACAGCCGCACCGCGTCCACGAACCGCTTGCCCGCCTCCACTCCGTCCCGCAGCTCGAAGGAGACCACCGCGCCCGCACCGCGCGGCAGGTAGGTCCGTGCCGCCTCGTGCCAGCGGCTGGACGCCAGGCCCGGATAGTGGACGGCGGCGACCTCGTCGCGCTGCTCCAGCCATTCGGCGAGCGCCAGCGCGTTCGCGGAGTGCCGTTCGATGCGCAGGCTCAGCGTCTCCACGCCCTGCAGCAGCAGGAAGGCCGAGTGCGGGGACAGGGCCGGCCCCAGATCGCGCAGCAGCTGCACCCGCAGCTTGGCCGCGAACGCGCCCGGGCCGAGCGCCGGCCAGTACCGCAGCCCGTGGTAGCTGGGGTCGGGCTCGGAGAAGTCGGGGAACCGCTCGGGGTGCGCCCCGAAGTCGAAGGTGCCGCCGTCCACGACCACGCCCGCGATGGTGGTGCCGTGCCCGCCGAGGAACTTGGTCGCCGAGTGCACGACGACGTCCGCGCCGTGCTCGATCGGCCGCAGCAGGTACGGCGTCGGCACGGTGTTGTCCACGATCAGCGGCACGCCCGCCGCGTGGGCGACGTCCGCGACCGCCCGCACGTCGAGCACGTTGCCGCGCGGATTGCCGAGTGTCTCCGCGAACAGCGCCTTGGTGTCCGGCCGGATCGCCGCCCGCCAGGCCTCGACGTCGTCCGGGTCCTCGACGAAGGACACCTGGATGCCGAACCTCGGCAGCGTGTGCCGCAGGAGGTTGTAGGTCCCGCCGTACAGCGAGGCGCTGGAGACGATGTGGTCGCCGGCGCCGGCCACGGTGAGGATCGCCAGGGTCTCCGCGGCCTGCCCCGACGCCAGCGCCACCGCGGCGACACCGCCCTCCAGAGCCGCGATCCGCTGCTCGAAGACGTCCTGGGTGGGGTTGTGGATGCGGGTGTAGATGTTGCCGGGCTCGGCGAGCGAGAACAGGTCGGCGGCGTGCTGGGTGTCCCGGAAGACGAACGAGGACGTCTGGTAGATCGGCGTGGCCCGGGCGCCGGTCGCCGGGTCCGGCACGGCCCCGGCGTGGATCTGCTTGGTCTCGAACGACCAGGCCGGGGTCCCGGGCTCGGTGGAGCTCTCGTCCGGCGTGTGACCGGCGGCGACGGCGTCGATGGGCTGGCTCATGATGTGTGGCTCCTGGTGCTGGTGCTGGTGCTGGTGCTGGGCGCTGGCGGGATGCGGGTCCGGGTCCGGTCGGGGATGGATGCGGCCGGATACGGGTGCGGCCGGGCAGGGATACGGGTGCGGGCACGACGGAGGGCGGGACGAGCGGGGGAGGATGTACGGGCCGGGGCGGAGCGTCAGCTCACGGCGCGACAACCCGTGGTCGTGACGTGCCCGTGGTCGACGTGGCGGCGGGTCACGAGCACGGTCATGCGACGAGGGAAGCACACACGCCCACCGCGGGACCAGCCCGCCGCCGCCGCTGACATGTGAATTTCATGAACGGCCACACGCCCGTAGCCGCTGCACGCCGCACGGCCGGAGGCCGGCGTGTTCGCCGGGCAGGGTCTCGATGCGCAACGGTCATGAGGCGAGAGCTTGTTGCTGCCAGCGGCCGGGGGCCGGGGGCCGGGGTGAGCAGGGTGAACCATTTGCCGACGGTGTCGAGCGTGGAGCGGCCGGCGGTGAGCCAGAAGAGGGGCATACGGCGGCCGGGCTCCGCGGTGGGGAAGTACTCCGTGCCGGAGGGCTCGGGAGGCTCGCAGTGGGCGCTCGGGACGGCGCCGGAGCGGTAGGTCGTACCCAGCACGAGGCCCAGTTGGGCGAAGTACCTTTCCGGCCAGGGGAGTTCCGTCGGGGTCGAGGCCGCCGCGCCGGCCCGGAGCTGTTCGTTGCGCGCGTTCAGCACCTGGAGCAGGAGTCGGGTGTCGTCGACCGCTTGGCGGAGCGTTTCGCGGGCGACCGGGTGCCGCTCGGTCTGGTGGCTGTCCAACCGGCCTGGTCCGGCCCACCCTTGGAGTACACCGGCCGGTTTCCAGCACTGGCCGGCACTGCCCCGCTGACGGCTCCGCCCCGGCGGGCGGTGGTGGGCCGGCCGGGGCGGAGATGGGGCGGGGACCCTGGAGGTCAGGGTCCGTCGGGCGTCAGCTCAGGGTCGCCAGCGCCTCGTTCCAGGTGGCGGACGGGCGCATGACCGCGGAGGCCTTGGCCGGGTCCGGCTGGTAGTAGCCGCCGATGTCGGCCGGCTCGCCCTGGACGGCGATCAGCTCGTCGACGATGCGCTGCTCGTTCGCGGCGAGCGTCTCGGCCAGCGGCGCGAAGGCCTTGGCCAGGTCGGCGTCCTCGGTCTGCCCGGCCAGCTCCTGCGCCCAGTACAGGGACAGGTAGAAGTGGCTGCCGCGGTTGTCGATGCCGCCGACGCGACGGGTCGGGGACTTGTCCTCGTTGAGGAAGGTCGCCGTGGCGCGGTCGAGGGTGTCGGCGAGCACCTTGGCGCGGGCGTTGCCGGTGAAGTCGGCGTACTGCTCGAGGGACGGCACCAGGGCGAAGAACTCGCCGAGGGAGTCCCAGCGCAGGTAGTTCTCCTTGACCAGCTGCTGGACGTGCTTCGGCGCGGAACCGCCGGCGCCCGTCTCGAACAGGCCGCCGCCCGCCATCAGCGGGACGACCGACAGCATCTTGGCGCTGGTGCCCAGCTCCAGGATCGGGAACAGGTCGGTCAGGTAGTCGCGCAGCACGTTGCCGGTCACGGAGATGGTGTTCTCGCCGCGGCGGATGCGCTCCACCGACAGCTTGGTCGCCTCGACCGGGTTCAGGATGCGGATGTCCAGGCCCTCGGTGTCGTGCTCCGGGAGGTACTGGTTGACCTTGGCGATCAGGTTGGCGTCGTGGGCGCGGTTCTCGTCCAGCCAGAACACCGCCGGGTCGCCGGTGGCGCGGGCGCGGGTGACGGCCAGCTTCACCCAGTCCCGGATCGGGGCGTCCTTGGTCTGGCAGGCGCGGAAGATGTCGCCGGCGGAGACGGTCTGCTCCAGGACGACGTCGCCGTTGCCGTCGACCAGGCGGACCGTGCCCGTGGTGGGGATCTCGAAGGTCTTGTCGTGGGAGCCGTACTCCTCGGCCTTCTGCGCCATCAGGCCCACGTTGGGGACGGAGCCCATGGTGGCCGGGTCGTAGGCGCCGTTGGCGCGGCAGTCGTCGATCACGGCCTGGTACACGCCGGAGTAGGAGGAGTCCGGCAGGACCGCGAGGGTGTCGTGCTCCTGGCCGTCCGGGCCCCACATGTGGCCGGAGGTGCGGATCATGGCCGGCATGGAGGCGTCCACGATCACGTCGGACGGCACGTGCAGGTTGGTGATGCCCTTGTCGGAGTCGACCATCGCCAGCTCCGGGCCCTCGGCGATCTCGGCGTCGAAGGAGGCCTTGATCTCGGCGCCCTCGGGCAGGGCCTCCAGGCCCTTGAGGATGCCGCCCAGGCCGTCGTTCGGGGTCAGGCCGGCCGCGGCGAGCGTCTCGCCGTACTTCGCGAACGTCTTCGGGAAGAAGGCGCGCACCACGTGACCGAAGATGATCGGGTCGGAGACCTTCATCATCGTCGCCTTCAGGTGCACGGAGAACAGGACGCCCTCCTGCTTGGCGCGGGCGACCTGCGCGGTGAGGAACTCGCGCAGCGCGGCGACGCGCATCACGGAGGCGTCGACGACCTCGCCCTCGAGCACGGGTACGGACTCGCGCAGCACGGTGGTCGTGCCGTCGTCGCCGACCAGCTCGATGCGCAGCGAACCGGCCCCGGAGATCACCGTGGACTTCTCGGTGGAGCAGAAGTCGTTCTCGCCCATGGTGGCGACGTTGGTCTTCGACTCCGCCGACCAGGCGCCCATGCGGTGCGGGTGGGTCTTGGCGTAGTTCTTGACCGAGGCGGGGGCGCGGCGGTCGGAGTTGCCCTCACGCAGGACCGGGTTGACGGCGGAGCCCTTGATCTTGTCGTAGCGGGCCTGGATCTCCCGCTCCTCGTCGGTCTTCGGGTCGTCCGGGTAGTCCGGCAGCGCGTAGCCCTTGCCCTGCAGCTCCGCGATCGCGGCCCGCAGCTGCGGGATCGACGCCGAGATGTTCGGCAGCTTGATGATGTTGGCCTCGGGCGTCTTGGCCAGCTCGCCCAGCTCGTGCAGGGCGTCCGGGATGCGCTGGTCCTCGGTCAGGTACTCCGGGAACACGGCGATGATGCGTCCGGCCAGCGAGATGTCGCGGGTCTCCACGGCGACACCCGCCTGCGAGGCGTACGCCTGGACCACCGGCAGGAAGGAATACGTCGCCAGGGCCGGGGCCTCGTCAGTGTGCGTATAGATGATGGTCGAGTCAGTCACCGGGTGCTCCGCTCCACGTCTGCAACATTGCTCGACATCAAGATATCTCGTGAGCGGGGCCTCCTCGACAGCGGCCCTTGGTCACTTTTCACGCCACGCGCCCGAAGTTCGCGCCACGTGCCCGAAGAGGGCCGCCCGGGTGCAACCGAGAGGCCGAGCCCGGGGTCCTGGAAAGAGATCGTGCATCTGATCGTCGAAGCGGCCGGAACCGACCACCCGGCCGCCCGAACGAAAGCTGACCATGAGATATCGCACCAGAGTGACGGGCCCGGCCGCCCTGCTCGGCACCGCCGTGGCACTGACCGTCGGGAAAACGGCGCAGGCGGCGGACGGCACCGCCACCCCGGCCCCCGGAACCCTCGACGACACCGCCACCCCGGCCCCCGGAACCCCCGACGACACCGCCACCCCGGGCCCCGAGACCCTCGGCGACACCGTCTTCCCCGACCTCGGCAACGACGGCTACCGCGTCTCCCACTACTGCCTCGACCTCGCCTACGACGCCACGACCAGGCTCGTCGAGGCCACCGCGACGTTACGCGTCCGCACCACCCGGGCGCTGACCCGGCTCTCCCTGGACGCCCTCGGCCTGGACATACACGCCGTCCGCGTCGACGGCGAGGCCGCCGCCTTCGAGCAGGCGGACGAGAAGCTGCGCGTCACGCCCGCCGCCCCGCTGCCCGCGCGGGCCGGGGCCACGGTCCGCGTCGACTACACGGCCGACCCCGGCCGCACCCTGTCGCACACCGCCTGGGTCGTCACCCCCGACGGCTTCGCGGTCTGCCCGCAGCCGAACTCCGCGCACACCGTCTTCCCCTGCAACGACCACCCCTCGGACAAGGCCGGCTTCACCGTCCGCATCACGGTCCCCGAAGGCCTGCGGGGCGTGGCGAACGGCCTGCTCACCGCTACCGAGGCCCTCTCGGGCGGCCGGACGGCGTACACGTACCGCTCCCGCGAGCCGATGGCCACCGAGCTGGTGCAGATCACGGTCGGCGACTACCTCGTCAAGGACCGGCAGGGCCCGCACGGGCTGCCGCTGCGCGACGTCGTCCCGGCCGCCCGCGCCGCCGCTCTGGAACCGGCGCTGGCGCTGACCCCGGGCCTGGTGGGCTGGCTGGAGGCGCGGCTGGGCGCCTACCCGTTCGAGACGTACGGGCTGCTGCCCTGCAACTCCGACGACCCGAACGCCTTCGACTTCACCGGCCTGGAGACCCAGACCCTCACCCTGTACAAGCCGAACTTCCTGCTCCAGGAGGAGAGGAAGATCGGCTCGCACATGATGCACGAGCTGGTCCACTCCTACTTCGGCAACAGCGTCTCGCCCGCGACCTGGGCCGACCTGTGGCTGAACGAGGGCCACGCCGACTTCTACGGGCTGCTGTACCGCTACGAGCGCGGCTGGGCCGACTCCCTCGGGCTGACCACCCTGGAAGCCCGCATGAAGGACACCTACGCCCGCGGCGACCAGTGGCGCGCCGACTCCGGCCCGGTGGCCGCGCCGAACGCGGTCGACCTCTTCGACAGCCAGCGCTACCTGGGCGGCGTCCTGGTCCTGTACGCCCTGCGCCAACTGGTCGGCGAGAACGCCTTCAACGCCCTCGAACGCGCCTTCCTCGACCGCCACCGCAACTCCGCGGCGACGACGGAGGACTACATCGCCGTCGCCTCGGAGGTGTCGGGCCAGGACGTGTCCGGCTTCCTGCGGGAGTGGCTGTACGGCACGAAGACGCCGCGGATGCCCGGCCATCCGGACTGGACGGTCAACCCGGTGAGCTCGTCCCTCGTCGCCCCGCACAGCCGCAGGGGCGGGCACTACCACGAGAACTCGGCGACCCTGTGAGCCGCCGAAGCCGCTGACCCGGCCGGCCTACTCGAGGCGGGCGGCGTTCGCGTCGCCCGCCTCCGTGTGGACGCGCTGCTGCGGGATCGCCACCGAGCCCTGCTGCAGCGCCACCGTGCGCGCCGGCGCCGGGATGCTGATGCCCTCGTCCCGGTAGCGCCGGTGCAGCCGCTTGATGAACTCGTGCTTGATCCGGTACTGGTCGCTGAACTCGCCCACGCCCAGGATGACCGTGAAGCCGATCCGGGAGTCGCCGAAGGTGTGGAACCGGATCGTCGGCTCGTGCTCGGGGACGGCGCCGGCGATCTCGGTCATCACCTCGGCGATGACCTCGTTGGTCACCCGCTCGACGTGGTCGAGGTCGCTGTCGTAGGCGACGCCCACCTGCACCAGGATCGTCAACTGCTGCTCGGGACGGGTGAAGTTGGTCATGTTCGTCTTCGCGAGCTGGCCGTTGGGGATGACCACCAGGTTGTTGGAGAGCTGACGGACGGTCGTCTGACGCCAGTTGATGTCGACGACGTACCCCTCCTCGCCGCTGCTGAGCCGGATGTAGTCGCCGGGCTGCACGGTCTTGGAGGCGAGGATGTGGATGCCCGCGAAGAGGTTGGCGAGGGTGTCCTGCAGCGCCAGGGCGACCGCCAGACCGCCCACGCCCAGGGCGGTGAGCATCGGCGCTATGGAGATGCCCAGCGTCTGCAGCACCACCAGGAAGCCGATCGCCAGCACCAGCACCCGGGTGATGTTGACGAAGATCGTCGCGGATCCGGCGACGCCGGAGCGGGACTGGGTGACCGTGCGCACCAGGCCGGCGATGACCCGGGCCGCCGTCAGCGTCACGACGAAGATGAGGATCACGGTCAGGACCTGGTTGACGTGGTGCTGGACCGCCTTCGTCAGCGGCAGCACCCCGCCCGCGGCGGCCGCGCCGCCGACGATCGCCGACCACGGCACCACCGTGCGCAGCGCGTCCACGATGACGTCGTCGCCGCTCCAGCGGGTCCGGTCGGCGTGCTTGCCCAGCCAGCGCATCAGCATGCGCAGCAGGAAGGCCGCCAACAGCCCGGCGGCCAGCGCGATTCCGGCGAGGACCAGGTCGTCGACGGTGAGCGGCCGGGTCAGCACGGTGAGCGTTCGGGTCACCGGTCACCTCCGGGGAGCGGTTCTGCGGCGGGCGCCGCCGCGGAAGGCCGGATGTGAAGTGTCGTCACGTTGTTGCCACCTGCTCGGTCTCGGGATGTGCGACCCCTCATCCTGCCGTATCCGGCAGGGCGGTTCACCTGCGCCCGAGACCGCGCGGTGGGGTGCGGGAGCGTCAGATGACCTTCATGCGCACCAGCGCGCCCAGCGTCAGCGCCCCCGGCAGCAGCGGCAGCCAGACGGTGATGACGCGGTAGGCGACGACGACCGCCGTGGCCACCGCGGCCGGGCCGCCCGCCGCGACCAGCGCCAGCACCAGCGCCGCCTCCACCGAGCCCACCCCGCCCGGCGTCGGCACCAGGGCCACCGCGACGGTCGCCGCGAGGTACGCCACCGCCGTGTGCACGGCGGGCACCGGCAGCTCCAGCGCGCGGCCGACCAGGGCCAGCCCGGCCGCCTGCAGCGCGGGGAAGGCGAACGCGCCGCCCCACAGGGCGAGGGCGCGGGACGGACGGGTGTGCACCGAACGCAGTTCGCCCAGCGCGGTGCGCAGGAAGGACGCCACGGCCGTCCGCAGCCGCCGTACCCCCGCCAGGACCGCCGCGGCCGCGACCACCACCGCGCCGGCCGCGTACAGCAGGGGGCCCATCGCGTCGTGCGGGAGCAGGGGACCGAGGCGCAGCGCGCCCGGGAAGGCGAGCAGCAGGCCGGCCAGCAGGGCGAGCCGGGTGACCGACTCCGCCAGCAGGTACAGCGCGAGCGCGGCGGAGGAGCGGGCGAGCGGGATCCCGCAGACGGTCATGAAGCGCAGGTTGACCGCGCTCGCGCCGAGGCCGGTGGGCAGCAGGTGGTTGGCCGCGCCCGCCGCGAACTGGGCGGCGAGCAGCCGCCGTCGGGGCAGCCGTTCCACGACCGCGCCCTGCCGGGTGAAGGCGGCCGCCACCCAGGTCAGACAGGTCGCGCCGCCCGCGGCCAGCAGCCACGGCCACTCCGCCGCGCGCAGCCGGGAGAAGCCGTCGGCGAGGACACCGTGGTGCCGTACGGCGACGACGGTGACCAGCAGCAACGGCACCAGGCACAGGATCCGGCGGACCGGGACACGCCGGGGGAGACGTGCTCGGCGTCCTTCGGGGAGGCGCCCTCGGGAGGGACTTCCTTCGGGGAGACGGCCTTGGGGGAGGCGTCCCTGGTCGAGCGGTGCTTCGGGGAGGTGTACCGCGGTCACATCGGACGAGGGTGCCCGCTCGCCGCCAACCGCGGGTTGCGGGATCGCGGACGGCCGCTTACGGACGGGCAGCGGGTGGGGAGACGGGGCCATGGGGTCCTTCGGGCGAGGGGACGGTGCGAGGGGGTGGAGCCGGGGGCGGAGCGGGGGGACGAAGCGGGGGAGTGTTGACCTCGACAACGATCGAGGTTCTACCTTCTCTCCATGAGCATGGAGACCACGGCGTGGACACAGCTGCACAGTGTCATGAACGCCCAGCAGGAGCGTCGGCCCCTCGCGCGTGCCACGCTGCGCCGTATCGGCGCGTTCGCCCGCCCGCACCGCGCCCGCATCGCGCTGTTCGTACTGCTCGGAGTCGTGACCGCGCTGCTCGCCGTCGCCACCCCCGTGCTGGCCGGCCGCGTCGTCAACGCGATCGTGTCGGGCGACGACGAGGGCACGGTCGTACGCCTGGCCCTGCTCATCGCGCTCATCGCGATCGCGGAGGCGGCGCTCGGCGTCCTCGGCCGCCGGCTGTCGTCGACGCTCGGGGAGGGCCTGATCCTCGATCTGCGGACGGCCGTGTTCGATCATGTGCAGCGGATGCCGGTCGCGTTCTTCACACGTACCCGTACGGGCGCGCTGGTCTCCCGGCTCAACAACGACGTGATCGGCGCGCAGCGGGCGTTCAGCAACACGCTGTCGGGCGTGGTGAGCAACGTGGTCACGCTGGTGCTCACGCTCGCCGTGATGCTCACGCTGTCCTGGCAGATCACGCTGCTCGCGCTGGTGCTGCTGCCGGTGTTCGTCGTCCCGGCCCGGCGGATGGGCAGCCGGATGGCCCGCATGCAGCGGGAGGCGGCGACGCTGAACGCGGCGATGGGCACCCGTATGACCGAGCGCTTCTCGGCGCCCGGAGCCACGCTGGTCAAACTGTTCGGGCGCCCGGAGGAGGAGTCGCGGGAGTTCGCCGAGCGGGCCCGCCGGGTGGCGGACATCGGCGTTCGCACCGCCACGGCCCAGTCGGTGTTCATGACGGCGCTGACCCTCGTCTCCTCCCTGGCCCTCGCCCTCGTATACGGCCTCGGCGGCTGGTTCGCCCTGCGCGGCAGCCTGGAGCCGGGCGCCGTGGTGTCGCTGGCGCTGCTGCTGACCCGCATGTACGCGCCGCTGACCGCGCTGGCCGGCGCACGGGTGGAGGTGATGAGCGCCCTCGTCAGCTTCGAGCGCGTCTTCGAGGTGCTGGACCTGAAGCCGCTCATCGAGGAGCGGCCCGACGCGCGCGCCGTCCCGGAGGGCCCGGTCGCCGTCGAGTTCGACGACGTCCGCTTCGCCTACCCGTCGGCCGACAAGGTCTCCCTGGCCTCCCTGGAGGAGGTGGCGTCCCTGGACACCCGAGGCGGCGCCGAGGTCCTGCACGGCGTCTCCTTCCGCGCCGAACCCGGACAGACCGTCGCGCTCGTCGGCTCCTCCGGCGCGGGAAAGTCCACCATCGCCGCCCTGCTGCCGCGCCTGTACGACGTCGACGAGGGCGCCGTGCGCATCGGCGGCGTCGACGTCCGCGAGCTGAGCGCCGCCTCCCTGCGGGCCACCCTCGGCATGGTCACCCAGGACGGCCACCTCTTCCACGACACCGTCCGAGCCAACCTGCTGCTGGCCCGCCCCGGGGCGGCCGAGCCCGAACTGTGGGACGCGCTGCGCCGCGCCCGCCTCGACGACCTCGTACGGTCCCTGCCCGACGGCCTCGACACCGTCGTCGGCGAGCGCGGCTACCGGCTCTCCGGGGGCGAGCGGCAGCGCATGACCATCGCCCGGCTGCTGCTGGCCCGCCAGCGCGTCGTCGTCCTCGACGAGGCCACCGCCCACCTCGACAACACCTCGGAGGCCGCCGTCCAGGAGGCGCTCACCGAGGCCCTGGAGGGCAGGACCGCAGTCGTCATCGCCCACCGGCTGTCCACCGTCCGGTCGGCGGACCTCATCCTGGTCGTCGAGGACGGCCGCATCGTGGAACGCGGCACCCACGAGGAACTGCTGGCGGCGGGCGGGCGGTACGCGGAGCTGTACCGGACGCAGTTCGAGCGCGTGGAGGGGCAGGCGGAGGTGGCGGCGGGGGACGCCGTGGTGTGAGCGGCGGGGCGGGCCCCGTCGCCCGCCCCGGGCCGAGGACTGACACACCGTCGAACTCACTGCCCCGCAGCGGCGTGACACCGCTTCGAGGGTGGGCTGTGCCGAACCATTGCCGACGGCAACGCGCCTCGCTATGTTAATCGGAAATCACATCAGTGAGGCGACGTTCGTCATGCATCAGTCGCGCAATTCACCAGTAAGTGACGGCACTTGAAATCCTCTGGCCCATCAGGGAAGCAGGTAAGTCAATGGAGAACCTCAGCAGGCGCAAGCTTCTGTCGCTCGGTGCCGCACTCGGCCTCGTGGGCGTGGCGAACTCCGCCCCGGCGTGGGCGTCGACAGGCTCGGTGACGGCGGACGCCGCCGCGGGGACCGGTCCGCAGTGGATCTGGGACGACCTGGCGGACCCGCTGATGGCGTCGATGATCGACAACGGACACGTGCCGGCGATCAACACGGCGTGGGCGTCGTGGGTGAACAACAACGACCCGCTGCCCAGCGGCCTGCCGGCCGAGTTCGCCGCATACCTCGGTCAGGTCAACAAGCTGCCCTCCTGGGCGGACCAGACCAAGCTGACCCGCGCCGCCGACTTCAACCGGCGCAGGGACACGTACCTGTTCATGCTGTACGGCCTCGGCAGCGGAATCATGAGCACCGTGATCCCGCGCGAGGCCAAGAGCGTCTACTGGTCGGCGGGCGGCGCCAACATGCAGGACCGCGCGGCCAAGACGTTCACCTTCGGATACGACCTGTCCCAGCTGGGAGCCTTCCAGCCGACCGGACAGTTCGTCGTCACCGCCAACAAGACGCGCGTGGTGCACGCCGCGGTGCGGCACCTGCTGCCGCAGTCGCCGCACTGGCGGGCGGTCGCCGACGAGACCGTCCCGATCAGCGCCGCCGACATCCTGGTCACCTTCCACAGCCTCGGCACCTACGTGCACCGGAAGCTGCTCGAGTGGAAGATCCCGTTCCCGGCCGCGGACCAGGAGGCCTTCCTGCACTCCTGGCAGGTCGCCATCCACCTGCTCGGCGTGCCGGACGAGTACATCCCGCAGACGTGGGCGGAGGCCGACAAGCAGTCGGCGCAGGTGCTCACCCCGATCCTCACCCCGACGACCGAGGGGATCGAACTGGCCGAGGACCTGCTCGGCCTGACCGCACAGATCGACCTCGGCGTCACGCGTGGCTTCCTGAACGAGTTCGTGCGCTACGTCCTCAGCGACGAGGTCGGGGACTGGCTGGGACTGAAGCGCGACTACGCGGCGGCGGCCCTGGTCCGCACCGCATGGCCGGCGTACATCCTGTTCCGCGAGGGGCTGTCGCCCGTCATGCCCGCCACCTTCTACATGGTGGACCAGTTCGTGCGCGCCCTGGCCATGCTGTTCCTCAACAAGGGCACCTCCGGGACCAGCACCCCCATCACGATCCCCACCGGGAACAGGCCGGACTGAGCCCTCGGTCCGACGCCACTCCTGCCCGCCCCATGGCAGCCGGGCCGAGGGGCGGGTGCCGTTCACAGCCCCAGAGCGCCCACGACCAGCGCGGTCACGGCCGCACGATGCTCGGGGCTGTCCCGCCACCGCAGTCTGCGTCCCGCCTCGACCACCACGCCGAACCCCGCGTGCACCAGGACCCGGGCCCGGCTCGGGTCCAGCTCCGGACGGGCCAGCCGCAACTGCTGCTCCCAGACCGCGATGTGTTCGCGCTGCGCGACGACCAGCGGCCGCCGCAGGTCGTCCGGCAGGCCGGCGAGCTCGGCCTCGGCGACGCTGTTCAGCTCGGTGTACTCGAAGCTGTAGGCCACGTACGTCGCTGCCAGCGCGACGACGGCGTCGTGCGGGTCGGCCACCTCGTGCAGACTCCGCTCCACCCCCTGGGCCAGCAGTCCCGCCGCCTGGAGGCACGCCGCCGCCAGGATGTCGATCTTGCCCGGGTAGTGGCGGTAGAGCGCGGACGGGGTCAGTCCCACCGCCTCCGCGATCTGTCCGTTCGTGACGTTGGCGAACCCGTCCCGCGCGAACAGCGGGATGGAGGCCGCGAGTATCTCCGCGCGCCGCGTGCGCGGCACGGGCCGGGCGGGCAGCTCGACGGGGTGCGCGCCGAGCCGGCCCGCCGCCGGATCGGTCGCGGCCACCCGCAGCGCGGACGCCAGCAGCAGGTCCTCGGCCCGGCGCTGGGCGATGGAGGTGTGGTGCATGGTGATGGACCCGATCGCGCCGAGGGCGGCCATGGCCCGCAGGCGCTCGTCGGGCAGTGGGTGCTCGCGCTGCACCGCCTCGTCGACCCGCTTGACGAGGCGGCCGAACGTCACCCCGAGGCGTCGGCGGTCCTCGCGGTTGAGGTACCGGGCCTCCCACCGGTACACGCCGCCCGACGCGCGATGGGCGACGGTGACCCGGGCGACGGCGCTGAGCACGTCCGGCAGGGCCGCTCCGGGCGGCACCTCGTCCAGCGCGGCGACCAGTCTGTCCGCCATGACGTGCGCGCACTCGGCGAACAGCGCGTACTTGTTCGGGAAGTGCCGGTACAGCGCGGCCGCGGTGATACCCACGCCGGCCGCGACCTCCTCCATGGACGCCTTGTGGTAGCCGCGCTCGCTGAAGACCCGCCCGGCCGCGTCGACGATGAGCTGCTTGCGGTTGCGGGGCCGAGTGGCCGTGACCGGATCGGCGGCCGCGGCCGCGGCCGATCGGGCGGATGGGGAGGCGGGAGCCATGCGGATCAGTCAATCACACGCCGCCGGAAGGGCCGGCTCCCTCGGGGTGCGGACCGCATGCCGGGGGGCGCGGGGATCCGGGGGAGCCGGAGACGGCGGCGCGGAACGCGGCGCGGTGGACACGTGAGGCGGCCCGCACCGGCCGGAACCGAACCGGTGCGGGCCGCCTTTCGGCCCTGACGTTCAGCTGTGGCGTCCAGCCGATGCGTTCAGCCGTGACGTCCAGCCGTGGCGCTTCACTTCTCCAGGTCGGCGCGCATCGCGACGATCAGCTTCTCGGCCTCGGGAACGGTGCTGTTGGGGAAGTGGACCACTCCGGCGGTCGTGTCGTCGGCCCAGCCGCAGACGACGTCGCCGTCCTCGACGAAGGAGGCCAGCAGGCACTCCACCGAACCGCCGAGCGGGCCGACGTCGCCGATCGGCTGGGCCTGCGGCGGGGTGCCCTCCCACTTGAGGTAGTCGAGCATGCCCCGGAACAGGTACTCCCGGCGCTTGCTGGTCTCCTCCGGGACGTTGTCCACGGCGACGACGAGCACGTTCGCCTGCCGGCCCTGCGAGTCCTTGCGCAGGTACTTCTGCTCCACCATGTTCATGTTGTCCCGCACGTCGCCGGGATCGACGGGGACGTCCGTGAGCTGCGCCCTGCCGGTCGCCTTGGGCAGACCGCCCGCCTGCGGCGCGTCGACGACGCGCCGCGCCGAGGAGGGAGTGCCGTCCTGGGACGGGGGCGCGTCGGTCGCGGGCGGCCGGTTGTCCGACGGCTTGGACGCGGCTGGCGAAGCACCGGCGGTGAGGCTGGGGTCGGCCTCGATGTCGTTGGGCTGGCAGCCGGTGAGCAGGGCCGCGCCGATGACGGCCACAGCGAGAACGGGAACGCGTCGGACACGCATGGATGACTCCCCCGTGAGGACCGAAGTCCTCGTCGTTCGAATGTGTTTCATGGACTTTCCGTAGATCGTCCGGACTCGGTTGACTGGACGACCCGGTGGGCATGGATGGTTCCGGGAAACCTGATGTCGCTGCTGTTCCGCGACGCGCCCATGATCCGCGGACCGGCTTGGAATCCGCTGGAAACCGTCGGCCGGAGCGTCAAGGGCTCCCCTCCCCGTGGCGTGGGGGGTGGCGCGGTTCTCAGTCGGTGACGAGGACGTAGTCGTGGCTCTTCTCCACGGAGATCAGCTTCAGGTGGACGCGGCCCTGGTCGTCGGTGGTGCGCTGCCATCCCCAGCGCTGCGGGGAGTGGTCCTGCTCCGCGTCCATGTCCGAGTCGCTGTTGCAACCGCCCTGGTACGCCTGGCGGTTGATCTCCGGCTCGAGGATGATCGTCTGTCCGTCCTGGGTGGCCCTGCCGCGCTGGTAGGTGAGCGCCCGGCTGTGGCAGGCGCTGCCGCTGATGTTGGTCGCGGTGTAGCCGGACCAGACGTAGTGGCCGTCGGCGGTGATACGGATGCCGCTGCCGGCCCGGACGGCGTCCGGATCGGACGGCCAGCCCGACTGCGGGTCGTAGATGTCCAGGTTGCGCTTGCCGAGCGTCAGGTAGTCGGACGGCTCCTGCCATTCGCCGACCAGTTGGGCGGAGACCTTGCCCGAGGGCTTGCCGGCCGCGGCGGTGGAGGTCGCCGCACTGGGAGTTGCGGCGCCCGGGGTCGCGGCGCCCGGGCCGGCGATGCCGTCGTCCCCGGTCGGGCCGCAGCCCACCAGGAGCGCGGCGAGCGAAAGACCCAGGGCGGCGGCAGCGGCGCGGCGGGCCGGGGCGGTGGGGACGGTGTGCATGGGTTTCTCCCTCAGAGCGGATCGAACGGATCAAGTGGAAGGCCAGGCGCCGGCCTTCGAGGCGTGGCCCGGGTCCCGATGAGTGTGAGTCTCCGGCCACCTGCTGTAAGGCGGCTGCAGAGGACGGGTGTCCGGTGCCGGGCGGCTTGCAGCCGACTCCAAGGGCCCAGGCAGATCCAAGGCTCCGGGCCGGTTCGAGGACCCGGGCCGACGGTCCTCCGCAGCGGTCGCGGTGACGGGGACTCAGCTGTTGTCGCTGAGGAAGCCCCAGTCGTTGTCGGTCAGATCGATGCCGTCGCCGCGGCCACCGGAACCGGCGGCCTGGAGCAGTTCCCTGGTGGCGTCCGCGATCGGCAGCTCGAAGGCGAGGTCCATCACCGGATCTACCAGACCCCGGTCCCGGAACGGCGCGGGCAGCCGGTCCACGAACGCGCTCGCCCCGATCAGGGCGGCGAGATGGAGGTCGCGGGCGTCGGACGGTCCAGCCGCCGGTCCCCCCTTCCCGGACCGGACGGCACCCGCGACCCGGGAGGCCAGCCGCGCGGACCAGCCCGGGTCCGCCCGCAACCGGTCGCCGCCGACGTCCAGCACGCCCAGCAGGCGCCGGGGCCGTCGGGCTGCGAGGCCGCGGGCGGTCAGCAGCTTGAGCCAGCCGACGTCGGTGCTGGGCGAGGCCGCCTCGCGCACCCAGTGCTCCAGGCCCGCCGACCGGGATCCGCCACCGGCGTCCCGCAGCCGCCGCAGCAGCTCCGCCAGCAGCGGGTCGCCGGACAACGGGTCGGCCGGCGACGGCCCGGCGGACCGCGGGCCGGCCGTCCCCGCCTGCCGTTCCAGCGCGACCCGGGAGCCCCGCACGGTGAGCGCCCCGCGGAGCAGCAGCTCGGTGAGCATGGCTCCGGCCAGCAGCAGACCGGTATGACGCGGTGGCTTCAGGGCTCCGGTCCGGGGATGCGTGTGGAGCAGCAGCAGGTCCTCGGGAAGGGTGGTGGACGGCACGGCGGACATGTCTCTCCTTCGGGGCGGGAGCGGTCAGGCGGCGTACGCGGCGACCGCCGGCGCGGGGCCGGCCGACCGCGTCCGCCCGGTCGTGACGAGCAGCCCCCCGTGCTTCTGCACGGGCCCCTGCCCCGTCCGCCGGACCGTCACCGGCAGCCCCAGGGCCTCGGCGCAGCGCACCGCCACGCCGGAGCACAGCGCGGCCAGGTCGTCGAGGGACAGCACGCGGGTGTTCGGCACGGCGTTTCCTTCCTCCGTCGAGCGGCAGGTCCGGCGTTCGGACCGGGCGAAGCTCGGGGCAGGCCGGACACGCGCGCCGTCCGGGCGGCCGTAGCCGGAGCATGGAGATCCACTCTGCAAGGCCGCTGGAACCGGCCCACGGCCCGCCGGTCCCGGCTTTCCAGCCAACTCCAAGCCGGGGTAGCCAGCATGGTGTCCGGGAAAAGGGATGTGTGACGGTGGCGGGGTACGGGGGTGCCTCACCACCGGGACGTACCGCAACCGGGTACGGGCGCACAGCCGCCCGGACCCACGCGGAAGCGTGACGGTGGTGGGGTACGGGGGTGCCTCACCACCGTCGGCCGCGTCACGGCCGGGGACGGGCGCCCCGGCGGCCGGACCGGTGCCGGTCACGGACGAGGACGCACGTCCGCTTCCACTCCCGCTTCCAGGTCCGCGCCCGCCCCGAGAGAGGTGACGGAGCGATACATGTACTCGTTCATGTCCGCGGGCGACATCTTCCGGCCCGCCTCGTGGCAGCGGACGAAGTCCTCCGTGGACAGCGCCTCCCGTACCAGCCTGGCGTGCCCCGGCCCGTCGACGGGGTCCATGAGGACCGGCGAGTACCCGATGCGGGAACCCTGTTCCTCGACGACGCCCAGGAGCATGGCCCCGGCCTCCTGGTGCCCGGTCAGCGTCAGCGCGGCGGCGGTGGCGTGGGCGATCGCCAGCCAGCCGGTGACGTCGCCCTCCTCCTCGATCACCCGCAGGGCGGTCACGCCCGCGGCGAGCGCCTCGGCCGGGCGGCCCTCGGCGATGTCGCTCTTCATCAGCAGCCAGGCGGACGAAGCCTGGACGAACCGGTGACCGCAGGCCCTGGCCAGTTCCTTGGACCGGGTCAGGATCTCCCGTGCGCGGTCGCCCGGTCCCGTCATGCGCAGCAGCATCCCGAGGACCATGAGCGTCTCGGACTCCAGCCACGGTTCCTGCGACGCGCGGGCCAGTTCGACCGCGCCCTCGGCGATCTTCTCGCTGCCCGGCTTGCCCAGCAGTCCCTCGAACAGCGCACGGTAGGCGAGCGCCCCGGCCTCGGACCTGAGGTCGTCGGCCTCCCGGGCGTGCCGGGCCGCTTCCGCCGACGCCTGGGCCGCCGTCGCGAAGTCGCCCAGCAGGTAGGACAGCGCCCCCACGCCCATCAGGGCGCGCGCCCGCGGACCCGGCGCGCCCTCGGGGCAGATGTCCAGGGCCGCCTTCAGCCAGCCCAGGCCCTCGGCGATGTGACCCCACCGGTACCAGTACCGGTGCAGGGCGCCGGCCAGGCGGAGCGCGTACTCGGAGTCCCTGGCCAGCAGCGCGGAGGTGAACGCCGCCCTGATCTCCGGCAGGTCCCGGGTCGTCTGCTCCATGCCCGCCCGCGCGTGCTTGCCGTACAGCAGCTGCTCGGCCGCCTCGGCCCGGCCCAGCACCCACGACCGGTGCGACGACTGGGCGGCGGTCAGCACGGCCGGATCGGCCTTGCGGCGGGCGAAGTCCTTGAGGGTCTGGAGCATGCGGTAGCGCCGGGGCCGGCTGCCGGCCACCGTGGCCAGCAGGGACTTGCGGACGAGCGCGGACAGGTCGGAGAGCACCGGCCTGCCGCCGACCGCGGTCGCGGCGTCCAGGTCGAAGCCGCCCGCGAACACGCTGAGCCGGTAGAACAGCTCACGCTCGGGCTGGTTCAGCAGCCGGTGGCTCCACTCCACGGTGGTCTGCAGCGCCCGGTGCCGGGCCGGGCCGGTCTCCGGGCCGCCGACGAGCACCGCGAAGGGATCGTCGAGGGCCTGCGCGATCTGGTCCACCGCCAGCATGCGGCACTGGGCGGCGGCCAGTTCGATGGCCAGCGGCAGCCCGTCGAGTTCCTGGCAGATCGCCTCGCCGGTCGCGATCTCGTGGGTGTCCGGCACCCAGCCGGGAACGGCGGCGGCCGCCCGGGCGAAGAACAGCTCCCGGGCCGCGTCGGGCGGCAGCGGCCCGACCTCGTACACCACCTCGCCCGCCACGCTCAGCGGCTCCCGGCTGGTGGCGAGGATCCGCAGTCCGGGGCAGTGCGACAGCAGGTGGGCGACGGTGCTCGCGGCGGCGCTCAGGACGTGCTCGCAGTTGTCCAGGAGCAGCAGGGTGCCGCGGGCGCCGAGCACCTGCGCCAGGCGCTCCGCCGTCGTGGCGTCGCGGAAGCCGAGCACGTCGGCGATGTCGGCGACCAGCAGCTCGGGATCGGGGGTCTCCAGGTCGGCGAGCTCCACCAGCCACGGCCCGTCCTCGTCGTCGCGCGCGTGGGCCACCTCGAGGGCGAGCCGGGTCTTCCCGATGCCGCCGGCGCCGGTGAGCGTGACCAGGCGGTTCTCCCGGAGCAGGGCGCCGACGCGGGCCCGCTCCTCGTCCCGCCCGACCAGTCCGGTCAGCGCCAGGGGCAGCCGGCGACCGCGCCGTGCCGAAGACGCGGGCTCGAGGTCCACCGGCTGCACCGGGCCGGTGACGGGCGGCGCGGCGGAGGAGTCCTGCTCCAGCAGCGCCACCTCCAGGCGGCGCAGCGACGGTCCCGGGTCGACGCCCAGTTCCTCCGCGAGCACCCGGCGGGCCGTGCGCAGCGCCGACAGCGCGTCGCCCTGCCGCCCCGACCGGTACAGGGCCAGCGCGAGCAGTTCCCAGCCCCGTTCGCTGAGCGGCTGCTCGGCCGTGTGCTTCTCCAGGTCGCCGATCACCGCGGTGTGCCGCCCCCGGGCCAGCTCGGCGGTGAACAGGTCCTCCTGGGCGGACAGCCGGAGACCGTGCAGCCGGGCGGCCTCGGGCACGGCGAAGGCGTACTCGGCGAACTCGTGGTAAGCGGGTCCCCGCCACAGGCCGAGTGCCTCACCGAGCACGGCGGCGGCCGCGTCGGGGTCCCCTGAGCGCACCAGGCGCTCGCCCTGTGCGGCGAGTTCCGTGAACCGCTCCGCGTCCACCTGCTCCGGCTTCAGGCGCAGGGCGTACCCGAGGCCCTCCCGGACCACCACCTGCGCCGAGCCCCCGGTCGTGCGTCCCGGCTCGAGCACCTTCCGCAGGCCCGCTATGTACGAGTGCAAGGTGGCCGTGGTCGGGTCGCTCTGGCCGTCCCACGCATCGTTGATCAACACGTCCTGCGGCACCAGCCGGCCGCGGGCGGCCACCAGCACCGCGAGCACGGCACGCTGCCGTATCCCTCCCAGCGCGACCGGCCGGCCGTCCACGCTGGCCGAAACAGGCCCCAGCACACCGATGCGGACCTCGTGCATTCTTCGCCCCGTCCCTCAATTGGACCAAGAGAATGCCAGAAAAGGTCGCCAAAGCAGAACGGCTGCCGTCCATCCGGACATATCCGTGACATTACTATCCGGCCACCTGCCCGGTGGCGGACCCGCGCACGGCCATGCCACAGCCCTGCCACGGCCCTGCGCCGGCCCGCTTCCGGGGTCTCCACCGGCCGTCGCCTGGACGTTCGCCGGTCCCGGGCCGCCGCCTCGCAGCCCACTGCGACCGTGCCGCCGCCTTGAAGGCCACTGGAACCCGGCCGCCGCCTTGAAGGTCGCTGGAACCCGGCCGCCGCCCACTGGAACACCGTTCCAGCTGCCTTGCAGAACCGGCCCGCAGTATCGGTTCCGGCCGCCCGGTCAGGCGCTCCACGAGGAGACCTGCCGACGGGCCGGCCGAACGGTTCGAAGCCCTTCTCAGGACTGGAGACATACCGATGCCCACGCCAGTGACCCCCCACCGCCCCCTCACCGAAGACGACGTACGGCTGCTGCGCTCCGGGGTCTCGGGCCAGGTGTACCTGCAGGGCGACCCCGGACTGACCGAGGAGGCCGCCGGCTTCAACCTGGCCGTCGTGCACCGCCCGGTCGCCGTGGTGGCGGCCGGCCACGCGCAGGACGTCGTGGTCGCGGTGCGCTGGGCCGCCGAGCGGGGCATCCCGGTCGCCGTCCAGGCCACCGGGCACGGGAGCGCGCCGTGCGACGGCGGGCTGCTCATCAGCACCCGCGGCATGCGCGGAGTCCTCGTCGACCCCGAGCGGTCCGTGGCACGCATCGAGGCGGGAACCCGCTGGCGCGAGGTCATCGACGCCGCCGCCGGGCACGGCCTCGCCCCGCTGTGCGGCTCGTCCTCCGGCGTGGGAGCGGTCGGCTACACCCTCGGCGGCGGCATCGGTCTGCTGAGCCGGGAGTACGGTTTCGCCGCCGACCACGTGGTCGCGCTCGACCTGGTGACGGCCGACGGCCGCCTGCGGCACGTGACGGCCGACGCCGAGCCGGACCTGTTCTGGGCCGTCCGCGGCGGACGGGGCCAGTTCGGCATAGTCACCGCGATCGAGGTCCGCCTCTTCCCGGTGACCACCCTGTACGCCGGAGGCATCTTCTTCGAGGCCTCCTCGACGGCCTCGGTGCTGCACGCCTACCGCGCCTGGGCGCCGACGCTGCCCGAGACGGTGCACAGCTCCGTCGCCCTGCTGCGTCTGCCGCCGCTGGAGGAGATCCCGGAGCCCCTGCGCGGCAAGTTCGTCGTCCACCTGCGGTACTCGTACAACGGCCCGGCCGAGGAGGGCGAGGCGCTGCTCGCGCCCATGCGCCGGAGCGGCGAAGCGGTGCTGGACCACATCGGGCAGCTGCCGTTCACGGAGACGGACTCGGTGTGCCAGGACCCCACGCACCCCATGCCCGGCTGGCACCAGGGCAGCCTGCTCCGCTCGCTCGACGAGGACACCGTCGACGCCCTGATCGACGCGGCGGGCCCGCAGGCCGACGTGCCGCCGCTCGTCGTGGAGATCCGGCAGCTCGGCGGTGCCCTGTCCCGTCCCGCGACCCCGCCGAACGCGGTCGCCGGCCGTGACGGCGCCTACTGCGTGCACGTGGTCGGCCCGCTGCTGCCCGGCCTGGAGGAGGCGGTCCCCGCGGCCGGGAACGGCGTCGTCGACGCGCTGAAGCCCTGGTCGACCGGTGGCGCGCTGCTCAACTTCGCCGCGGTCTCCACTCCGGAGGACGTGGCCGCGGTCTGGGGCGCGGAGGCCCACGCCCGACTCGTCGCCGTCAAGCGCGCCGAGGACCCGGCCAACCTCTTCCGCTTCGGGCCCGCCCTCTCGGACGACTGACGGGCCCCGCCTCACCGCCTCCGCACGGGCGCCCGCCCCCGCACCCCGGGCTGCCCTGTGCCCCGGCCGCCGTCATCCGCTCGCCCTGGACACCGCTCAGGTGTCCAGGGGGCGCGCTCCGGTCCGGGTGGGCAGTCCGGCGGCCTCCGCACCGCGGCGCAGGACGTCGCGGAGCATGGCGGGTGTGAGAGTGCGGGTGGACATGTTGCGCCGGCTGGGGTGGTAACCGCCGATCAGGCGCACTTCCCGCTCGCCTGCCGGATCGACGGCCGGCGCTTCGGCGCCGTGCCCGAAGACCGGCAGCGGCCTCGGCAGCCGCCATCCGGCGCCGGCCAGCACGGGCAGCAGCGCGTGCCAGGCGAAGGCGCCGAGGACCACGACCGCCCGCAGGGTCGGCCGCAGCAGGTCCAGTTCACGGGCGAGCCACGGACGGCAGGTGTCGCGTTCGGTCGTGGTGGGCCGGTTGGCCGGGGGAGCGCAGTGCACCGGCACCGTGATCCGCACTCCGTACAGCTCCATCCCGTCGTCGCGGTGCGCGGCGACCGGCTGGGAGGCCAGCCCGATGTCGTACAGGGCGGCGTACAGCGCGTCGCCGGACGGGTCACCGGTGAAGATGCGCCCGGTACGGTTCCCGCCGTGCGCGGCCGGAGCCAGCCCGACGATCACCAGCGACGCGTCCGCCGGGCCGAACCCGGGCACCGGACGCGCCCAGTAATCCCAGTCCCGGAACGCCCTGCGCCTGACCCGCGCGACCTCCTCCCGCCAGGCCACCAGCCGCGGGCACGCCCGGCACGTCGCCACCGCCGCGTCCAGTTCGCCCGTCGAGTGCGTCCGGGGCGCCGTCCGCGCGGGAAAATCGTGTGCCTGGGCCGAAGGCCGTCCGCCGGGCATGTGCCCTCCTCGTCGATACGCCGTTCCGGACGCCGCCCCGGACGGATTGCCTCGACCGGCCCGGCGGCATCCCGGCCGATGCGCCTGACCCCTCGATAAGATGGACGGGTCGGGTCCACGCGCTTCGCGGCAGCGACTGGAGCTGCCCGCCCGGGCCGGGAGTCCCGACCGATCTGGAAGGGCACGGTCATGGCCGAACAGATCACCTGCCGCAGAATCTACGAGGACGCCACGCCGCAGGACGGCAGGCGCGTGCTGGTCGACCGGGTCTGGCCACGGGGCATGCGCAAGGAGGACGCGCACCTGGACGAGTGGCTGCGCGATGTCGCACCGTCGAACGAACTGCGCAAGTGGTACGCCCATGAACCCAGCCGGTTCGCCGAGTTCCGCCGCCGCTACCTGGCGGAACTCCGCGACGCCGGACACCGCGAGGCGGCCGGACACCTGCGTGACCTGGCAGCGCACGACAAGCTCATGCTGCTGACCGCCACCAAGGACGTCGACCACAGCCAGGCCGCCGTCCTCGCCGAATGGCTGACCCGGAACAGGTGACGGCAATGCGAGCGAACATCGTCCGGCACGAGAGCATGACCGTGAGCTACACCATGGTGAACGGCTGGACCGTCGTCGAACTCGACGGCGACGTGGACGCCCACACCGCCCCCATGATCCGTGAAGCGGTGATCAAGCTCATCGACGAGGGACACCACCACTTCGTCCTGGACCTGGGCTTCGTCCCCTTCATGGACTCGATGGGACTGGGCGTGATCGTGGCGATCACGAAACGCATCCGGCAGCACGAAGGCTCACTGCGCGTCGCGTCCGCCTCCGGCCGGACCCTGAGGATCTTCGACCTCAGCGGCCTGCGCGACTCCTACGAGATCTGCCCCTCGACGGAGGAGGCCACCCGAACCGCCCCCTCGCTCGGCAGCCTCGCACACTGGCCCCATGTCCCCGGCTGAGGAGGCTCACCGCCTCCGCCGTGCACCTGCGCACGACGGGCCCGAACGGCGTTTCGGCCTGGCGGTGCCCTCGGAAGAGGGCTTAGCGTAATCCACAGAGCAGTCGTGGTTCCGAAGTCGTTCGCCCGCGGTCACCTTGCCTGCGGGCGCTTTGCCGTGCAGCCCTCTCCGGACCAGGGCGATCACCTCCGGACCCGCAGCACCGTGCGGGACCGAACACCCTCGAAGGAGACAGACATGGCCAAGGGCACTGTGAAGTGGTTCAACGCGGAGAAGGGCTTCGGGTTCATCGAGCAGGAGGGCGGCGGCCCGGACGTCTTCGCCCACTACTCCAACATCGCCGGTCAGGGCTACCGCGAGCTGCGGGAGGGCCAGCACGTCGAGTTCGACGTCACGCAGGGCCAGAAGGGTCCCCAGGCGGAGAACATCCGCGTCGTCTGACCCCGGCACCCGGACGAGCCCGGCACGCAGCGTGCCGGGCTTCCGCGTCCGGGCTTCCGTGTCCGGCCTCCCGCTCAGGCCCCGGCTCAGGCCCCGGGACGGATCCACGGCGGACCGCCGGAGGGGGTGCGCAGGGCCAGCAGGGCGACATCGTCGTCGAACACCTGCCGGCTTCGGCTGATCAGGGTGTCGCACAGCTCCTCCAGCGGGGCCGCGGCCAGACGCGCGGCCTGCTCGGCCAGGTCGCCCAGTCCGGTGTCGATGTCCTGGTCACGGCGCTCGACCAGCCCATCGGTGAACAGCAGCAGCGTGCTGCCGGACGGGAGCGGGTGTTCGTGGCTGAACCGGGAGACGGACGCGTCGATACCCACCGGGATCCCGTGCCTGGCGGGCGCCAGGTAACGCGTACCGCCGTCCGCGCCGACCAGCAGCGGTGGCAGATGCCCGGCGTTGCTCCAGCCGAAGCTGTATCCCCCGCCCTCCGCACGGCCGCGCTCGATACGGCCCAGCACCAGGGTGGCCGTGGGCGGGTCGGCGAACCTCGTCAGCGCCTGGTCCAGCCTTGACATGACGAGGCCGGGCGGCTCGCACCGGTCGAGAGCGATGGCCCGCAGCATGTTGCGGATCTGTCCCATCAGCGAGGCGGCCTCCACGTCGTGGCCGGTCACGTCGCCCACGACGACACAGGTGGCGCCGTCGGGCAGGACCATCGCGTCGTACCAGTCCCCGCCCAGCCGCAGCAGCCGGGAGGCGGGTTCATAACGGGCCGCGGCCTCGAGCGGCGAAAGGTCGGGAAGCATGGGCAGCATACGGCGCTGGAAGTGCTCGGTGGCGCGCTTGAGCTGCTCGTACAGGCGGGCGTTCGCCAGGCTGACGCCCGCGGCGCCGGCCAGAGCCGCCAGCAGGTCCTCGTCGTCGTCGTCGAAGGGCGTACCGTCCAGCTTGTCGGCGAGGTAGAGGTCGCCGTAGACCGTGCCGCGCACCACGAGCGGAACGCCCAGCAGCGTCCGCATCACCGGATGACCGGGCGGAAAGCCGACCGCACGGGGGTGCGCGGACACGTCCGCCACCCGCAGCGGCTGCCGGTCGTCCACCAGGGTGTGCAGCAGCCCGTGGCCCTGCGGCAGGCCCATGGCGGCGCGGGCCGCCTGCGGGTCGTCGATGCCCACCGTGATCAGGTCGATGACCTCGCCGCTTTCCGAGCGCACACCCAGTGCCCCGTAACGCGCGGCCACGATGTCGGTGGCCGCCTCCACGATGCGGTGCAGCACCGTGCGGGTGTCCATGTCGGCGCTGACCGCCCCGACCGCGTCCAGCAGGCGCCGCAGCCGGTGCCGGTCCAGCGCGAGCTGCGGCGACCACGCGGTTCCCCCGTCCCGGGCCTGGCCCCGCCCCCGCTGCTGCCACGGGCTGTGAGCCATGGTTCTTCCTCCCGGCGCCGTCGGGCGCCGTCACTGTCCTCGCCGTTTCCGCCCTGCCTTGTCACGCCGCGCGCTCACCCGGCCGGGAGCGGGCCGCAGTGGCGCGCCCGTCCGCGCCGGTCAGGGGGCCGCTGCACCCGGCTTCCCCCTGCCGCGCGGGCCTACACACGCGGGACAGGCCACGGCTCACCCTTCATGCGGAGCGGAGGACGCCTGGCCGCACAGCGGCCAGCCGGGCGAGGACCGGCCGGCCCGCCGAAAGGGAGAGGCGTGCAGGCCTGCCGGTGGTCAGGACGCGGTCCAGGAGGCGATGAACTCGTCCAGGGATCCGGTGTGGAAGGCGCCGTCCGTGAACGCGTCCCAGTCGAGGACCGACCGCTGCAACTCGGCGGTGGTGTGGACGCCCTCGACGGCCAGCTCGCGCAGCGCCCGGCGGGCCCGGGCCACCGCCTCCTCCCTGGTCCGCCCGGTCACCAGCACCTTCGCGATCATCGAGTCGTAGTAGGGCTGGATCCGGTCCCCCTCCTCCAGGCCGGTGTCGATGCGGATGCCCGGACCGCCCGGCCACCTGAGCCGGGTCACCTGCCCCGGTGAGGGGAAGAAGTTCTGGCGAGGGTTCTCCGCGTTGACGCGCAGCTCGATCGCCGCCCCCCGGAAGGTGATGTCGTCCTGCGTCACACTCAGCGGAAGGCCCGCGGCGACGCGGATCTGCTCTGCGATGATGTCGACGCCGGTGACGAGTTCACTGACTCCGTGCTCCACCTGGATCCGGGCGTTGACCTCGATGAAGCAGAAATCCCCGGAATGCGGGTCGACCAGGAACTCCACCGTGCCGGCGCTCGTGTAACCCACCTGCTTGGCCAGCCGGACGGCCGCCGCGCACAGCTCCTCCCGGATCTGCGGTGCGAGCCGCGGCGCGGGACTCTCCTCCACCAGCTTCTGGCGGCGGCGCTGCAGCGAGCACTCCCGCTCGCCGAGGTGCACCACGTTCCCGAGGTGGTCGGCGACTATCTGCACCTCCACGTGGCGCGGGTCGATCACGCACTTCTCCAGGAAGACGGACCCGTCACCGAAGGCCGCCCCCGCCTCGCGCACCGCCTGCGGGAAGGAGGTCCGCAGCGACGGCTCGTCGTCGGCCCGGCGGATTCCCCGGCCGCCACCGCCCGCCGCGGCCTTCAGCATGACCGGGTACCCGACCCGCTCGGCGAACGCGACGGCCTCGTCCACCGAGGAAAGGTTTCCGCTGCCCGGGATCAGCGGTACGGAGGCCTGTTCGGCGATTTCCCGTGCCCGCACCTTGTTGCCCACGGCCTCCATCACCTCGGCGCCCGGGCCGACGAAGACCAGTCCCGCCTCGGCGCAGGCCCTCGGCAGCTCCGGCTTCTCGGCGAGGAAGCCGTATCCCGGGTGAACGGCCTGACAGCCGTGCTCCAGCGCGGCGGTGATCACGCGGTCGATGCGCAGGTAACTCTCCTTGGCCTGCGGGCCGCCGAGGAGGGCGGCCCCGTCGGCCGCCCGGACGTGCAGCGCCTCGGCGTCCGCTGCCGAGTGGACGGCGACGGCCTCGATGCCCAGGTCGTGGCAGGCGCGCACGACGCGTACGGCGATCTCACCGCGGTTGGCCACCAGGACCCGCGTGAAGGATGTCGTCGGTGTGCTCACACATCACCCCACAGTGACAAGGGTCTGGCCCGCGTCGACCGCCTGCTCGTTCTCGACGAGGACCGCGGTGATGTGGCCGGACGCCCCGGCCTGGACCTCCTGGAACATCTTCATGACCTCGATCAGTCCGACCACGGTGCCCGCGTCCACCGCGTCGCCGACCTTCACGTAGGGCGGCGACTCGGGGTCGGGGCGGCGGTAGAACACGCCGGGGAACGGTGCCGCAACGGCCTTTTCCTCACTCATGCGCGGTCCTTTCCATATCGGGCCGGTCCGTCGGACCGGGCTTCGACGGCTTCGAGTGCCTTGGCCAGCCGGGCCCTGGCCTCTTGTCTGGCGCCGAGCGCCGCGTCGATGGACACGGGAACGAACCGGGTCACGTCCCCGGTCTTGGTCTGGCCCGCCACCGAGATGTCGGCACTGATGATGGTGCCGATCGTGGCGTAGCCGCCGCCGGTGACCGCGTCGTTGAGCAGGACGATCGGCTCGGTCCCGCCCGGGATCTGGATGGCGCCGATCGGATAGCCGATGTCCACCACGTTGGCGGGGTCGCTGCCGGCGCCCCGTGGCTGGGTGCGCGGCACCCACTCCACGGCGCCGCCCCGATAGCGGTAGCCCACCCGGTTGGCGTCCGGCGTGACCTGCCACTCGGTCTCGAAGAACGCCGCCAGGCTGTCCGGGGTGACCCGGTAGCTGGCCAGCCCGACCACCACGCGCAGCTCGGCGGGACCGGCGAAGTCCGGCACCAGGCCGGCCGGCAGGCTGCGTCCGGGTGTGCCGGCCGTGTCCGTGCCCACCGGCAGCACGTCCCCCGTCATCAGTGCCCGGCCCTGGAAGCCGCCCATCCCGCAGAGGGTGTAGGTGGACCGGGAGCCCATCACCGGCTCCACGTCGATGCCGCCGGCGACCGCGATGTAGGCGCGGGCACCCGACCTCAGGAAGCCGAAAGCGAGGACATCACCGGCCTGGGCCCGGTGCGACGCCCAGGGCTGGATCTCCTCGCCGTCTAGGGTGACGGGCAGGTCGGCGCCGGTGACGGCGAAGGTCGTGGCCTCGGAGAACCTGACCTCCGGACCGAGGTAGGTGCATTCCAGCACAGCGGTCCCGGGCGGGTTGCCGACCAGCGCGTTGGCCACGTGGTAGCCGAACCGGTCCATGGCGCCCGACGGCGGCATGCCCAGCGCGTAGCCCTGGGTGCGGCCCTCGTCCTGGACGGTGGTCATGAGTCCGGGGCGCAGAATCTCAAGCGCCATAGAGCAGCTCCTGCATGGCGGCGACGGTCTCGTCGGGACGGGCGAACCATTCGGCGGGGGCGAAGCCGAGCTCTTCGAGGCGGTAGCGGAACGAGCCTTCCTCGACCCGCGCCCGGATCTCGTCGAACTCCTCGCGCTCGACCCTGCGGTAGTTGAACAGGTCTCCGGGACGGGGGAAGGAGAAGCTGCCGCGGAAGTCGTACAGGGTCTGCTCGGGCTGCACGATGGGGGTGGCGCACATCCCGAACAGCTGGTAGCCGCCGGCCCCGTCCACCGGGTAGATGGCGGAAAAGGCGCCACCCCAGGAGAAGGCGCGTTCCGGAGTGAAGGTGCGCGGCCGCACGTACTTGGGCACCTCGATCTGCCGTGCCTCGGGGACGAGTTGGTAACCCCAGGGCACGGTCGGCACGAACCCGGTCATCGAGACCAGCGCCGGGGCGGACACCACGGCGTCGATCAACTCGCCCGTGCTGCGGTACCCGTTGAGCTCCGCGGCGAACTCCAGGTCGGTCAGGTCCGGCCTCTGGTGACGGTCGCGGAACCGCCGCACCGTCGCAGCCGTCCACTCGTCCTCGAACAGCACCGGAACGTCCACGATCCTGGTGCGGATGGTGATCGACCGGAAGTCCGAGTTGGCGTCCTCGATCTCCCGCAACTGCTCGATCAGGTCGGCCGGATGGACGACGTCCGGGTCGATGCGCACCATGTAGGAGGCGTTCGACAGACAGACCTCCACGATGCCGGGCAGAGCCTTTTCGGCCAGCGCCCGGGTGAGCGCCTGCGCCTTGAGGTTGACGTCGAGGCTCATGGCCTCGTCCAGCTGAACGACGATCCACTCGTCGCCGCCGAAGGTGTAGAGCGTTCCCTTCGGGGGCTCGGTGAGCATCCTCGGACGGGCCGTCATGCCGCCACCCCCTCGACCGGGACACCCGCATCCGCGACCGTCTGCCGGACCGCCGCCGCGAGTTCGACGGCATGGCCGCCGTCGCCGTGCACACAGATACTGCCCGCCGTCACGTTCACCAGAGTTGCGGCCTCGGTGTGCACCTGACCGCTCTTCAGGAATTTCCGCACCTGACCGATCGGGTAATCCATCTCGGTCCGGATGATTTTCCGTTCGACGAGCAAGGTGCTGTTGTCGTCATAGCTCACGTCGGACGGCAGGGCGTGGACGGCCCGCGCACGGGCCAGGCCGGCGGCCGCGTCGTCACGCAGGCAACTGGACAAAGCGTGCGGTTTCAAGACGTGCATCGGGCATGCCCTCCGTATCCGGGAATGCACGCAGTGTGCCGTCTGGCAGGTGAAGAGGGCGCCCACCGCGTACGGGTCGAGCAGGATCCGGCGTCGGCCGAACCCTCCAGGTCGTGGGGTGGGCGCCGACCGCGATGCCGTGCTGGTCGGCCGTGCGACTGGTCGGCCGCACGGCCGTCGGATCGCCCGCGTGGAATCCGCAGGCGATGTCCGCCGTGATGATCACCGGGAACATCTCTTCGTCACGTCCCATGATCCAATTGCCGAAGGTCTCGCGCATATCGCAATTGATTTCGATCGCAGGGATTCCTGACACGCGTGATTTCCGCCCGATCCGAGGGCGCGCTCGGTGCCGCCCGGCATGACTCACCAGGAGATCCCGTGACAATTGTTGCACGGCACGAATTGCGGCCGCCTTTTCGGGCGGCGTACAGGAAGCACCGCATTGTTGCCGCCGTGGGGCGGACGCATACTTGGGGAGGAGGTCTCGGAGAACCCGCTCCGTGCGTACGAGCATCCGGTGAGGCGGCGGGCATGACGTACGAAGAAGTCCGAGCCGGGCAGCTGGCCCCGCAGGATCCACCGGCCGGCCAGGTCTCCGCCGTACCGCCGTCCGCGCAGCCGTCCCCGCCGAGCGACGCCGCGGTCCTCGACTGGCTCTTCGCCGACCACCCGGTCGCCCTCTCGGTGTACGACACGTCGCTGCGCTGCGTACGGCACAATCCGGCCATGGCCCGGCTCACCGGTGCCCCGGACCACGACAGCTGGTTCGGGCGGCGCGTGACGGAGATCCTTCCCGGCCCGCAGACCGCCGCCTGGGAGGCGCGCATGCGGCAGGTGCTCGTCTCGGGCGATCCGGCCCCGGCGACGCGGATCCGCAGCAGGGTGTCCGCCGCTCCGGAACGAGAGCGTTCCCTCTTCGTCGCCGCCCATCCGCTGCGCGGTCCGGACGGCACCGTCACCGGCCTGTGCCTGACCGCCGAGGACGTGACCCGGCAGAACGGCTCACTGGACCGGCTGGCCCTGCTGAACGAGGCCGGAACCCGCATCGGCAGCACCCTCGACGTGCGGCGCACCGCCGAGGAACTCGCCGAGGAGCTGGTGCCCCTGCTGGGCGAGTGGGTGAACGTCGACCTGCTGGACACCCTGCTGAAGGGCGACGAGCCCGGCCCCTTCACCGGGCAGGTCGCCCTGCGCCGGGTGGCCAACCACTCGATACGCCCCGGCGCCCCCGAGGCTCTGCTGCAGCCGGGCGAAGTGGACTTCTATCCGCCCCACTCGCCCGCCGTGCGCAGCATGGCGGCCGGGCGTCCGGTGGTGCACCTGTTCACCGATCCCGCCGCGCAGGCGTGGCTGAAGGACCAGCCGGCCCGCGCCGACCTCGTCCGGGAGCACGACTACCGGTCGATCATGAGCCTGCCGCTGCGGGCCAGGGGCACCGTGCTGGGCGTCACCGTCCTGCTGCGCCTCCGGGAGGAACCGTTCAGCGAAGAGGACCGGCTGCTGGCCGAGGAGCTGGCGGCGCGGGCCGCCGTGTGCCTGGACAACGCGCGCCGCTTCACCCGGGAGCGCACCGCCGTGCTGACCCTGCAGCGCAGCCTGCTCCCCCGCCGGCTGCCGCCGCTGATGGCGGTCGAGACCGCCTCCCGCTACCTGCCCGCCCAGGGGGCCGGCGGGGCCGGCGGCGACTGGTTCGACGTGATCCCGCTGTCGGGCGCCCGGGTGGCGCTCGTGGTCGGTGACGTCGTCGGCCGTGGCCTGGGCGCGGCCGCCACGATGGGCCGACTGCGCACCGCGGTGCGCACGCTCGCCGACGTGGACCTGCCGCCGGACGAACTGCTGACCCACCTCGACGACCTGGTCGACCAGAGCGCCCCCGTGGACGACGGCTCCTCCGCGGACGCCGCCGAACTGGGCGCCACCTGCCTCTACGCCGTCTTCGACCCGGTCTCCGGCACCTGCGCGGCCGCCCGGGCGGGCCATCCGCCGCCGTTCGTGGTGACACCCGACGGCGAGGCCGGGCTGGTCCGGCTGCCCCCCGGCCCGCCCCTCGGCCTGGGCAACGGGGTGTACGAGGCGGCCGAGGTCGAGCTGCCCGAGGGAAGCCTGCTGGCGCTGTACACCGACGGGCTGCTGGACCCGTCCGACGCCGACCTGAGCCTGCGGCGGCTGTGCTCGGCGCTGTCGCACCCGCCGGACGCGCTGGAGGCGGTGTGCGACCACGTCGTCGAGACGGTCGTGCCGTCGGCCCACCCGGACGACGTGGCGCTGGTCGTCGCACGCACCCGCACCTTCGACGCGGACGAGGAGGCCACCCTCGACGTCCCGGACGACCCGGCCGCCGTGGCGACGGCGCGCGCCTGGGCCGTGGAACGACTGGTCCGGTGGGGGCTGGACGAGCTCGGCTTCGTCACCGAACTGGTGGTCAGCGAGCTGGTCACGAACGCACTGCGGTACGGCGAGCCGCCGGTCCGCCTGCGGCTGCTCAACGTCAACACACTGATCTGCGAGGTCACCGACGGCAGCAACACCGCTCCGCACCTGCGCCGGGCGCGCCTGTCGGACGAGGGCGGCCGGGGGCTGATGCTGGTCGCCGAGCTGACCCAGCGGTGGGGCACCCGGCAGACCCGTCGCGGCAAGACCATCTGGTGCGAGCAGAGCCTGCCCCGGAAGACGGCCGTCCGCGCCCGCTGATCCACGGGCGGACCGGCACCGCCGGCCGTCTTCGGGTGTCCTCGCCGGGCCTGGTGCACCGTACGAGCACGGAACCGCCCGACCGCCGCGTGTCCGCGGCGGTCCGGCGGTCCGTTGATCCGGCCGGGTCTGGCCGCCCGGGCCCCGAGCCCGCCCGGGCCCCGAAGCCCGCCCGGTCGGGCCGAGGGTCAGGAGCAGGCGCTTCCGTTCAGGGAGAACGCGGTGGGGGAGGGGTTGCTCCCGCTGAGCGAGCCCTGGAACCCGAAGCTCACCGACGCCCCCGGCGCGATCGTCCCGTTCCAGCCGGCGTCGGAGGCGACGACGCCGGCGCCGCTCTGGGTGACGGTCGCGTTCCAGGCGTTCGTCACGCGCTGGCCGCCCGGATAACTCCAGGTCAGCTTCCATCCGCCGACCGCGCTCGAGCCGGTGTTCTTGACGGTCACCGTCGCGGTGAACCCGTCGCTCCAGGCGTTGTCCACCTTGTACGTCACCGCGCAGGACGCCGTGGGCTCTTCACCGCCGCCGCTGGACGTCCGTTCGGCGGCGTAGGCGGCGAGCCAGGCCAGCGGGGCGTTCCAGTTGACGGCCACCTCGTTGGTGGAGTACGAGCCGATGTCGTCGATGTAGCAGGCGGCGGGCGCGCAGCCGGACAGCTTCTCCTGCGCCACCGGGTCCTGCAGACCGCTGTTGGGGCCGCCCGCGAGCGAACCCGCCGGCGGGTTGGGCAGTGAGGCGTCCAACTGGTGCGCCCAGAAGCGGTGGTGCTGGTTGTGCGAGGACGTCTCGCCGTACCCGGTCACGTACGACTGGCCGATGGCGTTGCGGCCGAGCAGGTAGTCCATCGCCTCCAGGACCCCGGCCCGGTAGCGGGCGTCCCCGGTCAGTTCGCCGGCGACGGCCATGACGACCGCGTTGTCCGCGAGCTCGCTGTTGGAGCCCCAGAAGTAGCCGTCCTTGGGGATGGGCACCGCGTAGCCCTGCCCGGCCATCGTGGACAGGTAGCCGTCGGCGGCCGCGGTCACCGAGGAGCGGATGCGGGCCAGGTCGGACGCGGGCAGCCCGTTGGGCACGGTGGCCAGGGTGAGCCGGCCCAGCGCGGCGGTGTCCGCCCAGCCGAAGCCGTACGGCGTGAACGCGTTCGCGGAGGTGTGCCAGGACGAGGAGGTGACCGCGTCCCGGTAGGCGCTGTCGCCGGTCGTCGCGTACAGCTCGGCGGCCGCCCAGTAGAACTCGTCGCTCACCTGGGTGTCGCCGTAGGCCCCGCCGCCCGTGCTGTCCGAATCGGGCGCGTACATCGCGGGGTTGGCCTGCGCCGCCGTCCAGGCCTTGCGGGCGGCCGCCAGGCAGCGGTCGGCGAACGCGGCGTCGTACGGCCGGTAGACGCGGGCGCACTGCGCGGCGGTCGCCGCGAGGTTCAGGGTCGCCGCCGTGGACGGCCGGTGCAGCTCACGGACCTGGGTGTCCTGGTCGGGGCGGGTCGGCAGCGCGGTCCAGGCGGCGTCATGCACCTTGTGGAACGCCATGCCCGCGTACGGCTTGCCGTCGGGCACCTGCATCCGCATCAGGAACTCCAGCTCCCAGCGCGCCTCGTCCAGCACGTCCGGCACGCCGTTGCCGCGTTCGGGGACGCGCAGGGTGGAGTCGCCCAGCGCGGCGTCGGTGCCCGCGCGCTTCGCCCGCTCGAAGGAGTTGACGACGAGCCAGGTGGAGATGCCTCCGTTGACCACGTACTTGCCCTGGTCGCCCGCGTCGTACCAGCCGCCCCTGACGTCCCGGGTGTAGTCGCAGACTCCGGACTGGCAGGGGACGGAGGTGTCGCCCTTGTTCGGCGCGACGCCGAGGTGCCCGGCCGGGCGCGCGTAGGCGGAGCCCACCAGGGAGGACTCGATGGCGATGCCGCTGCGCTGGTGGTAGAAGAACGCCATCGAATCCGAGCGCAGCCCGTCGTAGAGGCCGGCGCGGATGTCGAACGGGTCGCTGGTGCTGCCGTCCACCGTCAGGACGTACCCCGACCCCGTTACCTGGTACGAGGAGAAGTCGGCCACCTGCACGGACTGTCCGGAGGGCGTGTCCGCGCCGCGCGGGACCGTCGAGCCGGAGGCGACGACCGTGCCGGAGGCGGTGCGCAACTGCCAGGTGAGCGCCGACGACGACGTGGTGACGACGGTGGCGCGCTTGGGGCCGTCCGGCAGATAGCCGACCTGGTTGACCCGGACGGCCGTGGTCGCCGCCGCGGCGGCGGCGAGTCCCGCGGCCGCCGGTGCGGTCAGCAGACCGCCGAGGAGGAGTGAACCGGCCAGCAGGAAGGTGGGGAGGGTTCTGCGCCTGCGTAACGACAAGGAGGGGGGCATGAGCGGCTCCTGAGTCACTGTGGGGTGGCTCCCAGGGCGGGGATCTTTGGGAGCGCTCCCATGGTGGACTCCCTGGGATGGGAGTTCAAGGGGTGGCGCAGGGGACCGCGGTCAGGGGGAGTGCGCCGGTCGGATCGTCCCGAACCGCGCACACCCCACCACACATCAGGCAGGGGCGGTCACAAAA
>NZ_JBFADM010000076.1:0-35253 GCF_040641355.1 Streptomyces sp. NPDC020996
AACGGCAAGGGGCAGATCTTCGTCAAGGGCGAGGTCATCAAGACCGTCCCCGAGTCGAAGATCGTCGAGACCCTGATCGAAGAGGCCATGAAGCTCGCGGAGCAGATGGAGGCCGAAGGCGTCGCCTCCGGCGAGCCCTCGGTGTCCGTCGCCGGCTGACGACGGCACAGGCGCGGCCGACCTGGTGCAACGCCCCCGGGGCCACGGCCGCCGCATCCGTCCCACAACCCCGCCCCACGGGGCGGCGCGCCACAAATTCGCCAGGTACAGTGCGGAGATCAGCGAACCCTCAGGGTGAGGCCCCGCACGTGTTGACGCAGACCACCTCCAGAGTGCTCGAACCGGGCGACCTGGACGCCGCGCTCGCCGTCCTGGACCGCGAGCCGGTCGCGAACGCCTTCGTGACCTCCCGCGTCCAGGTCGCCGGCCTCGACCCGTGGCGGCTCGGCGGCGAGATGTGGGGCTTCTACGAGGACGGGATACTCACGTCCCTGTGTTACGCGGGCGCCAACCTCGTCCCCATCTGCGCCACCCCGCGTGCCGTGCGCGCCTTCGCCGACCGTGCCCGCCGGGCCGGCCGCCGCTGCTCCTCCATCGTCGGCCCCGCCGAGCCCACCGCCCAGCTCTGGCGCCTCCTCGAACCGGGCTGGGGTCCGGCCCGCGAGGTCCGCAGGCACCAGCCCCTCATGGTCACCGACCGCATGCCCGCCGACATAGCCCCGGATCCCTACGTCCGCCGCATCCGCAAGGACGAGATGGAGACGATCATGCCAGCGTGCGTGGCGATGTTCACCGAGGAGGTCGGCGTCTCCCCGCTGGCCGGCGACGGCGGGCTGCTCTACCAGGCCCGGGTCGCCGAACTGGTCGGCTCCGGCCGCTCCTTCGCCCGCCTCGACGAGCACGGCAAGGTCGTCTTCAAGGCGGAGATCGGCGCGGCGACGCCGCAGGCCTGCCAGATCCAGGGCGTGTGGGTGGCCCCCGAGTACCGCGGGAAGGGCCTGGCCGCCCCCGGCATGGCGGCGGTCCTGCGGTACGCGCTGGCCGACGTGGCACCGGTCGTCAGCCTCTACGTCAACGACTTCAACACCGCCGCGCGCAGGACGTACCGGAGAGTGGGCTTCCGGGAGGTCGGCGCGTTCATGAGCGTGCTGTTCTGACCTCGGCCCGGCTCCGGGACCCGTCGCTGTCGCGATCCCTGTAGTCTCCCCGCATGCTGCGCTTTCCCGGTCACGGTCACTCCCAGCCCGACGACGTGGTGATCGGCCCGCTCGACCTTCCCGCCCGGGTCGACGAAGCGCTCGCCGTCCAGGCCGTCGCCTTCGGACTCGGCGCGGAAGAGGTCGCCGTACGCCGTCAGATCGTCCTGCGCCACATGACCTTTCCCGGCGCGAGGGCCCTGGGCGCCACCACCGCCCGGGACGACCTCGTCGGATTCGTGTACGGCATGCCCAACGACCGCACCCACTGGTGGTCCACCGTCGTCGAGCCGTACCTGCGGGCGCAGGGCCACGACGACTGGCTCGACGACTCCTTCGTGATCACCGAGCTGCACGTCCACCCGCGCTACCAGAACCGCGGCATCGGCCGCTCCCTCATCACCACGATCACCGACGGCGCCACCGAGCCCCGCTCGATCCTGTCCGCGATCGACATCGAGAGCCCGGCGCGCGGCCTCTACCGCTCCCTCGGCTACCGGGACCTGGCCCGCCAGGTCCTCTTCCCGAGCGCCGCGAAGCCCTACGCCGTGATGGGCGCCCCCCTGCCACTGCTCCGCCGCCGGTAGGGCCTGCCCCAACCGATTTCCGCCGCCCCCGGCGGCCCGGCTAACCTCCTAGGCATCACCCTTACGCCGCAGCAGGAGTACGAGAACCATGGCGAACACACCGGTCCAGCGCATGTCCCAGTTGATGGCGAAGACGCTGCGCGACGACCCGGCGGACGCCGAGGTGCTCAGCCACAAGCTGCTCGTCCGCGCCGGTTACGTCCGCCGGACCGCCGCCGGCGTCTGGAGCTGGCTGCCGCTGGGCCGGAAGGTTCTCGCCAACGTGGAGCGGATCGTCCGCGAGGAGATGGACGCCATCGGCGCGCAGGAGGTGCTGCTGCCCGCCCTGCTGCCGCGGGAGCCGTACGAGGCGACCGGCCGCTGGGAGGAGTACGGCGCCGAGCTGTTCCGCCTGAAGGACCGCAAGGGCGGCGACTACCTCCTCGGCCCGACGCACGAGGAGATCTTCACGCTGCTGGTGAAGGACCAGGCGTCCTCCTACAAGGACCTGCCGGTGATCCTCTACCAGATCCAGCACAAGTACCGCGACGAGGCCCGCCCGCGGGCCGGCATCCTGCGCGGCCGTGAGTTCCTGATGAAGGACTCCTACTCCTTCGACCTCACCGACGAGGGGCTCGCCCACTCGTACGCCCTGCACCGCGAGGCCTACCGCCGGGTCTTCGACCGTCTCGGCCTCGACTACCGCATCTGCGCGGCGACCGCCGGCGCGATGGGCGGCTCGAAGTCGGAGGAGTTCCTCGCCCCGGCCGACGCCGGCGAGGACACCTTCGCGGACTGCCCGAACTGCGACTTCGCGGCCAACACCGAGGCGATCACCTACGAACTGCGGCCCCAGGACGCCGCCGGCGTGCCGGCCGCCGAGGAGATCCCGACCCCGAACACCCCCACCATCGAGACCCTCGCCGCCTCCCTCGGCGTCCCGGCCTCCGCCACCCTGAAGAACCTCCTGGTGAAGGTCGATGGCGAGATCGTCGCCGTCGGCGTCCCCGGCGACCGCGAGGTCGACCTGGACAAGGTCGAGGCGCACTTCGCCCCGGCCGTCGTCGAGATGGTCACCGAGGAGGACTTCACCAGCCGGCCGGACCTGGTACGCGGCTACGTCGGCCCGCAGGGCCTGGAGAAGACCAAGTACATCGCCGACCCGCGGATCGCCCCGGGCACCGCGTGGATCACCGGCGCCAACAAGCCGGACCTGCACGCCAAGAACGTGGTGGCCGGCCGTGACTTCGAGGTCGACGAGTACGTCGACGTCGTGGTGGTGCAGGAGGGCGACCCGTGCCCCAAGTGCGGCACCGGCCTGAAGCTGGACCGCGCCATCGAGATCGGCCACATCTTCCAGCTGGGCCGCAAGTACGCCGACGCCCTCAAGCTCGACGTCCTCGGCCAGAACGGCAAGCCGGTCCGCGTCACCATGGGCTCCTACGGCATCGGCGTCTCCCGCGCCGTCGCCGCCCTCGCCGAGCAGACCGCCGACGAGCAGGGCCTGTGCTGGCCGGCGGAGGTCGCCCCGGCCGACGTGCACGTGGTGGCCGCGGGCAAGGCCCTGCAGATCGAGCTGGCGCTCGACGTCTCCGAGCGACTGCGCGCCGCCGGCCTGCGCGTCCTGGTCGACGACCGGGCCGGGGTCTCCCCGGGCGTGAAGTTCACGGACTCCGAGCTGATCGGCGTACCGAAGATCCTGGTGGCGGGCCGCCGCTCCGCCGAGGGCGTGCTGGAGCTGAAGGACCGTAAGACCGGCGAGCGCGAGGAGCTGACGGTCGAGGAGGCCATCGCCCGCCTCACCGCGTGAGCGGGGCCTTGGGGCCCTTACGGTCCCGATTCCCTTCCGGTCCGTTCCCCGGCGGCGTTCCGGTCCGTTCCCCGGCAGGTTGCTGGTCCGTAGCGCGGCGGGTTCCGGTCCGTTTCCGGGGGCGTTCGGGTCGTGGCGGCGTTCCGGTCCGTGTCTGCGGCGGGGGCCCGCCGCACCCGGCCGGCGGGAGCGGTCCGGGCCCGGTGGCGCCGGTCGGTATGGCACCGGCTGCGCCGTCCGGTCGGTGCCGCGGCCGCGCGGTGAGGAGAGCGCCGCGTGGGCCGCGCCGGACCTCGCCGCCCGTCTCCGCCACCGCCGGGTCGCCGGTCGTCACCTCGTCGCGCCCGGCGGCAGCGTGCTGGTCCTCGCCACCGCCGGCCTCGGCGCCGGCCCGGCGTACGGGCTCGTCAGCGGCGCCCGGGCCCACAGGTGCGGCAGGTCGCGGGTGCCGGGCGGCGAGGCGGTCAGGTCGTCCGCACGGCCCTGGTATCCGGCCGGTGGGCCGGGGTCAGAGCCAGCTCGCGAACTCCAGCAGCAGCTCGGCGTCCCGTTCCCGTCCGACCCTGCGCGCCCGTACGCCGGATTCCACGGCCCTGAACAGCGTCCAGCCGCGCAGCCGTTCCCGGTCGACCTCCAGCGCCTCCGCGAGCCGCTTCACGCGCCGCCGGGTCGTGGTGGCGCCGGACGGCGAGGCGATCAGGTCCTCCACCCGGTCCCGTACCAGCCGCGCCAGGTCGAAGGCGCACTCGCCGACCACCGGGTCCGGGCCCACCGCCAGCCACGGCATCCGCTCCCCGGCGAGCACCTTGCTCTGCCGGAAGGTCCCGTGCAGCAGACGCTGCTCGGGCGGCGCCGCCAGCAGTTCCTCGCGGGCCGCGAGCGCCGCGTAGACCAGCGGGGCCAGCTCGGGGTTCGCCGACGCGCTCGCCCGCATCGCCGCCGCCTGCCGGCCGGTCCGCTCGGCCACCGTCTCGAAGGAGTGTCCGGCGGGCGGCCCCACCCACAGCCGCCGCAGCGTGCCCGCCGCCTCCAGCTGGGCCCTCGCCTCCGGCAGCGACCGCACCGAGACGTCCGGGTGCAGCCGCTCCAGCAGCAGCACGCCCTCGGTCACGAAGGGCTCCAGCAGCTGCACGGCGCCCAGGCCGTCCCAGTGCGCGAGCGCGGCCCGCTCGCTCTCCGGACGCGCCCGGGGCGGCGCCAGCTTGAGCACGACGGGGGTGCCGTCCGGCCGCCGCACCAGCACCACCAGACTGCTGCGCCCGCCCGGCACCTGGACCCGTTCGACAGTCAGCTCACGCAGGGCAACGGCCTGTCGCACCGCCCGGGGCAGCTGCTCCAGCCAGTCGTCACCGCCCGGCGCGCTCTCACCGAGCGCCCTGACCAGGCGTCGCGGGGGTTCCAAGGCCATGCGCGAGTCGTCCCTTTCCAGTCCCGGTCACGCCGTCGGCGTCGCCGACGGACCGGCGTCGGCCGCCCGCTCGGCGAGACCAGGGAAGGCTACGCTCTCCCCGCGCCAGCGCACCGCGCGCACCGCCGCCTCGCGCAGCGCCTCGGCGGCGCCGCGCCGCAGCTCGCCTCCGGACGCCCGCACCAGGTCGGAGTACACCCCGGCCACCCGGTCCTCCAACTCGGCGGCCAGCCGCACCGCCGCGGCCGAGTCCGGCACCGGAAAAGGCAGCGCGTAAGCCGCCGCGGCCGCCGCCGGGGTGCCGCCCAGGTCGCGCACCTCGCGCACCAGCGTGTCCCGCCGGGCCCGGTGGGCGTCGTACGCGGACCGGGCCTCCGCCCGGCGCCGCTCACCGATCCGCCCGCCGACCACCCCGTACCCGTACACGGCGGCATGCTCGGCCGCCAGCGCCGCCTGAAGGGCCTGCAACCGCCTCTGCTCGCTCACCGGGCGCCTTCCGTCAGCAGGTACGCGTGCGCGGCGCCCGCCGCCGCCACCGAGGCGAGCAGGCGTGCCAGTTCGCCCGGCAGGCCGTCGAGCGCGGCCGTGCGGCGGTCGGCCAGGGAGCGCTCCGCGGCGGCGAGCCCGGCGAGGGCGGACTTCTCGTCGGCGGGCGCGGTGGCCGACGCCGAGGCGGTCACCGACGGGGACGCGGACGCGTCGGCCGACGGGGCCGAGGGGGACGGCGACGTCGTCCCGCCCTTGCCCCCGAACGCCTCCGCATGCCGCGCGACCTCCGCCCGCAACGGTGCCAGCCGCTCGGCGAGCCCGGGGAACGCGGCGATCACACCGTCGTACCGCTCCAGCAGGCCCGCGCTGTCCCGGGCCGCACGCGCGCGTGCCCGCTCGGCGGCCGACGGACGGCCGCCCCCGCTCTCCTCCGACGGGCCGGCTCCGGACGAGCAGCCCGCCAGCAGGGCGGCCCCGGCGGCCGAGGCGAGCAGGGATCTTCTGCGCGGCGCGGACAGGGCGCGCGACGGCGGGGGGTACGGCACGGCAGACGTCCTCGGAGGCTCGTACGAACAAACGGGCGGGAAGGGCGGCCCGCCGTGATCACGGTACCCGCGCCCCCGCCCGCCGCCGGGCACCGGCACCGCCCGCGTATCCGTCCGCTGCCGGGTGCCGGCACCCGGCCGTGTCTCCGTGCGCCGCCGGGCACCGGCCGTGCCTGCGCCTGCCGCCGGGCACTGGCACCGTGCGTGCCTCCGTCCGCTGCCGGGTGCCGGCACCCGGCCGTGTTTCCGTGCGCCGCCGGCATCACCCGCGCCCCCGCCCGCCGTCAGGCACCGGCGTCCGCCCCTGCGGGCGTGGACGGCAACACCCCCCGCGACCCGATACCCTTTGACCAGACACGCGACCCATCCCACAACAGCACACGCGGCCGAGGAGTCACCCGGATGAGCACCACCCACAGCGAGAGGCTGCGAGAGCTCCTGGAACCGCTCGTCAGCTCCCAGGGCCTGGATCTCGAGGAGATCGCGGTGGACTCGGTCGGACGCAAGCGGGTGCTGCGCGTGGTCGTCGACTCCGACACCGGTGCCGACCTGGACCAGATCGCCGATGTGAGCCGCGCGCTCTCGGCGAAGCTCGACGAGACGGACGCGATGGGCGAGGGCGAGTACACCCTCGAGGTCGGCACCCCGGGCGCGGAACGCCTCCTCACGGAACACCGGCACTACGTCCGCGCGATCGACCGGCTGGTGAAGTTCCAGCTGGCCGAGGGCGGCGAGCTGGTCGCCAGAATCCTCAAGGTCGACGACGCAGGACTCGACCTCGAGGTGCCCGGGGTCAAGGGGCGCAGGGCCACCACGCGCAGGATCGCCTTCCCCGAGATCGAGAAGGCCCGCGTGCAGGTGGAATTCAGCCGTAAGGACAAGCACGAAGAGAACGCAGAGGAGGCGTAGCCGTGGACATCGACATGAGTGCCCTGCGGGGCTTGGTACGGGAGAAGGAGATCTCCTTCGACCTGCTGGTCGAGGCGATCGAGTCGGCCCTCCTCATCGCCTACCACCGCACCGAGGGAAGCCGCCGCCACGCGCGCGTGGAGCTCAACCGGGAGACCGGGCATGTGACCGTGTGGGCGAAGGAGGATCCCGAGGACCTCGAGGAGGGCCAGGAGCCCCGCGAGTTCGACGACACCCCGTCCGGTTTCGGCCGCATCGCCGCCACCACCGCCAAGCAGGTGATCCTGCAGCGGCTGCGCGACGCCGAGGACGACGCGACGCTCGGCGAGTACGCCGGCCGCGAGGGCGACATCGTCACCGGCGTGGTCCAGCAGGGCCGCGACCCGAAGAACGTGCTGGTGGACATCGGCAAGCTGGAGGCCATCCTGCCGGTGCAGGAGCAGGTGCCCGGCGAGACGTACCAGCACGGCATGCGCCTGAGGTCGTACGTCGTCCGGGTGGCGAAGGGCGTCCGCGGCCCGTCCGTGACGCTCTCCCGCACCCACCCGAACCTGGTGAAGAAGCTGTTCGCGCTCGAGGTGCCGGAGATCGCCGACGGGTCCGTCGAGATCGCCGCGATCGCACGCGAGGCCGGTCACCGCACGAAGATCGCCGTCCGGTCCACCCGATCGGGCCTGAACGCCAAGGGCGCCTGCATCGGTCCGATGGGCGGACGTGTGCGCAATGTCATGGGCGAACTGAACGGCGAGAAGATCGACATCGTCGACTGGTCGGACGACCCCGCGGAGATGGTCGCCAACGCGCTGTCACCCGCCCGGGTCTCCAAGGTGGAGGTCGTGGACATGGCCGCCAGGTCCGCCCGGGTGACCGTGCCGGACTACCAACTGTCCCTCGCCATCGGCAAGGAGGGGCAGAACGCCCGGCTCGCCGCCCGGCTCACCGGATGGCGTATCGACATCCGCCCGGACACCGAGCAGACAGCCGGGGAATAGTTCCAAGCCGCAGGTCGCTTAGATCACGACAGTTATGTGCGCAGCAACGTTCGATCTCAGCCCCAAAGGGGTGAGGTCGGTACGGGGAGGTAGACTTAAGAGTGTCTGGCCGGACGCGCACCCGAACATGCCCTGAACGCACGTGTGTGGGATGCCGGGAGCGAGCGGCCAAGGCCGACCTACTGCGCATCGTGGCGATCGAGGACGAGTGCGTCCCCGATCCTCGCGGTACGCTGCCCGGCCGGGGTGCCTATGTGCACCCCGCCTCGGTCTGTCTCGACCAGGCGGTACGCCGCCGGGCGTTCACGCGGGCACTGCGCGCCCCGGGAGCGCTCGACACAAAGGCGTTGCGCCGATACGTCGAGCAGACGACAGTTGCCGATCGGGCAACACCGTAAGTCGTGCCGCACGGAACCCCCCGTGCGGCCTGGTACCTCGCGAGTCGAAAGCAGGTCGAGATTGCGATGAGCACTCGATGAGTACGCGATGAGTACGCCCATGAACTAGCGACGGTCCGGCCGCAACCCGGACCTCAAAGGAGCGAAGTGGCTAAGGTCCGGGTCTACGAACTCGCCAAGGAGTTCGGTGTCGAGAGCAAGGTCGTCATGGCCAAGCTCCAGGAACTCGGTGAATTCGTCCGTTCGGCGTCTTCGACCATCGAAGCGCCCGTAGTACGCAAACTGACTGACGCCTTCCAGGCGGGCAGCGGCAACGGCAAGTCCGCCGGCCGCCCCGCGCCCCGGAAGGCCGCCCCCAAGCCCGGCGCGCCCTCTCCGGCGCAGGCGGCCCGTCCGGCTGCCCCGAGGCCGCCGGCGCCGGCTCCGGCCGCGCCCAGGCCCGCCGCGGCGCAGCAGCCCGCGGCCCCGTCGGCGCCCGCGCCGGCTCCGGGACCGCGTCCGACGCCGGGCCCCAGGCCCGCACCGCGTCCGGCTCCTGCCGCGCCCACCACGCCGGAGTTCACCGCTCCGCCGTCGGCGCCGGCTCCGGCCCCGTCCGCGCCGGCCTCCCAGGGCCCGCGTCCCGGCGCCCGTCCCGGTGCCCCCAAGCCCGGCGGCCGTCCGGCCGGCGGTCAGGGCCAGGGTCAGGGCCGTCCCGGTCAGGGCGCCCCGCGCCCCGGCGGTCAGGCACCGCGTCCGGGTGGACGCCCGGCCGGTCCGCGCCCGGGCAACAACCCCTTCACCTCCGGTGGCTCCACCGGCATGGCGCGCCCGCAGGCGCCCCGGCCGCAGGGGCCTCGTCCGGGCGGTCCCGGTGCCCCCGGCGCCGGTCCCCGGCCCCAGGCGCCCGGCGGCGCCCAGGGCGGCGGTCCGCGTCCGCAGGCTCCGGGCGGTCCGCGTCCGACGCCGGCCGGCATGCCCCGTCCGCAGGGCGGTCCGCGTCCCGGCGGCGGCCCCGGCGGCCCGCGTCCGAACCCCGGCATGATGCCGCAGCGTCCCGCTGCGGGTCCGCGTCCCGGCGGCGGTGGCCCCGGTGGCCGCGGTCCCGGCGGTGCCGGTCGTCCCGGCGGCGCCGGACGTCCGGGCGGCGGCGGCTTCGCCGGTCGTCCCGGCGGCGGTGGCGGCGGTGGCTTCGCCGGTCGTCCCGGCGGTCCCGGTGGCGGCGGCGGTGGCTTCGCCGGCCGTCCGGGTGGTCCCGGCGCCGGCGGCGGTGGCCGTCCCGGCTTCGGCGGTCGTCCCGGCGGTCCGGGCGGTCGCGGTGGCACGCAGGGCGCCTTCGGCCGTCCCGGCGGTCCCGCGCGCCGTGGCCGCAAGTCGAAGCGGCAGAGGCGCCAGGAGTACGAGGCCATGCAGGCCCCGTCGGTCGGCGGCGTGATGCTGCCTCGCGGCAACGGCGAGAGCATTCGCCTGTCGCGCGGTGCGTCGCTCACCGACTTCGCCGAGAAGATCAACGCCAACCCGGCGTCGCTCGTCGCGGTGATGATGAACCTGGGCGAGATGGTCACGGCCACGCAGTCCGTCTCCGACGAGACGCTGCAGCTCCTCGCCGACGAGATGAACTACACGGTTCAGATCGTCAGCCCCGAGGAGGAGGACCGCGAGCTGCTCGAGTCCTTCGACATCGAGTTCGGCGAGGACGAGGGCTCGGAGGAGGACCTGGTCGTCCGTCCGCCGGTCGTCACCGTCATGGGTCACGTCGACCACGGCAAGACCCGCCTGCTCGACGCCATCCGCAAGACGAACGTCATCGCGGGCGAGGCCGGCGGCATCACCCAGCACATCGGTGCCTACCAGGTCGCGACCGAGGTCAACGACGAAGAGCGCAAGATCACCTTCATCGACACCCCGGGTCACGAGGCGTTCACCGCCATGCGTGCCCGCGGTGCGAAGTCGACCGACATCGCGATCCTGGTCGTCGCGGCCAACGACGGCGTCATGCCGCAGACGGTCGAGGCGCTCAACCACGCCAAGGCGGCCGACGTCCCGATCGTCGTCGCGGTCAACAAGATCGACGTCGAGGGCGCGGACCCGACCAAGGTGCGCGGTCAGCTGACCGAGTACGGCCTGGTGGCCGAGGAGTACGGCGGCGACACCATGTTCGTCGACATCTCCGCCAAGCAGGGTCTGCACATCGACTCGCTGCTGGAGGCCGTGATCCTCACGGCCGACGCCTCGCTCGACCTGCGGGCCAACCCGAACCAGGACGCGCAGGGCATCTCGATCGAGTCCCGTCTCGACCGCGGCCGCGGTGCCGTGGCGACGGTCCTCGTCCAGCGCGGCACGCTGCGGGTCGGCGACACGATGGTCGTGGGCGACGCCTACGGCCGGGTGCGCGCCATGCTCGACGACAACGGCAACAACGTCGCCGAGGCGGGCCCGTCGACGCCGGTCCAGGTCCTGGGCCTGACCAACGTCCCGGGCGCGGGCGACAACTTCCTGGTGGTCGACGAGGACCGTACGGCCCGTCAGATCGCCGAGAAGCGCGCCGCCCGCGAGCGCAACGCGGCCTTCGCCAAGCGCACGCGCCGCGTGTCCCTGGAGGACCTGGACAAGGTGCTCAAGGCCGGCGAGGTCCAGCAGCTGAACCTGATCATCAAGGGTGACGCTTCTGGTTCGGTCGAGGCGCTCGAGTCCTCCCTGCTCCAGCTGGACGTCGGCGAAGAGGTCGACATCCGGGTCCTGCACCGCGGCGTCGGTGCGGTCACGGAGTCGGACATCGACCTGGCGATGGGCTCCGACGCCATCGTGATCGGCTTCAACGTCCGCGCGGCCGGCCGCGCGGCGCAGATGGCCGAGCGCGAGGGCGTGGACGTCCGGTACTACTCGGTCATCTACCAGGCGATCGAGGAGATCGAGGCGGCCCTCAAGGGCATGCTCAAGCCGGAGTACGAGGAGGTCGAGCTCGGCACGGCGGAGATCCGCGAGGTCTTCAAGTCGTCCAAGCTGGGCAACATCGCCGGTGTCCTCATCCGGTCCGGCGAGGTGCGCCGCAACACCAAGGCCCGCCTCATCCGCGACGGCAAGGTGGTCGCGGAGAACCTCACCATCGAGGGCCTGCGTCGCTTCAAGGACGACGTCACCGAGATCCGCGAAGGCTACGAGGGCGGTATCAACCTCGGAAACTTCAACGACATCAAGGTCGACGACGTCATCGCGACGTACGAGATGCGGGAGAAGCCGCGCGCCTAAGCGCCCGGCCTTCCGAGACGGTCCGGTCCGGGGCCGGTCGACGGAGAGTAATTTCCGTCGATCGGCCCCGGCCGTTCGTTGTACGGTGCTGATGTTCCCGCCGGTGGTCCGGCGGGCCCATCGATCCCGTACCGGCGGGTCATCCGGGCACACATGTATGTGGGGACTCTGTCCTTCGACCTGCTCCTCGGCGACGTACGGTCGCTGAAGGAGAAACGCTCCGTCGTCCGCCCGATCGTCGCCGAGCTGCAGCGGAAGTACTCCGTGAGCGCGGCCGAGGTCGACCACATGGACCTGTACCGCAGGGCCGGCATCGGCCTGGCGGTCGTGGCAGGCGACGCGGGCCACGTCAGCGACGTACTGGACCGGTGCGAGCGGCTGGTCGCCGGGCGCCCCGAGGTGGAGCTGCTGTCGGTGAGACGCCGCTTCCACGGCGACGACGACTGACCACAGAACGCAGAGAAAGAAAGAACGGGAGACGACCAGTGGCCGACAACGCGCGGGCTAAGAGGCTGGCGGACCTCATCCGAGAGGTGGTGGCCCAGAAGCTGCAGCGCGGGATCAAGGACCCGCGGCTCGGCTCGCACGTCACCATCACGGACACCCGGGTCACCGGGGACCTCCGGGAGGCGACCGTCTTCTACACGGTGTACGGGGACGAGGAGGAGCGCAAGGCCGCGGCCGCCGGTCTGGAGAGCGCCAAGGGCGTGCTCCGCTCGGCGGTCGGCGCGGCGGCGGGCGTGAAGTTCACCCCCACCTTGACCTTCGTGGCGGACGCGCTCCCGGACACCGCCCGGACCATCGAGGACCTCCTCGACCGGGCGCGCGAGTCCGACGCCAAGGTGCGCGAGGCGTCCGCGGGCGCCGCGTACGCCGGCGGCGCGGACCCGTACAAGAAGCCGGGTGAGGACGAGGACGACACCGCCGAATGACCCAGAACAACCGGACGCCCGACGGCCTCGTCATCGTCGACAAGCCGTCGGGCTTCACTTCGCACGACGTGGTCGCCAAGATGCGCGGCATCGCCCGGACCCGGCGCGTCGGCCACGCGGGCACCCTCGACCCGATGGCGACGGGGGTCCTGGTCCTCGGCGTCGAGAGGGCCACCAAGCTCCTCGGCCACCTGGCGCTGACCGAGAAGGAGTACCTGGGCACGATCCGGCTCGGCCAGACCACGGTCACCGACGACGCCGAGGGCGAGATCACGGCGTCCACCGACGCCTCCAAGGTCACCCGCGACGCCGTCGACGCCCAGATCGCCAAGCTGACCGGCGACATCATGCAGGTCCCGTCCAAGGTCAGCGCCATCAAGATCGACGGCGTGCGGTCGTACAAGCGGGCCCGGGAGGGCGAGGACTTCGAGATCCCGGCCCGCCCGGTCACCGTCTCGTCCTTCGCCGTGTACGACGTCCGGGACGCCGTCGCCGAGGACGGCACCCCGGTCCTCGACCTGGTCGTGTCGGTGGTCTGCTCCTCCGGGACCTACATCCGGGCCCTGGCCCGCGACCTGGGCGCCGGCCTGGGCGTCGGCGGCCACCTCACGGCGCTGCGCCGCACCCGCGTCGGCCCGTACAAGCTGGACGCCGCCAGGACGCTGGACCAGCTCCAGCAGGAGCTGACCGTGATGCCGATCGCCGAGGCGGCCGCCGCCGCGTTCCCCCGCTGGGACGTGGACACCCGCCGCGCCCGGCTGCTCCTCAACGGCGTACGCCTGGAGATGCCGGACGTGTACTCCGGCGCCGGAGCCGTGGCCGTCTTCGACCCCGAGGGCCGGTTCCTCGCGCTCGTCGAGGAACAGAAGGGCAAGGCCAAGAGCCTGGCCGTGTTCGGCTGAGCCGGCGGCCTTCGGCAGGGCTCCTGTCCGTGGGGCGGGCTTCGGCTCCGTGGGGCGGGCTTCGGCCCGGCCTGTCCGTGGAGCGGCGGTCACGGGGTTCGATGTGCCCGCCGCTCCACGGTCCCCCCTCGGTTCCCCCACCCCCTAAGGTGTCCAACCGGCCCCGCCGATTCACCCGTCCGGGCAGGCGCTCGGAGTGAACCGGGGGAGTGCGAGGGGGCGCGTTCCCGCCGCGCTCTGTGCCGCCGATCATGCCGTGCCTAACGTCGAGGTCAGTGCACAGATGTACGGCGGACGTACGGCGGAAGGTTCGACCATGGCGGGAGAGGTACCTCGGCACGAACGGGCTCCCTGGAGCGCCCGGCCGGCCCCCGACGCCGCCCTGGCCCGCGTGCACGACCTGGCCGGCCGTCCCCGGGGCACCGCCTTCGCGGCCGACCGCCACGGCACCCTGATCACCGCCCACGAAGCGGTCGACGGCCTGGCCGGGCTGGTGCTGCACGGCGCCGGTGACCGCCGCTGCCGGGTGACCGCCGACGCGGTGACCGCGCTGCCCGCGCTGGGACTGGCCCTCGTCCGCACCGAGGGCCTGGGCCTCGAGCCGCTGCCCGTCACCGTGCGGGACCACGTCGAGAGCGGCACGTACGTCAGCATCGCGGCCGGCTGCTGGCGCGAGGCGCGGGTGCTCGGCGCGACCCCGGTCACGTATCCGACGGGCGACCGCCTCCATCACCTCGGCGACGCGCTGGAACTCGCCGTCGGCACGGCGGGCCGGGACGCGCTGCGGCCGGGCGGCGGGGCGGCCGGGGGACCGGTTCTCGACGCCGCGACCGGCGCGGTGGTCGGCGTCCTCGGCACCGTGCTGCGGTCCGGCCACCGCCACACCGGCTTCGCCGTACCGCCGCGCGCCGCCGAGGGCCCGCTCGCCGCGCTCCTCGCCGAGAACGCCGCCACGGTGCCCGCGTACGGCGCCGACCTGAACCTGGCCGGAGTCCTCCACCTGACGGCCGCCTCGTCCGGCCCGGACGCACCACCGCATGTACCGGACGTACCGCCGGATGTGCCGGAGGTGCCGGACATGCCGGATGTGCTGGATGTACCGGATGTGCCGGACGCGCCGAGGGTGCCGTCGGGGGCGCCATCATGGGCGCCGTCGGGGTCGCTGTCGGGGCGGCCGGTCGAACGCGCCGTGATCTCGCGGGAGTTCGCCGCGTTCACCGCCGGTCCGGCCGCCGTCCTCGCGCTCGTCTCACCGCCGGGCAGCGGCCGCACGACGGAACTCGCGGCCCTCGCCGCCCGCCGCACCCGCGGCGCGGAGCCCGCGCCCACGCTGTGGCTGCGCGGCACAGACCTGAGGGACACCGACGCGTCGGTCGCGGACGCCGCCCACCGGGCACTGGTCCGGGCGGTGGGCCCCGGACTCTGTGACGCCACCCCGGCCCGCCTCGCCCACGTCGCACGCACGGCCGGCCGGCCGCTGCTGATCCTGCTCGACGACCCCGAGGAGGCGCCTCCCGCCTCGGCCCGCCGGCTGTCCGAGTGGGCGGCGGGGACGGCGCGGTGGCTGCGGGAGACGGGCGCGCGGCTGGTGGTGGCGTGCCGGGCGCAGTACTGGGAGGAGACGGGCGCCCGGTTCCCTCAGGACCTGCTGCACCGGGCCGCGCCTTCCCCCGCCGGTGACCGGACCCCGGCGGCTCCCGCGGGGCTGCCGCCCTGCGTGCACCTGGGCGACCTCACCGAGGACGAGGCCCGCCGGGCCCGCGCGCAGCACGGCATCCCCGAGGGCACCCTGCGCGGCGCCGACGCCCGCCACCCGCTGACCCTCCGGCTGCTGTCCGAGGTCCGCGCCGCCCTGCCCGACGCCGCCGACGCCCCCCGCGCCCGGGTGGACCGCGACGACGTCCTCTCGGCCCACCTGGACCTGATGTGCCTGCGCGTCGCCGTACGCCTCGCCGCCGCGAACGGCCTGCGCGGCTCCGCCGTACGCCGGCTCGCCGCCAGGGTCGCCGGCCAGGTCCACGAGGCCGCCCGCCGCAGCCTCGGCTCCGGCCGGGGCACGCTCGACCGGGCGTCGTTCGAGGCGGTGTTCCCTCCGGGCCGGGCCCCCGCACGGCTCGGCGGCGGCACCGGCTGGGCGTCCGCCGTCCTCACCGAGGGCCTCCTCGTGCCCGCCGGCTCCGGCTACCGCTTCGCCCACGAGGAGTCGGCCGACTGGCTCCAGGGCATGCACCTCGACCTCGACGAGGCCCTCCACCGCCTGGTCCACCACCGCACCCAGCCCGACGCCGGGCCGGACCCCGTGCCGCGTCATCGCGCCGGCCCTGTCGTCGAGGCATTGCTGTTCCTCGGCCGCCGCCACGGCACCCGCGAACTGGCCGGGCGACTGGAGGAGTTGGCCGACGCGCTGGACGACGCCCCGGATCCGGGGCCGCACTCCTGGTGGGCCGCCCGGCTGCTCGCCGAGACCCTGCGGCGGGTGCCGGACGCCACGCCGTACGAGGAGGTGCTCCGCCGGATCGCCGACCGCATCGTGGCAGAGCGGCCCCGACAGGGCGCGCTCGCAAGGGAGTTCGGACCCGGTTTCTGGAGTGCGCTGCCCGTACCGGAAGCCGTCCGCTTCGGCCTGCTGCGCACCCTCGTCCTCGCCGACGGCCCCCCGCAGGACACCGGCCCGCGCTTCCTGGACACGGCCGCCCGGCTCCTCGCCGCCGACCCCATCGCCGTACAGCCGCTCCTCGTCCGCTGGTTCGACGACGACCGGCCGCTGCCCGCGACCCCGCACGCGACCGTCGCCGACGCCGCGCAGGCGCTGCTGCACACCCACCGGCGGCGCGCCCTGGACGAACTGACCGAGGTGCTGGTCGGGAGCGGGCACCGGCGGGCCGGCGAACTGCTCGGCGTGCTGGCGCAGGACGAGCCGTCCGGCCTGTGCCGGGCCGTCGACCGGTGGGCGCACGACGAACGGCCGGCCCGGCGTGCCGCGGCGGTGACGCACGGGCTGCGCGCCGCCCCGCACGTACGCACGGAGGCCGACCGCGCCCTGCTGCGCTACGTGGCCCTCGCACTGCTCGCCCGCCCCGCCGACCGCACCCTGCACGGCGGCGCGCTCGCCCTCCTGGTCCGCGATCCACGCACCCGCTCCCGCCATCTCCCGCAGGCCCTGCGGCACTTCGCGGCGGGCGACCCGTCGTTCCCGCCCGACGCGCTGGCCGGTGCCCTGACGACCCACCCGGCCCCGGTCCTGGACGCCTTCCGCGCCCGGCTGCGCGGACCCGACGCGGCGGAGGCGCTGCGCACGCTCGTCCACGCGGCCACGCCACCGGTGGCCGACCTGGTCGCCACGCTCCTCCGGGAAGTGGTGGGGCGGTGCCGGGAGGCGGCCGGGCGTCACCCGGAGACCACCGGCGATACCCGCGCCGACGCCTGCGCCCGCGCCGATGCTTGCGCCCGCGCCGATGCTTGCGCCCGCGCCGATGCTTGCGCCCGCGCCGATGCTTGCGCCCGCGCTGGCGCCTGCGTCGATGGCGGCGTGTGTGCCGCCGTCGCCGCCCACCTCGACCGGCGTCTCGACCGGGGCCCCGCCGCCCGCGCCGCGCTCCTCCCGCTGGTCACCGGGCTGCTCGACGACGGCGCCGAGGACATGCGCGCCGCGCTCGCCGCCGTCCTCGCCGCTCCCGGGGCTCCCGCCTCCCGGCCTCTGCGCCGCGAACTGCTCGACGTCCTGCTGGCCCGCGAAGAGGCCCCCGCCGTCCTGGACGCCGTGCTGCACACGGCCGTCCGCCACGGCGGCGACGACGTCCGCGCCCTGGTCCACCGCACCGGCCTGCTCCTCACCCGCACCCCGGACGGCGCGGCCCGCCTCGACCGCCGCCTGGCCGACCTGGGCCGCCGCGTACCCGGATTCGCGGCCCGCGTGCTCGGCTGGACGGCCGACGCGCCGCAGGCCTGGGCGGCCGTGGTCGGACCCGGCGCCCGCCGTACGCTCGAGAACATCGCGGGCGTCCGCGTCCCGGCCTGAGCGCAGGTGACACGTGCGTCCTGTCACAGCCTCGATGCCGGTGCGGGCAGGCCGCCCCCGGCATGGCACCCTTAGACCTGCGTAAGTGGCCAACGGTAGATGTGGTCAACGGTAAATACGGACACGGGTTCGAGGAGCGGTCACAGTGCAGCGCTGGCGTGGCTTGGAGGACATCCCCGAGGACTGGGGGCGCAGCGTCGTCACCATCGGTTCCTACGACGGGGTGCACCGCGGGCACCAGCTGATCATCAGGCATGCCGTGGACCGTGCGCGGGAGCTGGGCGTTCCCGCCGTCGTCGTCACCTTCGACCCGCACCCCAGCGAGGTCGTCCGCCCCGGCAGCCATCCGCCGCTGCTGGCCCCGCACCACCGCCGCGCCGAGCTCATGGCCGACCTCGGCGTGGACGCCGTGCTGATCCTGCCGTTCACCACCGAGTTCTCGAAGCTGTCGCCGGCCGACTTCGTCGTCAAGGTCCTCGTCGACAGGCTGCACGCCAAGGCGGTCGTCGAGGGCCCGAACTTCCGCTTCGGCCACCGCGCCGCGGGCAACGTCGAGTTCCTGGCCGAGCAGGGCAAGATCTACGACTTCGAGGTCGAGGTCGTCGAACTGTACGTCAGCGGCGAGGCGGGCGGCGGCGAGCCGTTCTCCTCGACGCTCACCCGGCGCCTGGTCGCCGAGGGCGACGTAGAGGGCGCCGGGGAGATCCTCGGCCACCCGCACCGGGTGGAGGGCGTGGTCGTACGCGGGGCCCAGCGGGGCCGGGAACTCGGCTACCCGACCGCCAACGTCGAGACGCTGCCGCACACCGCGATCCCGGCCGACGGCGTCTACGCCGGCTGGCTGCACGTCCAGGGCGAGGCGATGCCGGCCGCGATCTCCGTCGGCACGAACCCGCAGTTCGACGGCACCGAGCGCACGGTGGAGGCGTACGCCATCGACCGCGTCGGCCTGGATCTGTACGGCCTGCACGTCGCCGTGGACTTCCTGGCGTTCGTCCGCGGACAGGCGAAGTTCGAGTCGCTGGAAGCGCTGCTGGAGCAGATGGCCAAGGACGTCGAGCGCTGCCGGCAGTTGGTGGCCGCGGCCGGGTGACCGCCGCTGTGACGCCGAAGGGCGGCCGGTGCCTCGCGGGCACCGGCCGCCCTTCTTCCGCTCCCGGCCTGCCGCCGGCCTACTGCTGGGGCGGCGGAGGCGGGCTCTGCCCCTCCGGCTGCTGCGGGTGCTGCGGCTGCGGCGGCTGTTGCGGGTAGCCGTAACCGGGCTGGGGCTGGGGTTGAGAGGGCTGCTGGTAGGGCTGCCCCGGCTGCGGGTAGGCCGGCTGGCCGGGCTGTGCCTGCGGGTACGGCTGCCCCGGGGCGTACGGCTGACCGGTGGCGTACGGCTGACCGGGCTGGGGCGGCTGCGGCTGCTGGTGCTGGTGCTGCGGCTGGGGTGCCTGCGGGTAGGAAATGGGCTGGCCGGGGACCTGCTGACCGGGGACGGGCTGGCCGGGGAGCGGCTGGCCCGGTGGCGGGAGCGGCTGGCCGGGGAACTGGCCCGGCAGCGGCGGTGCGGCGACCGGCGGCGGGTTGCCGTCGGAGGTCCACAGACCGTGCGACTGCTGGTGCCGGACGAAGTCCTCGGCGACCATCGCCGCGAGGTTGAAGTACGCCTCCCTGACCTTCGGCCGCATCATGTCGAGATCGACCTCTGCACCGGCGGCGAGGTGCTCGTCGAAGGGCACCACGACCACACCCCGGCACCGCGTCTCGAAGTGCGACACGATGTCCTCGACCTTGATCATCTTTCCGGTCTCGCGGACCCCCGAGATCACGGTGATGGACCGCGAGACGAGGTCGGAGTAGCCGTGCGCGGACAGCCAGTCCAGCGTCGTGCTGGCGCTGCTCGCCCCGTCCACCGAAGGCGTCGAGATGATGATCAGCTGGTCGGCGAGGTCGAGCACGCCGCGCATGGCGCTGTAGAGCAGACCGGTGCCGGAGTCGGTGAGGATGATCGGGTACTGCCTGCCGAGCACGTCGATCGCGCGCCGGTAGTCCTCGTCGTTGAACGTCGTGGACACGGCCGGGTCGACGTCGTTGGCGATGATCTCCAGCCCGGACGGCGCCTGGGAGGTGAACCGGCGGATGTCCATGTAGGAGTTGAGGTACGGGATCGCCTGGACGAGGTCACGGATGGTGGCCCCGGTCTCCCGGCGCACGCGGCGGCCGAGCGTGCCGGCGTCCGGGTTGGCGTCGATCGCGAGGATCTTGTCCTGGCGCTCGGTGGCGAGCGTCGAGCCGAGGGCGGTGGTCGTGGTCGTCTTGCCCACGCCGCCCTTGAGGCTGATGACGGCGATCCGGTAGCAGGAGAGCACGGGCGTCCGGATGAGTTCCAGCTTCCGCTGCCGCTCGGCCTCCTCCTTCTTCCCGCCGATCTTGAACCGGGACGACGCGGCTGTCGGCCGCCCGCTCTTCGCCTTCTGCTTCTTGTTGTTGAGCAGCCGGTCGGACGACAGCTCCACGGCGGCCGTGTAACCGAGCGGCGCGGCACCGGGGTTGATGGGCTGCCGCTGGTCGTGCTGAACGGGCTGCGGCCACGCGGTCCCGACCCGGGGGTCGACGGGAGGCTGGGGCATCTGCGGTGCCTGCGGGGGCACGCCCTGCGGGGGCATCCCTTGCTGGGGCTGGGGCTGGGGCTGGGGTTGAGGCGCGGGGGCCTGGGGGAAGCCGTAGCCGCCGCCCGGGGCGTGGGGCGCGGGTGCCGGCCCGCCGGGGTGCGGGAAGCCGTACCCGTCCTGCGGTGCAGGTGCCGGCGGGCCGGCCGGGTGCTGGACAGCGGCCTGCGGGGGAGCGGGTGCCGGGACGGGTGCGGGTGTGGGCACGCCGGGGTGGGGGAAGCCGTAGCCGTCCTGCGGGGCAGGGGCAGGCGTCGGCGGGCCAACCGGGTGTTGGGCTGCGGGCCGCGGGGGAGCGGGTGCCGGGGCGGGTGCGGGTGTGGGCGCGCCGGGGTGGGGGAAGCCGTAGCCGTCCTGCGGGGTGGCGGGGGCCGGTGCTCCCTGGGGCGGGAAGCCGTAGCCGTCCGGCGCGTGCGCGGCCGGCGGCTGCTGGGTCCAGGCCGCTGGGGCGGGCTGCGGAGCCTGCGGCTGGAACGGCTGCGGCGGCACGGGCTGCTGGCCCTGGACGGGCGCCGGTTGCGGCTGCGGCTGCACGGGCGTCGGCGGCTCCGCCTGCTGCGGCTGCGCCGGCCACTGGGCCGCCGGTGCCGGAGCGGCCGGCTGGTACGACGGCGGCAGCGGCGGCAGCGGCGGCCGCCCGGGCTGCGGCGCGGGAGCCGCAGCCGGAGGCGCGTCCTGCGGGGCGTCCTGCGATACGTCCGGCGCGGCGTCCTGGGGCCCGCTGTCCTGGTGAGGCACGGCGTCCGCGGGCACGGCGTCGGAGGGCTCCGTGTCAGCGACCACCGCGTCCGAAGACTCAGCGTCCGACTGCCCGGCCTCCTCGCTCACGGCGTCGGAGGGCTCGGCCACCTCGGGCACGCCGTCCTCGGGCTCCGCTTCGTTGCCGGCGTCTGCCTCAACCTCCGCCGCTTCCTCAACCTCCGCCGCTTCCTCGGCCTCGGTCTCTTCCTCCGCCTCCGCCTCGGCGTCGCCCGGTGCGGTGCCCTCCACCGCACCCTCGGGCCGGGCGTCCTCCGTCTGCGAAGCAGCGGACAGGCCCCCGGACTCGCCGTCGTCCTCACCGGACGTCTCACCCGCCGGGCTCTCCGCGACCGGCTCCTCGGCCGAGTCCGACTCCGACTCCGGCTCCGGCTCCGGCTCCGGCGTGGCAACGACCGCGGCGTCGGCGCGCTCCGCCAACTCCCGCTTCACCGAGACGGCGGAGATCCGCATGGTGGCGCCGCTCTCCAGGTCACCGTTCCCGGACTCCTCCGCCACCTGCGGCTCAGGCCGCGGGGGCTCCGGCTGCGGCGGTTGGAGCTGCTGGGGCGGCTGCGCGAGCTGCGGCTCGAATCCACTGCCCACCGGAAGCCTCGGCACCGCGACGGGACCGCCGACCGGCGGCGCGGTCGGCGCGGGAGGCGTGAACGGAGCACCGGGCGCAGGGGCCGGCGGCGTGAAGGGCGCCCCGGGCGCCGGCGCGGGCGGCGGCGGCGTGAACGGTGCCCCCGGAGCCGGAGCCGGAGCCGGAGCCGGAGCCGGAGCCGCAGTCGGCGGAACGGGCGCGGGACCTGCGGCCGGCGGCCGGGGATGCACATGAGCCGGCGGAGTCAGCCCGGGCAGCGACGACAACGAGAAACCGGAGGGTGAGCCGGCCGCAGGAGCGGACGTCCCGGAACCCGCACCAGGACCGACACCGGGACCGGGACCGGGACCGGCGTCGGCGCCGCCGGAAGCCGCGTCAGCACCCTGCCCCGGACCCTGTGCGGCCCCGGACTCCCGGGACGGCGGCGCCGAAGCCTCCGCGGCACGCGAACCGGAACTGGAACCGGAACCAGAACCTCCCGAGGCGTTCTGCGTGTACCAGGCGGGCGGCGCGTAGTCGATGGTGAACTCGCCCGTCGTCTCGATGGCGGACTCCGCGTCGGGCTGGTCATCGCCGGGTGTGGCCCAGCCCCCGCGGATCCCGTCCCGATCGCTGCTCACAGTTCCTCCTGGTGTGGTCGAGCACCCTCATGCCGTGCTGGGGCGACCATTGCTTGTCGTCCTGAGTCGTTCGAGGTCGTCCGACGCGCCGGCTCTCCCCCTCGGACGCCACCGCCGGGTCCACGGGTTCTGGCGACGCGCCCTGTCCCAGCCTAATCACCACAAGCCCCGCCCCGGCAGGCCTGTCCGTCTCCGAGAGCCCGCCCAATGCGTCACAACCTGCCCGTAAGTGCCGTATGCAGCAAACGTGTTGGCGAACAAAGCTGGCCTTGTACGGGAATGCCCCACACGGGGGCCCAACCGACAACGCCCGCAGTCCCGTTCACACCGCCGCAGCGGCGCACCTCCTCCCTTCGACGAACGGACCGGCGGGCATAGTAGGGGGCCGCTCCGGGCCGTTTCCCCAACTGCCTCGACTGCCCCTACTACAGCCGACCACCCCTGACTGAATTCAACTGAACCCGACCGAACAGGACTTCCTCGCTTGAGCCTCGGCCCACCTCCCTCGATCTACACCCAGTCCACACTCGCGGCCGACCGTGCCCGCAGGCGTCGCCGTCTCCAACTCCTCGGCGCCCTGGCGGCCGTGGTGGCCGTCGTCGGCTGCGTGGGCGGCTGGCTCGCGCTCTCCGACGGCGACGCCCCGGACCACCGCACCCCGGCCGCCGCCGTCCAGAAGCCGGACGAGATCAGGGACACGGTGGAGAAGGACCCCGTCTCGCCCGAGGGCCAACCGGTGGTCGAGCACAAGGAGACGGACCTCGCCGCGAACTCCGACACCAACCCGCGCTATGCGCCCGGAACCTGGGCCACCAAGAAGATCCTCGCCAAGGGCGTCGCCAACCGCATCGAGGGCTACCGCATCGAGCCCGGCTACGACGACGTCGCCTGGAAGCTGAAGTTGAGCGGCCACCTGTGCGCCACCAGCCGCCACGTCACCGCCGACGGCCGCACCGCGGTCGTCGTCCAGCCGCCGACCCCCGCGGGAGCCAAGACCAAGGGCGTCTGCGACCAGGTGGTCTTCGTCGACCTCGACACGGGCAAGAAGCTGTGGCAGGCCAAGATGCCGAACGCCGGCTCCGCCTTCGTGACGAACACGAACCTGACCCTGACCGAGGGCGTCGTCGCCGTCGCCTGGGGTGAGGGCTCGGTGGCGTACGACATGAAGACCGGCAAACAGCTGTGGAACAGCACGAGCGTCTCCCGGTGCGAGGACAAGGGCTTCGCCGGCGGCGGCGCGCTGCTCGCGCTGGAGGCGTGCGGGCCGCTGCCCGACACCCGGTACCGGGTGCAGAAGCTCGACCCGCGCACCGGCCGGGCGGAGTGGACGTACCGGCTCGCGGCCGGGGTTCAGGACGTCTACCTCCCGTCCTCCGACCCGCCGGTCCTCGCCGTGGCGGCCGGCGACACCCTGGTCACCGATCTCATCACGCTCGACGACCACGGCAAGCACCTCGCCACGATCTCGACGAGCGGCTACGACCCCAAGTGCGAGGACCGCTACTTCGGGGCGGGGTACTTCGGCGTGGTGGAGAACTGCGACGGCGTGGTCGCGGGCCGTACCCAGGTGTACGTCCTGAGCAAGGAGAACTACGACGCCGGCCAGGCACCGGACTGGATCGTGGCGTTCGACCGGAAGACCGGCCGGACGGCCGGCAAGTTCGAGGGACGCGAGAGGCAGATGGTGTATCCGCTGCGGATGAGCGGCGACGACCTGCTGGTCTACCGCCGCAGCGGCGACCCCGTACAGCCCGCGGCCGTGGTGCGCTGGAACCCCCTTACGGACAAGGAGACCCCGCTCCTGCTGTTCCAGCTGCCGGAGGACGAGGAGTACGACCTCAGCGACCCGGAGCAGTCGGACATGGTCTACGAGCAGGGCCGGATGTTCTTCGCCAAGCGCGAGCTGGTCCGGGACGACAAGGCCCCGAAGGACCCGGTGCTGCTGGCCCTCGGCATCGGAAGCGCCGGGCTGAAGCACTGACCCGATGAACCGAGCCCGATGAACCGATGAACCGGAAACCAGGCCGCCGGACATGGAACCCCACACGGAACCGGACACGGAAGAGGGGCGGCACAAGCGTGTGCCGCCCCTCTCCGGCTCTTCGACGCCCGTGCGTCCCGCCCCTCACTCCGCGGCGGGTTCCCCGCTCCCCGGCGCCGGCTCCAGGTCGAACTCCCCGTCGCGGGCGCCGAGCACGAAGGCCCGCCACTCCGCCTCGGTGTACCGCAGCACGGTGTCCGGGTCGAGTGAGGACCGCATGGCCACGGCGCCGTCGGGAAGATAGGCGATCTCGACCCGCTCCTCGTGCTCCTCCGTGCCCGGCGCGCTGTGCCACTCGACGCCGGAGATGTCGAGGGCGTAGAGCTCGTCCCGCTCGCGTTCCTTGCGCGCCTTGATCTCCTGCTCCGTCTCCGCCATCCCGCAGCGACCCCTTCCCTACGTTACGTAACGGTCCGCGCTCACCTTAGTGGCCTCGCGGGCCCGCCCCGGGCGGTTCGGTGACCGCGGTCAAGGGGCCCGCCACCTCCTGGTACCCTGAGTGACGGCCGTTCGTGTACGCGCCCCCGGAGCCCATCGCCCTGGAGGCCGCGCCCAGCGGATCCCCGCCTTCCGAGTCACGGAAGCTCCCCCGAGAAGCAGACCGGGGGCACTCGGTGGCCGTTCACAGACTATGAGGAGTACGCGTGTCGCTCGACGCCGCCACGAAGAAGCAGATCATCTCCGAGTTCGGTACCAAGGAGGGTGACACCGGCTCCCCCGAGGTCCAGGTCGCTCTGCTCTCCCGTCGGATCTCCGACCTGACGGAGCACCTCAAGACCCACAAGCACGACCACCACTCCCGCCGCGGCCTGCTGATCCTCGTCGGTCAGCGCCGCCGCCTGCTGCAGTACCTGGCGAAGAAGGACATCCAGCGCTTCCGTGCGCTGGTCGACCGCCTCGGCATCCGCCGCGGTGCGGCGGGCGCCAAGTAAGACGCCGTGAAGGGAGCGGTTCCCGGAGGATCGGGACCGCTCCCTTTGCCGTAGGTACGGAAACCTTCACCGTACGTGCGGAAACATGCGGAGTGTCACCCGCGCTTTGTAGTGTGGTAGCAAAACACACAACGCAGGACGCGCAACGTGTGACGCGCAACGCGCGACGCACGACGTACGACACAGCGAGAAGCGCACCTCGCCGCCGCCGGTCCTCGGTAGTGGCCCCCGGGCGTGAGCCCCGGGTGCTTCGATCGAAGACCGGCCCGCACCAGACGGCGCGCTTCTCCGTGACGGTCCCCCTGTCACACGGGCAGGCGGGGACAAAAGACGAAAAGTATCGGAGAAAACGCTAGTGGAGAACGAGACCCACTACGCCGAAGCCGTCATCGACAACGGTTCCTTCGGCACCCGCACCATCCGCTTCGAGACGGGCCGCCTGGCCAGGCAGGCCGCCGGCTCCGCCGTGGCGTACCTGGACGACGACACCATGGTGCTGTCGGCCACCACCGCGTCGAAGCAGCCCAAGGACCAGCTCGACTTCTTCCCGCTGACGGTGGACGTCGAGGAGCGGATGTACGCCGCCGGAAAGATCCCCGGCAGCTTCTTCCGTCGTGAGGGCCGGCCGAGCGAGGACGCGATCCTCACCTGCCGCCTCATCGACCGCCCGCTGCGCCCGTCCTTCAAGAAGGGCCTGCGCAACGAGATCCAGGTCGTCGCCACGATCATGGCCCTCAACCCCGACCACCTGTACGACGTCGTGGCGATCAACGCCGCGTCCGCGTCCACGCAGCTGGCCGGTCTGCCCTTCTCCGGCCCGATCGGCGGCGTCCGCGTCGCGCTGATCCGCGGTCAGTGGGTGGCCTTCCCGACGCACACCGAGCTCGAGGACGCCGTCTTCGACATGGTCGTCGCGGGCCGCGTCCTGGAGGACGGCGATGTCGCGATCATGATGGTCGAGGCCGAGGCCACCGAGAAGACCATCCAGCTGGTCAAGGGCGGCGCCGAGGCGCCCACCGAGGAGGTCGTCGCCGCCGGTCTGGACGCCGCGAAGCCCTTCATCAAGGTCCTGTGCAAGGCCCAGGCCGACCTCGCCGCGAAGGCCGCCAAGCCGACCGCCGAGTTCCCGATCTTCCTCGACTACCAGGACGACGTCCTGGAGGCGCTCACCGCCGCGGTCAGGCCCGAGCTCGCCCAGGCGCTCACCATCGCCGGCAAGCAGGAGCGCGAGGCCGAGCTGGACCGCGTCAAGACCCTCGCCGCCGAGAAGCTCCTGCCGGAGTTCGAGGGCCGCGAGAAGGAGATCTCCGCCGCGTACCGCTCGCTGACCAAGTCCCTGGTCCGTGAGCGCGTCATCAAGGAGAAGAAGCGCATCGACGGCCGCGGTGTCACCGACATCCGCACCCTGGCCGCCGAGGTCGAGGCCATCCCGCGGGTCCACGGCTCCGCGCTGTTCGAGCGTGGCGAGACCCAGATCCTGGGCGTCACCACCCTCAACATGCTGCGCATGGAGCAGCAGCTGGACACCCTCTCCCCGGTGACCCGCAAGCGCTACATGCACAACTACAACTTCCCGCCGTACTCCACCGGCGAGACCGGCCGCGTCGGCTCCCCCAAGCGCCGCGAGATCGGCCACGGCGCCCTCGCCGAGCGCGCCCTGGTGCCGGTCCTGCCGACGCGCGAGGAGTTCCCCTACGCGATCCGTCAGGTCTCCGAGGCCCTCGGCTCCAACGGCTCGACGTCCATGGGCTCGGTCTGCGCCTCCACCATGTCGCTGCTGAACGCCGGTGTGCCGCTGAAGGCCCCCGTCGCCGGCATCGCCATGGGCCTGATCTCCCAGGAGATCGACGGTGAGACGCACTACGTCACCCTCACCGACATCCTCGGTGCGGAGGACGCCTTCGGCGACATGGACTTCAAGGTCGCCGGCACCAAGGAGTTCGTGACCGCGCTCCAGCTCGACACCAAGCTGGACGGTATCCCGGCCTCCGTCCTGGCCGCCGCCCTCAAGCAGGCCCGTGACGCCCGCCTCCACATCCTCGACGTGATGATGGAAGCGATCGACACGCCGGACGAGATGTCCCCCAACGCGCCGCGGATCATCACCGTGAAGATCCCGGTCGACAAGATCGGCGAGGTCATCGGCCCCAAGGGCAAGATGATCAACCAGATCCAGGAGGACACCGGCGCCGAGATCACCATCGAGGACGACGGCACGATCTACATCGGCGCCGCCGACGGTCCGGCCGCCGAGGCCGCCCGCGCCACGATCAACGGCATCGCCAACCCGACGATGCCCGAGGTCGGCGAGCGCTACCTGGGCACGGTCGTGAAGACGACCACCTTCGGCGCGTTCGTCTCCCTGCTGCCCGGCAAGGACGGTCTGCTGCACATCTCGCAGATCCGCAAGCTGGCCGGCGGCAAGCGCGTGGAGAACGTCGAGGACGTGCTCGGCGTGGGCCAGAAGGTCCAGGTCGAGATCGCCGAGATCGACTCCCGCGGCAAGCTCTCCCTGATCCCCGTGATCGAGGGCGAGGGCGACTCCGGCAACGGCTCCGACGAGACCAAGAAGGACGACGCCGACCAGTGACGTCCCGTGGCTCCGAGGCGACGGCCCGCACCTCTTCGGAGGCGCGGGCCGTCGCCCGTACCCAAACCCTCATCAAGGGCGCGAACGGCATCGGCACCGTCCGTAAGACCACCCTCCCCGGTGGCCTGCGCGTCGTCACCGAGACCCTGCCCTCCGTGCGCTCGGCGACCTTCGGCATCTGGGCGCACGTCGGCTCCCGCGACGAGACCCCGGCCCTGAACGGCGCCACGCACTACCTGGAGCACCTGCTCTTCAAGGGCACCTCCCGGCGCAGCGCGCTCGACATCTCCTCCGCCCTCGACGCGGTCGGCGGCGAGATGAACGCGTTCACGGCGAAGGAGTACACGTGCTACTACGCGCGCGTGCTCGACACCGACCTGCCCCTCGCCATCGACGTCGTCTGCGACATGCTGACCGGCTCCCTGATCCTCGAGGAGGACGTCGACGTCGAACGCGGCGCCATCCTCGAAGAGATCGCCATGACCGAGGACGACCCCGGCGACTGTGTCCACGACCTGTTCGCGCACACGATGTTCGGCGACAACCCCCTCGGCCGTCCCGTCCTCGGCACCGTCGACACCGTCAACGCCCTCACCGCCGACCGCATCCGCCGCTTCTACAAGAAGCACTACGATCCCACCCACCTCGTGGTCGCCTGCGCCGGAAACGTCGACCACAACAAGGTCGTACGACAGGTCCGCGCGGCCTTCGAGAAGGCGGGCGCCCTCACCGACGGCCACGCCACACCCATCGCCCCGCGCGGCGGGCGGCGCACCATCCGCACCGCGGGCCGCGTCGAGCTGATCGCCCGCAAGACCGAGCAGGCGCACGTCGTCCTCGGCATGCCCGGTCTGCCCCGCACCGACGACCGCCGCTGGGCCCTCGGCGTGCTCAACACCGCCCTCGGCGGAGGCATGTCCTCCCGGCTGTTCCAGGAGGTCCGCGAGAAGCGCGGCCTGGCCTACAGCGTGTACTCGTACACCTCCGGCTTCGCCGACTGCGGACTGTTCGGCGTGTACGCGGGCTGCAGGCCCTCGCAGGTGCACGACGTGCTCAAGATCTGCCGCGACGAACTCGACCAGGTCGCCGAGCACGGTCTGTCCGACGAGGAGATCGGCCGCGCCGTCGGCCAGCTCCGGGGCTCCACGGTGCTGGGCCTGGAGGACACGGGCGCGCTGATGAACCGTATCGGCAAGAGCGAACTGTGCTGGGGCGAGCAGATGTCGGTCGACGACATGCTGGCCCGGATAGCGTCGGTGACCCCGGACGACGTGCGCTCGGTGGCCCGCGACATCCTGGGACAGCGGCCGTCCCTGTCGGTCATCGGCCCGCTGAAGGACAAGCAGGCCTCCCGCCTGCACGACGCCGTCGCCTGACCCCTCCCGTTGAGTCCCGTAGTCCCCGTAGTCCCGTAGTCTCGTTAAGGAAGCAAGAACATGAGCAAGCTGCGCGTGGCGGTCCTCGGCGCCAAGGGCCGGATCGGCTCGGAGGCGGTACGGGCCGTCGAGGCCGCCGAGGACATGGAACTGGTCGCCGCCCTCGGCCGGGGCGACCGGCTGGAGACGCTCGCCGGAACCGGCGCCCAGGTCGCCGTCGAACTCACCACCCCCGACTCGGTGATGGCCAACCTCGAGTACTGCGTGAGCCACGGCATCCACGCGGTCGTCGGCACCACCGGCTGGACCGACGAGCGCCTCGCCCGGCTGCGCGGCCTGCTGGAGCAGTCGCCGGAGACGGGCGTGCTCATCGCGCCCAACTTCTCCATCGGCGCCGTCCTCACCATGAAGTTCGCGCAGATCGCGGCGCCGTACTTCGAGTCCGTCGAGGTCGTCGAGCTGCACCACCCGAACAAGGTGGACGCCCCGTCCGGCACCGCCACGCGCACCGCCCAGCTCATCGCCGCCGCCCGCGCGAAGGCCGGCTCGCCCCCCGCGCCGGACGCCACGGCGACGGCCCTGGACGGCGCGCGCGGCGCGAACGTGGACGGCGTCCCCGTCCACGCCGTCCGGCTGCGCGGCCTGCTGGCCCACCAGGAGGTCCTGCTGGGCGGCGAGGGCGAGACCCTCACCATCCGGCACGACTCCCTCCACCACAGCAGCTTCATGCCGGGCATCCTGCTGGGCGCCCGCCGGGTCGTGACGACCCCGGGCCTCACCTTCGGCCTGGAACACTTCCTGGACCTGGGCTGAGCCCGGCGACATCATGCGCGCGAAGATCTCCTACACCGTCACGGCCGCCGTCCTGGTCTTCTACTTCGTCCTGGTCGGCAGCCGCGGCGTCATGCTCATCCAGTCCGGCACCCTGCTGACCGTCACCTTCGGCGTGGCGGTGCTGATCCTGCCGGTCATCGGCGTCTGGTTCCTGTGGAAGAACACCCAGTTCGTCCGCAAGGCCAACCGGCTCGCCGCCGAACTCGAAGCCGAGGGCGGCCTGCCGGTCGACGAGCTGAAGCGCACCCCGGCCGGCCGCATCGACCGCGACTCGGCCGACGAGGTCTTCGCCCGGCGCAAGGCCGAGACGGAGGCCGCGCCGGACGACTGGCGCAGCTGGTTCCGCCTGGCCGTCGCCTACCACGACGCCCGCGACACCCCACGGGCCCGCAAGGCCATGCAGCGCGCCATCGCCCTCCACGACGGCCGCACCGCCGACGCCTGACCACACACCTATGCGGCACGCCCGAGCGCTCGTCTGCACGCGCCTCAAGCGCGCCTGAACCCGCGGCCCGCCATCGCCCCGCCGCCCTCACCCCGCGCCCGCGCCTGTACACGAGCCTGAAGCACCCCCCCGGCCGCACACGCGGGACACGGAAAGTCCACGCGGCGCCCGCCCCCTGCCGCCGGCTGCTCCGGCGCGGGCGGGACGCGGTTCTCCGCGGGCTGCGCTGCGACCGGACGCGGAGGGTGCCGCCCGCACCCGGACGGCCCCCTCCGCACGACGCTCCCGGGCTCAGGCCCGCCGGTGCTCCGCGGCCCACGCCTCGATCGTGTCGGCCGCCCGGTCGAACGCCTCGACGCGGCCCAGGAAGTCGGCGTTGTGGGTGGTCATCAGCGGCGGTGCGCCGCCCGCGGAACGGTCCCGCCGTACGAGCGTCAGCGCCTGACCCTGCACGGTCCGCGGCAGCCCAAGCCAGCGCACCGGCTGCTGCACCGTCCGCACGGCCACGACCCGCTCCCAGGGCGTGGTGCGGGTCCCGGCGAAGCCGACGTGGCGCAGGCCCTGCGGGCTCACCCACACGCCCATGCGCAGCAGCCGCAGGGCGCCCACGATGACGGCCAGGGCGACGCCGAAGACCAAGCCGGACCGCGCCGGCGGCGCGGTGAACGCGATGGCGACCGCCGCGAACAGCACGAACGAGGCGAGCAGCAGCAGGATCGCCGCCGCGCCCACCCGCCATGGCCCGGGCCGGTACGGACGCCGCCAGCGCTCCCGGTCGTCGAACGGCAACGCGACGTCGTCGGTCGCCTCGAATCCACGGTCGGCCGTCAGGAAGGGCAGGGGCACGACTGGTCCTCACTCGATCCATGCGCGGGCTGTACTGACCGGTGAGGCTATCCGCCCGTTGCCCCCGCCCACCAGCACCGGGGGCCCGGACGAGTAAGCGCCTCCGCGGCACCGGTGAACGAGGTGCCGAAGAGCGCCCCGTAGAGTGGGCGCCGCACCGCACACGTGATGGGAAGGACGTTCTGTGACCTCCGCCTGCGAACCCAATGTCTCCTTGCGCAGCGATGTCACCGTTGAGTTGGTGAAGTCCAGCGCTTCGGACTCCGACGTTCTGTTCGCCGCCCGCGTCTCGACCCTGGGTGAGCAGTCGCTCGAGGAGCTGCAGAAGGACCCGGAGCGCTCCAAGGGCCTGATCAACTACCTCATGCGGGACCGGCACGGCAGCCCGTTCGAGCACAACTCGATGACGTTCTTCATCAGCGCGCCGATCTTCGTCTTCCGCGAGTTCATGCGGCACCGCGTGGGCTGGTCCTACAACGAGGAGTCGGGTCGGTACCGGGAGCTCCAGCCGGTCTTCTACGTCCCCGACGAGTCCCGCAAGCTGGTCCAGGAAGGGCGCCCCGGCAAGTACGTCTTCGTCGAGGGGACCCCGGCGCAGCACGAGACGGTCCGCGCCGCCTTGGGCGAGTCCTACCAGCAGGCGTACGCCGCCTACCAGGAGCTGCTCGCCGCCGGCGTCGCCCGCGAGGTGGCCCGCTCCGTCCTCCCGGTCGGCCTGTTCTCCTCCATGTACGCCACCTGCAACGCCCGCTCCCTGATGCACTTCCTCGGCCTGCGCACCCAGCACGAGGCGGCGAAGGTGCCGTCCTTCCCACAGCGGGAGATCGAGATGGTCGGCGAGAAGATGGAGGCGGAGTGGGCCCGGCTCATGCCGCTCACGTACCAGGCGTTCAACGCGAACGGGCGAGTGGCGCCGTAACCCGTCCGCGCTCCCCGGCGGCGCACACCTGTACGTCTCAGCCGGGCGAAGTGTCCGTATTGCGGCATTTGTGGAAGTTCATCTAGCCTGATCAACGGACCCGGTACTGCTTGAACCCCCGAGCAGGCAGTACCGGGCTCCACCTTTGTCCGGACTTTTCGCGCCGACCCGAGGGCAGACCCCGCCGTGAGCAACGAGTAGCGTGTTACCCATGGCTCCGACCTCCACTCCGCAGACCCCCTTCGGGCGGGTCCTCACCGCCATGGTCACGCCTTTCACGGCGGACGGCGCACTCGACCTCGACGGCGCGCAGCGGCTCGCCGCCCACCTGGTGGACGCAGGCAACGACGGCCTGATCGTCAACGGCACCACCGGCGAGTCCCCCACCACCAGCGACGCGGAGAAATCGGATCTCGTACGGGCGGTCCTGGAGGCCGTCGGCGACCGCGCCCACGTCGTCGCCGGCGTCGGCACGAACGACACCCACCACAGCATCGAACTCGCCCGCGCCGCGGAGCAGGCCGGCGCCCACGGTCTCCTGGTCGTCACGCCGTACTACAACAAGCCCCCGCAGGAGGGCCTCTACCGGCACTTCACGGCCGTCGCCGACGCCGCCGACCTGCCGGTCATGCTGTACGACATCCCGGGCCGCAGCGGCGTCCCCGTCAACACCGAGACCCTGGTCCGGCTCGCCGAGCACCCGCGGATCGTCGCCAACAAGGACGCCAAGGGCGATCTCGGCCGGGCCAGCTGGGCCATCGCCCGCTCCGGACTCGCCTGGTACTCCGGCGACGACATGCTGAACCTGCCCCTGCTCTCGGTGGGCGCGGTCGGCTTCGTCTCCGTCGTCGGCCACGTCGTCACCCCGGACCTGCGCGCTCTGGTGGAGGCGTTCGTCTCCGGGGACGTCCAGAAGGCGACGGAGATCCACCAGAAGCTGCTCCCCGTCTACACGGGCATGTTCCGCACCCAGGGCGTCATGACGTCGAAGGCCGCACTCGCCCTCCAGGGCCTGCCCGCCGGCCCCCTGCGCGCGCCCATGCTCGAGTGCACGCCCGAAGAGATCGAGCAGCTCAAGATCGATCTTGCCGCGGGCGGGGTACAGCTCTGACATCGGACTTCACAACTGAATAGGCGGGCCACCGGTGCCCGCACCACAACGACAACTGCTCATGCACGAACGTCACGCGCGCCACGTGCCCACCGGTACGTGGCGTGTGTGGTGAGGAGAGTCTTTTGAGTCATCCGCATCCTGAACTCGGCTCGCCCCCGCCGCTCCCCGAAGGCGGCCTGCGAGTCACCCCGCTCGGCGGTCTCGGCGAGATCGGCCGGAACATGACGGTCTTCGAGTACGGCGGCCGCCTGCTGATCGTCGACTGCGGAGTGCTCTTCCCCGAGGAGGAGCAGCCCGGAATCGACCTGATCCTGCCGGACTTCTCGTCCATCCGGGACCGCCTCGACGACGTCGAGGCCATCGTCCTCACGCACGGCCACGAGGACCACATCGGCGGCGTCCCGTTCCTTCTGCGCGAGAAGCCGGACATCCCGCTGATCGGCTCCAAGCTGACCCTCGCCCTGATCGAGGCCAAGCTCCAGGAACACCGCATCCGCCCCTACACCCTCGAGGTGGCGGAGGGGAACCGCGAGCACGTCGGCCCCTTCGACTGCGAGTTCATCGCGGTCAACCACTCCATCCCGGACGCCCTGGCGGTCGCGATCCGCACCCCGGCGGGCATGGTCGTCCACACGGGCGACTTCAAGATGGACCAGCTCCCGCTGGACAACCGCCTCACCGACCTCCACGCCTTCGCGCGCCTGAGCGAGGAGGGCATCGACCTCCTCCTCTCCGACTCCACGAACGCCGAGGTCCCGGGCTTCACTCCGCACGAGCGGGACATCTCCAACGTCCTGCGCCAGGTCTTCGCGAGCGCCCGCAAGCGGATCATCGTGGCGAGCTTCGCCAGCCACGTCCACCGCATCCAGCAGATCCTGGACGCGGCGCACGAGTACGGCCGCCGGGTCGCCTTCGTCGGCCGTTCCATGGTCCGCAACATGGGCATCGCCCGGGACCTGGGCTACCTGAAGATCCCGCCGGGCCTGGTGGTGGACGTCAAGACCCTCGACGACCTGCCGGACCACGAGGTGGTCCTGGTCTGCACGGGCTCCCAGGGCGAGCCGATGGCGGCCCTGTCCCGCATGGCCAACAGGGATCACCAGATCCGCATCGTCGACGGCGACACCGTGATCCTCGCGTCGTCCCTGATCCCCGGCAACGAGAACGCGGTCTACCGCGTGATCAACGGTCTCACCCGCTGGGGCGCCAACGTCGTCCACAAGGGCAACGCCAAGGTGCACGTCTCGGGTCACGCGTCCGCGGGCGAGCTCCTGTACTTCTACAACATCTGCCGGCCCAAGAACCTGATGCCGGTCCACGGCGAATGGCGCCACCTCAGGGCCAACGCCGAACTGGGCGCCCTCACGGGCGTCCCGCACGACCGCATCGTCATCGCCGAGGACGGCATCGCCGTCGACCTCATCGAGGGCAAGGCGAAGATCTCGGGCAAGGTCCACGCGGGATACGTCTACGTCGACGGCCTCTCGGTGGGAGACGTCGGCGAGCCGGCCCTGAAGGACCGCAAGATCCTCGGCGACGAGGGCATCATCTCGGTCTTCGTGGTCATGGACTCGACGACCGGCAAGATCACGGGTGGCCCGCACATCCAGGCCCGCGGCTCCGGCATCGACGACTCGGCCTTCGGCGCGGTGCTCCCGAAGATCACGGAGGCACTGGAGCGTTCGGCCCAGGACGACGTCGTGGAGCCCCACCAGCTGCAGCAGCTCATCCGCCGCACCCTCGGCAAGTGGGTCTCGGACACCTATCGGCGCAGGCCGATGATCCTCCCGGTCGTCGTGGAGGTCTGACGGCCCGACGGACCCTCGTCCGTGCGAACCGGCAGCGGGGCGCCTCGATTTGCATCGGGGAGCCCCGCTCCAGTACGTTTACGGCTCCGCCTGAACGGGAACCCGGTTGCTTCGCGCGCCGGGAGTCAGTCCCGGAGGGGCGGGAATTCCGACTCAGAACTTCTGATAAAGTCGGAACCGCCGGAAAGGGAAACGCGAGAGCGGGAACCTGGAAAGCACCGAGGAAATCGGATCGAGCAAAGATCTGATAGAGTCGGAAACGCAAGACCGAAGGGAAGCGCCCGGAGGAAAGCCCGAGAGGGTGAGTACAAAGGAAGCGACCGTTCCTTGAGAACT
>NZ_JBFADM010000077.1:0-34435 GCF_040641355.1 Streptomyces sp. NPDC020996
GCCGACGCCTGCGCAAGCACAAAATCTTCGGCTACCTCACCCCGGCCGAGACCAGGCAACGGCATCAACACACCCTCGCGGCATAACCATCGAGTGTCCAAGATCACGGGGAAACTTCACGGCACAGCCGCGATGACGCGGATGCCAGACGCAGCCTCGCAGCCGGCACTGGCAGCTGCGCAGGTGCGCGGGCAGTGCGTCCGCGCGGACATGGCAGGCCAGATGTGCCAGGGCGGCCGACCGTGCGGAGGAGGCCTGCAGGGGGAAGGTGCGGGCGGTACACGAGGGGCAGACGAGTACGGGGCCGTCCGCTTCCGGGCGCAGCTCCACTGTCCAGATACGCCGCACTGCAGCATGTGCGCCACCGAACCGCATGGGCTGGTCGTCCTCCCGTCCGTCTGACTGTCGTGGCGGTGGGCACCCTGACAGGCCCCCGAGACGGACGCACTGTAGTGCAGATTCCCGCACCATGTATGGCGTAGCTGGTGGTGTGCTTATTGATCTTGATTGTGGCCTGCTGTTGTTCAGTTGTACTGGCTGGTAGTTCTGGTCAGTTGGTGGGGTTTACGCGGAACCGAGTGTCCGGTGTCGGGGGATACGTGGGTTGAGCTGGGTGTTTGGTGTTGTGCAGGGTGCTGAGCGGTGTGGTGGTTTTTGCTCAGTGTGGTTGGCGCGTCTATAGGTTGCCGTTGCTGGCCGGCTGTGTGTGCTGGGGCGGTGGGGGTGTGGGTTGGTTCAGCGGGTGGTGAGGCGTTGCCAGAGCAGGTCGTGGTCGGCCGGTGCGAGGCGGGGTAGTTGGAGGCGGCCGGCCAGGTGGTGGAGGAAGGCGGTCTGCTGCGCGCGGTTGAGGGGGTGCGGGGGCAGGTGGTCGAGGGCCGCGGCGAGGGTGAGGGTTTCGGGGTAGGTGACCAGGCCCCGGCAGGTCAGGGTGGGGGAGGCCGGGCCTGGGGTGAGGTGGGGGTTGGCGGTGGTGAGCTGGTGCAGGCGCTCGTGCCAGCGGGTGTGGAGGTGCTGGTGGTGGTCGTACCAGCGGGTGGTGATCGTGGTGGCCCAGCTCAGGGAGGCCGCCGTGGGGCGACGGCGGGCGGCGAGGCGGGTTCGGGTGAGTTCGGGCAGGGTGCGGATGTTGAGGGGGGCGCGGTGTCGGGGGTCGCTGGAGGCCTGCTGGTGACGGGTGCAGATCATGGCCCGGGGTAGGTCGGGCGCGGGGTGGATCCACGCGGGGGCGGCGTGGTGGGGCGGGCGGCGCAGGGTGCAGGCGTTGCAGGCCGGCAGGGGCTGCACGGCGGAGGCGAGGGGCTGCCAGCGGGCGGTGGCGGTGGGCGCGGTGGCGATGGTGGCGGGTAGGGGCCGGCGGGTCAGTGCGCGGTTGAGGTGGGCGGGCGGGATGCGGGTGAAGGCGGCCAGGCGGCGGGCGGCTTCGCAGCTGAGGTGGAGTTCGGTGGCGTGTGGGGCGGCGGGGGTGCCGGTGGCGGTGATGTGCAGGCCGCCCAGGAGGTGGGCGGGGGAGAGGTGGTAGGCGGCGGCGAGGCGGGTGAGGTAGGAGGCTGCCGTTTCGCGGGGCAGCGGTCGCACGCGCAGCGCACCGGGCGGGCTGGGCCACATCGTGCCGAGCCGCACCGCGGGCGTGGGATGGGTCCGGGTGGGGGCGGTCACCGGTCGGGGCGGGTGCGGCGGGCGGGGGTTCGGGGCCGGTAGTGCTCTTCGGCGAGGTGGTCCAGTGCGATGGTGTCCAGCAGGGTCTTGGTGATGCGCTCGGTGCCTTCGCAGATGGCTTCGATGGCGGCCTGGCGGATCAGGCGTGAGAGGCTGCCGATGCGTCCGGCGGTCCGTTCGTGCAGGTAGGGCGCCAGCCTGGGCAGGCTGCCGGTGCGGTGCGCGGTGAGGTCGAGGGCGGCTTCCAGGGTGGTGATCAGCTCGCGGAACGGCTCGCGGTGGCCGGCGCGGGCGGGCAGCGCTCCGCAGTCGATCAGAGAGGCGCGTCCGGCCAGCTGTGCGCCGCGTACTCCGCTGAAAACGGCGCTGGCGGTGACATCGATGCCTGCGTAGACGAATGTGGCGCCGATACGTTCGGTGAGGTCCTTGAGCCAGTCGGCGGCCTCCGCGCCGCTGGAGGAGCGCGGGTTGAGCCGGTGGATCTCGTCGATCAGCACGAGTGCAACGCCGGCCGTGGTGTAGGTGTGGCAGACGGCGGTCGTGATCTGCGCGGTGGTCATGCGGCCGGCCACGGGGATGCCGAGGTAGCGGGCGAACTCGGCGGCCAGGGTCTTGGCGGTGGCGCCGGGCGGTACCAGCACGTAGGCGACGGGCACGCTGGTGTCGCCCGGGTGGGCGCGACGGGTGTGGGCGAGGTGGCAGGTACGGCCGACCTGGAGCAGCGCGGTGGTCTTGCCGGTGGTGGCCGGGCCGGTGACGATCAGCGACGGCCGGGCGGTGGCCTCCTGGTGGCGGCCCAGGACCATCAGAGTGCGGACCTGGCGTGCCAGGGATTCGATGGCCGGGGTGCGCACGGTGACGAACTGCGAGTGGTAGGCCAGGCGTTCCTCCGCCGAGCGGGGTGCCTGGCCCGGCTGCGGCGGCGTGGGGGGTGCGGCGTGGGCGAACCGGGCGAAGCCGTCGAACGTCGTCACCGTGCCCGCGGCCGCCTCCCCGTCGTTCGGGGGCGAAGGGCGCGCAGGGCTCACCACAGTTCGGCCTCCTGGTCGGCGTCGTACAGCGTCAGCGCGCCGCTTTCCGGCAGCGTGAGTGCGCCGGACTCATCGGCGCCGACGTCGTCCCGGTCTTCGGCGGGGGATCGGGCGTCCAGCGCATCCAGGCTGTCCTCCGCCTCCGTTGCGGCCTGGGCCGCAGTACGGTGCGGTACTGCCGGTTCGCCGCCTGCTGCCTGGGAGGCTGCCTTCCCGGCGCGCGTGCCCGGCGCCGTGGCGGGCACGGCTGGCGGCGCCGGTGTGGTGGGCCGGGTGTGGCGCAGGATCTGGTCGGCGGCCTCGGCGAGGGCGGCTTCGTGTGTCTCGCGTTCGGCGCGCTGCTCGAGGGTGGTGCGGATGTGGCGCCAGGTGGTCTCGCGCATGGGCGCGTGGACGTGGTCGCGGTGGATCCACGGGATCTCGTGCAGGTGTCCGTCGGGCAGGCGGAGATAGATCTGGCGGACGTCATGCGGGTTGAGGTGGACCTCCCACTTGCCGCCGGGGCCGGTGGGGCAGGGCCGTCCTCGGTGTTCGTTGAGGATGGCGTGGTCGTAGGTGCGGTGGTTGATGCGGATGCCGCGGCCGGTGACCGGGTGGAAGCGCACCGGCAGCAGTTCCGTGTAGTCGGCTCCGGTCAGCGGCAGCGGCACATAGCCGCTCGCGCCCAGCAGCGCGGCCCACATCTCGCCCGGTGACAGCGCCTTCTTGGGCAGGAGGGGGTGGCGCAGCCCGTCGTGGGGGCGGTGCTGCCAGCACGCGGTGATCCACTCGTCCAGCAGTTCCTGCATCTGGGCCACGGTGAAGCGGGCTTCGTCTTCCACTGCCTCGCCGCGCGCCAGGATGTGGGGGCCGGTGTAGCCGGCGACGTGCTGGGCGAAAAGGATGTTGATGCTGCCGAAGGTCCGTTCCACGGCGCCCTTTGCGGTGGGGGAGCGGGGCGGGGCGGGCTGCACGCTCACTCCGAGGGATTCACAGGCGGCCAGGAAAGCGGCGGAGAGGAACACCCGCCCGCGGTCGATGACGATCGTCTCCGGCACCACCACCGGCCGCGCCGCCGCCTGTTCAAGCCGCGCGTCCAGGGCGAGGAGCCGGTCGTAGGGGACGGCGGCGTGGGCCAGGCGCAGATGCTCGCCCCAGCCGGGCCGCACCGGGTGGGGCACGGCCATCTCCGCCAGCAGCAGGGCCGCGTCCACCGCCTGGGTGCTCTGCTCGCGCAGCACGGCCGCCACCACCGACCGTGTTGCCACGTCCAGGGCGATCGTGAGCTCCGGGCGCACCGGCTTTCCGTCCTCGCCGATGGCCATGATGTCCAGCCGGGTGGTGTCGACCTGCACCAGCTCGCCCGGCCGCAGCGCGACCACCGGCGTGAACGGCCGCACCGGCACGGCGGTGGCGGTGCGGGCGGGACGCCCCGGGTGTTCCAGCGGGTCGGCCAGGACCCGCACCAGCCGGTTGAACGTCGACGGCGCCGGCAGTGCCACCGCGCCCGGCCCGTGGGCCTCGGCCAGGATCTGCCCGGTCACCTCCCGCAGCCCCTTCAGGGTGCCCGTGGAGCGGCCGCGCTGGCGGCGCAGCGCCTCCAGCACCGCGGCCACCACCCGCTCATCCGCACGCCCGGTCGCGCTCGGCGGCTTGCGCTGCCGGACCAGGCCCATCACGCCGCCCGTGTGGTAGCGGGCGCGCATGCGGCGCACGGTGGCCCGGCTGGCCCGCGGCCAGCCCAGGGCCGCGAGTTCGTCGGCCTTGGCCTGCTCCCGCTCGGCCATCGAGGTGCGCTGCGGGTCGTACTCGGGCCGGGGGGAGCCGGTGCTGCCGGGCCCGTCGGGCAGCCCGGTCTCGATCTCACGGATGTGCCGCTGCCAGGCCATCGCCCTCTCCCGCTCCCGTTCGGGCACCGTCTCCAAAAGGCCCCACGGCGCCGCGGCGGGGACCGGGCAGTCCACCACCGCGAAGGTGGGATCGGCGAACAGCAGCGAGGTCAGAACCGAGGCGGTCTGCCCGTCCTCGTCGACGAGGCGTACCGAGGCCCCGGCCACAGCGGCCACCTGCCAGGGGCGGCCCTCGAACGTCACATACGCCCCGAGTTTGACCTGCCGGCGCCGGGCGGCGGCCACGGCGCGGGCCGGGCGGCCGGGGGTGCTCACCACTGTCCGGCCTCCGCCTCGGCGTCGTACACCGACAACCCGCCCGGTTCCACGGCCGTCGTGCCGCCGCTGGCGGCACGGTGTGCGAGGACGGTGCCCGTGCGGCGCCGCAGCAGCTCGTCGAAGGGTCGTAAGCCGTGCTCGCCCTGCGCCCAGGGCACCGCGTGGAGCTGGCCGTCGGGCAGCCGGACGAAGACCTGCCGCGGGTCATGAGGATGGTGGTGGACCTCGAACCGGTCCCCGCGGCCGCGGTGTTCGTCCAGGCACGCATCGTCGTAGCGGCGCCCGCCCAGCCGGATGCCGGATTCGGTCACCGCGCTCCGCCGGGCTGGCAGCAGTTCGCCGTAGGCCTGCCCGGCCAGCGGCAGCGGCACCTTCCCGGCCGCGCCCAGCAGCACCTGCCACATCTCCTTGGGCGTCAGCCCCGCCCGGGGCAGCAGCGGATGCCGCAACTGCTCCTGGGGACGGTGGTGCCAGACGCCAGTGATCCATTCGTCCAGCAGGTCCTGCAGCTGCGGCATGCTCCAGTACACCCCGTCCGCCTCGTCCGCCCGGTCCTGCTGTCCGGCGGTGACGGCCGGCCGGGCTGCCACCGCGTGCCGGGTGAACAGGCCGGCGAGCACCTGAAGCGTGCGCAGCGCACCACTGGCGGCGCCCGCCGCTCTCGGCGGGGCCGGCTCCAGGCTGATGCCCAGGCTCTCGCACACGGTCAGGTGCGCCGAGGTCATACCGGCCGGCCCCCGGTCGAGGACGAGTGTCTCGGGGACGGCCGCCGGACGCGACGCGGTAGCCTCGATCCGGTCGGGCAAGGACATCAGCCGCCGCGCCGGCCCACCCGCGTGGGCTTGCTCCAGCAGGGCGGGCCAGCCCGGGCGCAGCGGCCGGGGCACGGCCATCTCGGCCAGCAGCACCGACAGCTCCACCGGCCCGTCCTGCTCCGGGTGCAGCACGGCGGCCAGCACGCAGCCGCTCGCCTGGTCCAGCGCGGCCGTCACCGTCACCACCACCGGGGTCCCGTCCTCACCCACCACGCCGACCGGCAGGCGGGCGGTAGCTACCTGCACCCGCTCCGCGGGCCGCAGCGCGGCAGGCGGGCCACCGGGCTGGCCCGCCGCGGTGGCGGTGCGCGCCGCGCTGCCCGGCGGCTCGGCCGGATCCGCCAGCGCCTTCACCAGCCGGTACAGCGACGAGCGGGCAGGCAGCCGCACCTGATGCGGCCCGTGGGTGTCCGCCACGATCTGCTCCGTCAGCTCGATCACCTGCCGGATGGTGGTCTTCTTCCGGCCCCGGCACCGGCGCAGGGCCTCCAGCACGGCGGCTACCACCCGCTCGTCCGCACGCCCGGTGGGCGACGGGCCCCGCAGGTGGCGCTTGTCGACCAGCCCCCACAGCCCGTGCCGGCCGTAGACCAGCCGCATCCGCTGCACCGTGGTCCGGCTCACCCTGGCCCAGCCCAGCCCTGCGAGCTCCCGCGCCTTGGCCGCCTCGCGCTGCGCCAGAGTGAACGCCTGCGGGTTGTACTCGGGCCTCGGCGTGCCGCTTCCGGGGCCGCCGGGCAGCCCGGTCTCCACCTCGCGGATGTGCCGCAGCCAGGCCAGGGCCCGCTCCTGCGCCGCCAGTGGCACCGCCTCCCACAGCACCGGGACCACCGGCGGCGCCGCGCTCGCGCCGATCACCGCGAAGCCGGGCGCGGCCACCAAAGCGGAGGCCAGCACACAGGCGCTGGCCCCGTCCCCGGCCACCAGATACACCCGTCCGTCGGCCAGGCCGGTCACCTGCCAGGCGCGGTCCTCGAACCGGACCTGCGCGCCCACCGCAACGCACCGCCCGCCGGGGGCGGCCGTATGGCTCCTGCTCACCTCGCGTACTGCTCCTGCTCCTGCTCCGTGCTGTCCCTGGCCGTGTCCGGGCGGCCGGCCGAGACGAGGGTGTGCTCGCCCAGCGGCCGGGTCAGGTCCGCGGTCAGCCGCCCGCTCCACAGCGCGTGGTAGGCCACCGGCAGAGCGGTGAGGACCTCACCCGCCGCCGCGGCCCCGGCCGCGGCCGCCCGGCGCCGCTGTCCGTCCACACCAGTTCGGCCATGGCCGGGTCCAGCAGCGCGTCGGCCACGGCCACCACCTCGGGGAAGACGACCGCGTCCCGGCCCACGATCCGCCACCGCTCGAAATCCGTCCCCGCGTTGCCGCCCGCAACCTGGTGCAGACGGTGCGGCCAGATCTCCTCCTGCTGCCAGTGCAGGGCCTCCTCCCACCACCGGGCCACGACCGCGTGTGCCAGGGCGAACACCTCCCCGCCCTTTGCCCCGGCACGCCCCGCACGGCGCGCCACCCCCGCCCACCGCCGCTGCGCGGCCGCCACCTCCGGGACACCGCGCAGGTCGAGGTGTTCCAGCGGCTGGTCGGCGTCCGCGTCCAGCAGCCACCGCTCGTGCCGGGCACACACCCGCTGCCAGCGCGGCAGATACCGCACCGCCCGCACCGTCTGCCCGGTGCGCCGCGCGGTGCACGACCGGCAGGCGAACGCCGCCTCGCCCGCCACCGCGCCCGCCGAACGCCACCGCGCCTGCGCCACGGCGGCGTCCCGGCCGCTGCTGATCTTGGGATCGTCCAGGGTGAAGGCGGGCAGCGCGCGCGCCAGTACTGCCGGTTGGATGCCGCACAGCTCGGCGAGCACAGCCCGTCCGGCCGCGTTGAGGATGACCTCCGAGTCGGCCCGCGCACCGCCGCCCACGTGCCGGGCGGGGTAGTTGCGGCACGTCCACAGCCGCAGCAGCCCGGCGGCCGGCAGGCCGTAGCGGTCCGCGACCCGGCTGATCAGCGACGAGGTCAGCTCCCCGGCCAGCGGCACGGTCCGTAACGCTCCTGCTCTCACAGCTCTCCCCGACGCCCTTTCCTGCTTCCGGTTCCGGCGCCCTGACCGGCTACAGCTCGAACTGCAGGTCGACGATGTCCTTGAGTTCCACTTCGAGGCCGTGGGCACGCTTGCCGCCGTCGCGGAAGTACACCTCACCCAACGCCTGGGCCGCGAGTTCGCGGAGGTCGTCCTCGTCGACCCCGGCTTCCCGGGCTGCAAGGAGGCGGGCGGCGTGATGGGCCGGCAGGGCGAGGGTGAGGTGACGCACGCGGGCCTGGTCGGTGCTGCCGACGGCGGCGGTGTAGCCGAAGCTCGCCTGCACATCGATCATGATGCCGCTCGTGGTGGCCGCGGCCCGCTTCGCCCTGGCCCGGATCTGCGGCTGCCAGCGTGCGCGGACCTCACGCTCCAGCCGGCCGGCGAGCTCCGGCCGGGGCCTTTTGATCTGGTTGTTCACATACCGCTCGACCGTGCGCCGGCTGATGCCGAGCAACTCGGCCACCGGCATCGTCCGGCCGCCGTGCTTCTTGACGAGGTAGCGCATCTGCGCCCCGGCGGACTTGGGAACGGGACGCGTGAACGCGCCCTGCACCGCCTTGTCGAGTTCCTCCCCGACCGTGACCATCGCCTGTAACGCTCCCTATTCTCCGGTGTCCCTGGCGGTGACCACGCCGGTCTTGATGTAGCGGGCGAGGTTGGCGACATGGCCGTCGGCGCTGAGCTGTTCGAGGACGTCCGCACCCCACAGCATGCTCTGGGTGCCCTCGTGCTTGACCATCCCCGGAGACACCCCCAGCCGGAACGAGCCCGGCACCGTCTTGCCGTCGCGGTCGTAGGGCAGGACATCCAGCGGGCTGGGCCCGTCGGCGGCGTACACGGCGCAGTCGGAGAGGACCGCGACCGGGTAACGGCCGGTGGCTGCCGCCAGATTCAGCATCTTGCGGTGCATGTTGACCCGCGCCCGGGAGATGACGGCGGCGCGGATGTCCGGGCGCCACGTCGGCCGGGCGAGCGCGGGCCACGCCTGCCCCGGCTTCCAGCCGCCGCCGCGCGCCTTCTCCTGCAGCTTGCCGATGCCGCCCTTGACGGTCATCTTGACCGCGTCCACGACGATTCCCAGCTCCGGATCACGGCTCTTGTAGCCGTCCATCGCCTTGAGGAACTCGGCCGGGGAGAGCTTCTCCGCGACGCCGAGGTCCGCCATGGTGGCGACGTAGGCATCGCGCAGCCGCTTGTACCAGCCGTCCAGGAACCGGCCACTGTCCTCGCGCACCCAGGCCTCCAGCGGCGCGACGTCGTAGCCCAGCTCGACGGCGTACGCCACGGTGGGCGTGGCGTACCAGGCCGGCCCCTCGGGGCGCTCACCGGTCGGCGTGAACGGGCTGGGCAGCAGCGCGGCGTCGAGGTCGCACCACTGCTTGCCGACCTTCACCCGGGAGAGATCGACGTGGGAGAGGTCGACCAGCCAGGAACCGGGCAGTGCCGGGTCGAAGACCGGGCGGGTGACGTGCACGGGCGGCGATGCCAGGCCGACGACGGCGCCGTTGGCGGCGGCCCCGAAGGCGAGGTTGACGTCGATGCCGACCAGGTGCCGCCGCATGCACTCGGCATCGGTCAGATCCCGCGCCCAGTCGTAGGCCTCCTCGAACAGCCGCTCACCGGGGCCGCGCACGTGGAAGCGGGGCAGGTGGGCCAGGACGGGGTGGCCGTCGGTCGCCTCGCACGGCGCGGGATCCATCGGCTCGGTGCCCAGCGAGCCGGGCCGGTGCTCGCGGTGCCGCCTGCCGTCGGCGTCCGGCTCGCTCGCGCGGGTGGGCGGGTTGAGTGCGGTCATCAACTGCAGTCCCGTGACGGCGGTGGATCCGACCGGCGTCATCACGCGGGCCGTGTACACGCCCAGCACCCGGGCAAGCTCCGGCGGCGGTAGCTGCGCGGCATGGCCCCAGGAGCGCTTGTCCAGGGCGCGCCAGGAGGGGATGCACAGTTGCACGCACCTGCGGCGGCTGCCCTGGGCGGGGCGGTAGATCCGCGCCCACGGCCCCAGCCCGCGCTTGGTGAGCTGCCAGTCGGCGCGCTGGAGCTGCTTGATGACCTTGTGTCCTTCCGGGAGCCGTCCGGCAAGCCGCTCGGACTCGGACAGGACGGCGGGCAGGCCGTACCGCTTGCACGCCGCTTCGGTGAGCACCAGCAGCGGGTCGCCGTCCTTCCCCGAGCCGTGCAGCCTCTCCGACCCCAGATGTGCCTCGGTGAGCGTCCACTCCACCAGCGCGGGCAGCGACTTGGCGGGCACGTCCAGGATCAGACCGCCGACACCGTAGCCCGTCACGTTCCGCTCGGAGTCGGCATCGAGGACGAGCAGCGGACCGTGCGCGTACGCCCCGCCGGGGGCGGGGGTGTCCGCCGGGGCGGCCTTCGCCGCAGCGGGGCGACGCGGACCCGGGGCCCGTCCGGTGCGCGGCAGCGACACGGCGGCCGGCGCGCCGACCGCGGCCGGGGACTCCTCGGCCACCGGTACGGCGGCGGCTTCCGGCCCCCCGCCTGTCGGCTGCGGCGGTGCCGCGGGCGGGGCGGGGGTGACGGCCTGTGCCGCCGCGGTGTCTGTGTCCTTCGCCGGGGTGCCGGTGCTCTCGGGGGCGGGGTAGAGCTCGGCGAGCTGCTTCAGCAGGCGCGCGTACGCCTCCCGCTCCGGTGGGCGGGGCTCGGTCCTGCCCGACTCCCAGCCGCCGACGGTCGCCCGCCGCACGTCCAGGGCAGCGGCCACCTCGTCCAGGGTGAGTGCGTGGGCCTGGCGCAGCCGCCTGCGCTCGGCCGGCGGCGGCAGCGGGGAGCGGGACGCGACCAGTGCGTCGACCGCGTCGAACAGCTCGGACATGGGACACCTCCACCCCTCACCCTACCCTGAAACGCACCCATCGCGTACTGACAGCGTACGGATCACGTACATTTGGCGTACGGACGGTGCTCGGGGTGATAGCGTCCGGTCACGGACCTGAGGGTGGGCCAGCGGCCTGGAGCGCGCGTGTGCTCGTGTCGTTGCCTGTTCCCGGGCGGGAGCGTGACCGAAGTGGCGCGAGAGCGTGCGACGTGTTCAAAGGGGGAGCGGTGGCGGCAGCGAGTGACGGCTGGGCGGGCATGGGCTGGGACTGGACGGATGCCGACGACATCCGCCGACGCCTGGACCAGGGAGCCGATCCGGAGAGCTGGAACGGGAGCCGGCCCCTGCACAGGGCAGCGGTGTTCGGCTCCCCGGAGGCTGTCGCGGAACTGGCCCGCCGGGTTGCGGACGTGGACGCGCTTCAGAACGGGGTGACGGCACTGTGGGAAGCCGTCCTGTCCAGGAAGCCGGACAACGCACGGGCGCTCGCCGCCGCCGGGGCCGATCCCTGGCGGCTGTCACTCGGCGGCTGGTCACCGGGGCGGCTCAGCCTGGCCGGGCCGACACCCGAGCTGTTCCCGGCACCGGAAGGGGTAGCCCTGAGCGGCACCGAGCGTGCGGCAGCGCGGGAGGCCCATCGGCTCACCACGGCCTTGGGCGAGTTCTACTACGACGGCACGGGCCTGGCCTGCGTGGCCGGTATCGACGCGGCCGAGGCGGTGCGCCGTCTTGAGGCGACACCAGTGGACGGCGAGCTCCTCGAAGAGCTGCACGAACTGCTGGAGGATCCTTACGCCGCCTACGACATGGACGAAAGCCTGCACATCATCGGCGTGACGTCCGTGCCGGGCGGCTGCATCGTCACCCAGCCCTGGGGATACGCGCCGCAGATGCCGGGCGTACTGGCCCGGCTGTCCGCCGGCACCCTCTGCTACGGCCTCTACGCCAATCCCAAGAGCGGCAACCAGGGCAAAATCGCCAGGCATGGAACGATCGAGGGCTCAGACCTGCACCCCGGCGGAGGACCGGACGAGAACGACACCTCCGAGCAGGTGCTGGCCGCCTACCTCTACCAGCACGACGCCGTCGCCTACGCCTGCGCCTTCACAGGCCTGCGCCCGACCGGCAGGCGCGCCGTGACCGGACCGCCCGATGTGTGGGTCGAACTGCCCCGCCGCGACTACTGGAGTCTCTGACTCAGACAGGAGCTGACATGACGGTGGCGCAATGGCCGCGCCCCGGCCGCCCTGAGCGCGCGCGGCTCTTTCCCGACCAGGCCGAGGCGGTCAAGCGGCTGGTGCGGCATCTGCGGCGTGCGGGGACGCGGGGGCTGTTCGTCTCGGCGACGGGCACCGGCAAGACGCTGGTGTCGATCCGGGTGGCGGACGGACTCGGCGCGCGGCTGGTGCTGTTCGTGGTCCCCACCCTGGACCTGGCCGCGCAGACGGCGCTGGCCTGGCGCCGCGACCATCACCTGGAGCACATGGTGATCGTCTCCTCCCTGGACACCGGCGGCCGCGACGACCTGGTCGCGGCCCGGGTCATGTCGACCACGAACCCGCACGCGCTGGGCGGGCTGATGTCGGTGGTGGGGGAGGGGGAGGACCAGATCCGTGCGTTGACGGTGATCTGCACCTACGACTCCCTGGACAAGATCGAGCAGACCCAGCGCACGGGATACGCGGTGCCGCCGTTCGACCTCGCGGTCATGGACGAAGCCCACCGGATCGCCGGCCGCGCCGACAAGAAGTGGGCGATCGTCAACGACGCGCAGCAAATCCGCGCGGACCGCCGCCTCTACATGACCGCCACCCCCAGAATCTTCGCCGCGCCGGAACTGGCGGAGTCCGCCGACACCACCCGCCCACGCCGCCGTGCCACCGGCCCGAACCCGGACACGGACGTGGACGCGTTCGCCAACTCCATGGACAACGAGGCCGTCTACGGCAAGAAAATCTTCGAGTACCCCCTCGCGCAGGCAGTGGCCGACGGCCGCGCAGCCGACTACCGCATCGTGGTGCCCACCCTCACCGACACCGACCTGCGCCGCCGCCTCAACCTGCCCTCCCCGAGCACCGCCCCCGCCGCCTCCCGGCCCGGCGACGACAACGAGGGGGACAGCGCGCTGCGCACCACCGCCCTGCACCTGTCCGTCCTGCGCGCCATGACCGAACACCACCTGCAGAAAGTCCTGGTCTACTTCAACCTCGTCTCCGACGCCCGCCGCTTCGCCCGCGAACTCGGCCACACCCTGCGCCTGCTGGCCAAGACCGACCCCGGCCTCGTCCCGGACATCGCCCCCCAGATGTTCTTCGCTCACGGCGAGCACACCCCCGCCCAGCGCGCCGCCACCTTCGCCGGCTTCGCCGCCGCCGACCGCGCGATCCTCGCCAACGCGAGACTGATCGCCGAGGGCGTCGACATCCCCAGCGTCGACGCGATCGTCTTCGCCGACCCCACCCGCAGCGTCATCCGCTGCGTCCAGGCCCTCGGCCGCGCTCTGCGCCTGGACGTCTCGGGCAAGACCGCGAGCCTGATCGTGCCCGTCTACGTCCCGCCCGGCGCCGACGGCGAGAACATCCTCGGCACTCCTTACGAACCCGTCTGGGCGATCGCCTGCGCGCTGGCCAGCCACGACCACCGCATCCTCGAGCGCCTCCCGGACAAGGCCAACCGGCTGCCCAAGGAGACCAGCGACGTCATCCAGCGCCGCTGGCACTTCGACTTCACCGTCCACCCCGAACGCATCGCCCAAGCGATGGACCTGACGTCCTTCGACCCCCGCGAGGCGGCCGTCTCCCGCTCCCGCCGCCTGGGCCTGGCAGCCGCCCAGTCCTACCGCGACCAGTACGGCCACCTCGACGTGCCCACCGACTACACCGACCCCACCGGCTACCGGCTCGGCACCTTCATCACCACCATGCGCGACGCCGCCAAAGCCGGCCGCCTCGAAGCCGACTGGACCGCCGAACTCGACGCCCTCGGCATGATCTGGGACAAACACGACGCCGCCTGGCGCGCCCGCCTCGCCGCAGCCGCCGACTACCTGCGCACCCACGGCCACCTCGCCGCCCCCGCCACCACCCCCGTCGGCTCATGGCTCGCCGAACAACGCCACCTCGCCACCAAAAACACCCTCGATACCGCCCGCGCCGACGCCCTCACCGCCCTCGCCCCCGACTGGCGCCTCCCGCACGGCGCGGACTGGCACCGCAAATACCACCTGCTGCGCACCCACCTCGCCTCCGGCACAGACCCGGCCGCCCTCACCCGCGACACCCTCCTGGCCGGCGTGAAGATCGGCTCCTGGCTCCACCGCCAACTGACCACCTGGCCCGCCCTCCACCCCGGCCAGCAGCACCTGATGACCGCCCTCGGCCTCACCCCCGACACCAACCCCCTCGCCCCGGCCCGCCGCACCCGCCGCACCTTCGAACAGACCGTCCAGCTCCTGGAACTCTTCCTCCACCGCGAAGGCCGCGCCCCGCAAGCCCGCGAGAGCATCCGCGTCGACGGCGACACCGTCAGGATCGGCGCCTGGCTCGCGAAGGCCCGCACCAAACACCGCACAGGACAGCTCCCCGAGACCCATGTCCGCCTGGTCGCCGCCCTCTTCGACGGGGACTGGACGGCCGAGGACGCCGTCCCGGCCGTCCTGGTGTAGGAGGCTTCACGGCCCGACCGCGGGAAGAGCAGTCAAGCCAACAGGCAGCCGGTCAGACCGGCTGGACCCACTGCGTCTCGTGCCTGGCGGACGGCCGCGGTACCTGGTGCGCCGGGCGGTTGTCGACCGCAGCGGTCCGCAACAAGCCCCTCGTCCGCCGTACGACGTCCACCCGGCGTGGCCGACGTGGCAGAACTCCCACACACCCCCGTTTACGACCGCCTCGTCGCCGAGCGCGACGTCCCCGCCGGGCGACAGCGACAACGCCCTTCGCTCGGCGACCAGGGCCGGCGCGCGGTCAGTAGTGCTGCTCGACCGCACGGTCCTCGGTGTGCAGGAGGTAGTCGTCCGGGTCAAGGCCCGCCGCCTTGCGCTCGGGCGATGCCCAGTACTGAGCGTTGCGCTCCTCAAAGGTCCCGGGCCCCTCGTAGGAGATCAGCCACACGAACTGGTTGCGTTCCCGGTCCACCCAGGCCCCGCCGATCTCGAAGCCCCACTTCCGCCGCAACGGCACGACGTCACTGCGCCACCGCTCAACCCACTCGTCGAGCAGCCCGTCACGGACGGTGTAGATACGCAACCGCAAGATCTCGAAAGCCTCCTTCACACGCTGCGCTCCAGCACGGGCCGCGGACGGCGACCCGTCGAAGGAGTCCGGAATCTCGTCGGCGAGGCGAGATGCTCGCAGACCCCGCCGAACTCGGGCAGCGCAACCCGAAACTCCTCCTCCAGGACGGGGAAGAACTTCCTGGCGTGGGGCGACTGGTGGGTCGTCTGCCAGGCGTAGCCGGGGCCGTCGGCCAGGGCCCGGCGTACCAGGCGACGCCCGAGGCCGCGCCGGTGACGGTCGGGATCGATGGAGATCTTGTTGATGCTGGCGACACGGCAGGTATCACACACCACCCACACCAGACGGCCGATGTTGTACCCGTCCCGGTCGAACATCCGCAGGTTGCGGTGTCCGGTCGGATGCTGCGGCGGCCAGTACAGAAACCGCACGTCCCGGTGCCGGGTTGTCAGCAGGATCCAGCGCCACCGCAGCGGGGAGAGGGACCCGGGAACGGGAGGTGCCACCGGCTGCTCCTTTTTCAGATCGGCTCGGGGACGACGAAGCACTTGCACCGCGCACGGCCGGGACCGCGGCCCGGATACTTCTCTGTCCACAGCGCGGGCACGGCATGCCGCTGAGCGCCGGGATGTTCCCTGAACGGGCGACAACCGCGCGCAGAGCGGCGCCCCGGCGGCCCATGCCCGCCTGCTTGCCGCGCTCTTCGACGGCGACTGGACAGCAGAGGTCCTCCTTCCCGCCGCCCCGAGCTGAACGCCCGCCGCCAGCGGGGCGTGACCCGGGCCCGTATGCTGCGCCAGTCCGGCGTACCGCCCGCTGAAAGGGAAACCGCCTCACCGTGTTCCAGCAGACCCCCGTCTACGACCGCCTCGTCGCCGAACGCGGCGACATCCCCGTCCAGGTCCGCGGGGAAGCCGACCGGATACACCGTGACCTGGCCCAGGTAATCCGACAGACGTCCGCCTCCCAGCCGAGCGCACCGCAGAACGTCTTCGACCTGAAGGCCCCTCCCGCCGCCCGGTAAGGGCTCAGGCACCAGGAAACCGGCCGTGCGTGACCCCGGCACCATGCGCGTCGGTCATCCGGGTGGTGCCGCCCCTTTCCTGCCGCGCTGTGACGGTGCCCGGCCGAATGCCGCGTCAGCCCACGACCGACGCGGACTGGTAGGTCGCGGCTCGCCAGACCTGGGCCGACGCGACGGACGGCCGCCGCCTATGAGCTGGGCTGGTCATGGCGACCTGGTGCTTCTGGCCCCGGCGGTCGCGCACGTCAACGACCGCGGGGCCCTGCTGGCCGCCTTCGACCCGCTCCCGCTGGCCAGTCCCTGTCCCGACTTCCTCCTGGACGTCGGGCTGCCGACGCTCTTCCCCACGGAGGAACGATGCGAGCGCTTCGAGGAGCACCGAGCCACTGGTGAGCGATTGCGCCGGGTGCGCCAGCAGGCCATAGCCGCGGCGCTCGCCGACGACGAGTGGTTGCCGCGCCCCTGTCCTCCCCAGCCTGAGTCCCCGTAAGACGTGGCTCCATCTTGCATTGTGGGTCAGAGATCGGAGACCGGAGCCGTCACCTGGTCCAACGGCAGAAGGCCGCTGCGGATCCGGCCGAGCCGGGGTACGGCAGGGGCTGTGTCGAACACGACCCTTGAAACTCCAAAGTTTCCCAACTGCGTTGCGGGATAATTTTTGGAGTTCTAGGGTGTGAGGGTGCCGGCTCGACTCCGACCCGGCACCGTCAACCCGTCGTGCGTCGGCGGGACTTCATCAGCAGGGGGAACCGCACATGCGGAACGTGATCAGCAGCAGCAGCCGCGCGGACGTCGGCGAGGAGTACGCCGAGCAAGTCGAGCAGCTCCTGTCGAGTCCCGAGCGTGAGACCACCCAGGTCAACGAGTGGGGACAGACCGACTTCTACGTCCGCCTGCACACCTACGCGGCGCCCGGAACCGGCGAGACCATGTGGGCGGTCGACTACAGCGACCCCGTCTCCCGCGAGCTGGAGGAGACCGCCTCCCGCGAGGAGGCCGTGGCCCGCTACGTCGAGTTGGTCCGCGACGCCGCCGAGAACCTGGGCACCGACCGGGAGGGCCTGCAGGAGCGGTTCACCACCACCGACGTCGACGGCGTGCCCGGCCCGCTCCCGGCGCTGCCCGAGGTGACCCCCGACCAGGTGGAGGACCTCCTCGACAAGCCCGGCGACCCGGTGCTGTACCTGGACCTGGACGAGGACGGCGACCCGGTCGTGCTGACCGGCCAGCGGGCCCAGGCCCCGCAGGAGCAGGTGCTCCTGACGCGCGCGGACGTGGTGCGGGAACTGCGCCTGGACGACGACGCCGACCGGGCCGTGGACGCGGGTATGGAGCTCAGCCTCATCGCCCATGAGGCCAAGGGGAAGGTGCGGGCCGTGGCCGACGTCCTGTTCGCCGCCCCGGCCGCCTGAACACCCCCGCCAGGGGCCGTCCCGCCGGGGCGGCCCCTGACCCGTTCCCGCACACCTCAACAAGGAGTGTCCGACGTGACCCCCTCGTTCCCCCTGACCAGCGCGCCATGGATCACCGTGTACGACCTGGACGCCCACGAGTTCCGGGACGTCGGCCTGGCCGAAGCCCTCACCCGCGCCCACCGGCTCAACATGCCCGTCATCCGCGCCGAGGACATCCCCCTCCTGCGGTTCCTCGTGGCCGTATTCGACGCGGCGGCCGGCCCCCGCGATGTGGCCGCCTGGGATACGGCGTGGAAGGCCGACACCCTCGACACCGGCGCGGTGACCGCCTACCTGGAGACGTGGACGGACCGGCTGGACCTGTTCCACCCCGTCCACCCCGCCCTGCAGAGCGCAGCACTGACGCAGTACGCGCGCGGCCCGGAGGCACTGCACCCGGGCAGTCTCGGAGGAGACGGCGGCGCCTGGTTCAACCCCGAGCTGTACCAGCCACTGCCGCCGTACCCGGCACCGCACGCCGCCCAGCTCCTGCTGCACCTGCTCACCTACGACGTCGCCGGTATCAAACGGGCCGCGCCGGGCGACCCGGCCACGCAGGCGGGCAAGGTGTACGGCTCGCAGACGGGCCCTGTGGCGTCGTCCACCCACTTCCATGTGTTCGCGCCCCTGGGGACGCTGAAGCACATGCTGCTGCTCAACCTGCCGCCGCAGCCGCGCGCCGCCGGAGACACCCCGGTGTGGGAGCGGGACACCCCGACCGCCCCGATGCGCTCCCGGCCTGCGGCCGGCCGGCTGGACCTGCTGACCTGGCCCACGCGGCGGATCCGGCTGCACCCCACCGAGGACGGCACGGTCGACGCGGTCGCCCACCACGACGGGGACCGGCTGCCCGATGCGTGGCCGACGATCGAACGGCTGGACCCCATGACCGCCTGGGCCACGAGCAAGGGCAAGCCGCACCCGTTCGGGTTTCTCGGCATGGACGGCTGGCCGCAGCCCTGGCGTGGCGCTCTCCTCCTGGACGACGGCCCGCAGCACTCCGCCGTGCTCCGGCACATTACGGCCGCCGTCGAGCGCGGCACCGTCAGCGCGGGCCTGCACCTGCAGGGCACACTGTCCACCACCGTGCACACCAACCGGCACCGGGCGGCGATCAGCGACATCCCCCTGGCCACCGTCCAACTCCCCCCAGCCGGACTGCTCGCCCACCCGGCAGCGCGCGCCGGACTGGCGACGATGGCCCGGTACGCGGAGGCGATCAGCCGCAACCTGCGTCTGCGGACTGCCGAGCTGTCGCGTCGGCCGATGGTCCAGGTCGCCCCGCGCATGCAGCTCAACATCCTGGAGGGCGCCTGGGGGGCCGCGGTCGCCAAGTACGGCGCCGGGGACCCCGACGGGGCGCGCGCACTGTGGCGGGACGCCGTGCACGAGGCTGCGGAGCGGCGCATCGACGAGTTCCCCCTGAGTCAGATGGACCGGGCCAAGCTGCGGAGCCTCTACCTGCAGAGCCCCGAGCCGAGCCGGGAGCGGCCCGCCCGCCCCGCCCCCCGGGCGGCCGCCCCGAGCACGCCCGCCGCCGCGACGACGACCGTCCGCCGTGGGCCGGCGGCCACCCGGTACGAGGTGTTCGGCGGCAGCTTCACCCTGTCCCAGCTCAGCCAGCACCCGGACTGCGTCGTCAGCTACAAGACGCTCCGCGACCGCGTCGCCGAGGGCTGGGACGTGGACGAGGCAGCGACCACTCCCGGGCGCCGCGGCCGCAAGTCCGGCTGACACCCGGAGCGGTGTCACCCGGTGGCTGCGCCTTCCCGCAGGGCCCGTTCACCCCGGCCGGAGACAGCGTCTACCTCTGGTGCAGCCTGACCCGCCGAACCGGCCTTCCAACCTCTCTATCGAAGCGTTTTCCCAGGTCAGATCCGGCACCCGGATTTTCGGGTGTCGGGTCTGACCTGCGTAAATGGTTCGTTTCCGCCTGGACGGGTGCCGTCGGCCGGGCGTCAGGCGGCGCGAAGTGCAGGACCTGCTGGGCACCCGTGGCACGGCCACGACGACCATCGCCACGTCGACCGACACGCCCCGGGCTCGACCGCTTCAGCCGGCCGTGCTCGTGCGTAGTGCCTGGCGTATGCGGGGGTCGGCGGTGCGGTTGTCGGCTATGTGGCTGAAGTGCTGGGCGGAGTCGGGGTGGTCGCGCAGGACGGCGGCGAAAGGAGCTGGCCGGCCGGGCGGCGGAGGTGGCACGGGCGTGGTGGCAGGACGTGCCACCACGCCAGCGTGCCGAGCTATTCGCCGCCGTCGCCGAACGGGCCTGGCATGACGAAGAGGTACGGGTGGAGATCCCCGAGAGGCCGCAGGTGTCCGAGAGCTTCGCATACGGCATCCCGATCTTCACGACGGGGCGGCTACGCGCCCTGTACGGGATCGTGCGTCCCTGCCCCGAACTGGTCTGTCTGTCACCGCAGCTGGAGTTCCAGCACATTGTGGTGCGTGATGAGCAGGAAGCCCGTCAGCTGGCCGGGGTGATGTCGCCGCGAGCCCGGATCACGAACCTCTGCCTCTCCAGCGACGCGTAGACAGGTGCGATGCCCGGTCCGTCCCGGCCGGACGGCCGGGACGGGTGCGGCCGTCATGCGCGCGGTCGGCGCAAGTTCTCCTGCGACGACAGCAGGCCAAGCACGGCGTGTTCAGCGTGGTGGCTGCGCCACCGCTCGGCGAGGGCGCGGTCGGTGAACGTGCCGATGCCCTGGTCTGCGGAGGAGTTCAGCTCGATCGCGTCCCAGCCGCCGACCGTCGCGGCGAAGGTGGCGGCGATCTCGGCGAAGGTCGGTCCGCGGAAGTAGCTGACGTGGGTGTCGCCGTAGTCGAGCGGTGCGCCGGACTGGTCCGACACGAGGGAGCCCGCCGCCACCCGGGAGGTGAAGTAGGCGTTCACCTGGTCCTCGACCTCGGCGCGCATCGCGCTGGAGACCTGTTGGCGGTAGGTGGGCGGCTTCAGGCACGCCAGGTAGGAGAAGTCGATGCGGGTGCCGTCCGTGCGGACGACCGCGAAGCCGGGATGGGGGCCACGCAAGGGCGGGGCGACGACGAAGGAGTCCACACCCGAACCGATCTTGTCCGGGGCTTCTTCGTGCAGGTCGAGAAGGTCCAGCAGAAGCAGGTGATCTGCCGGCCGGTCCACCGTGCTTCCCACCTCGTACCCGTAGAGCACCGCACGGACGGCGTCCCCGGCCGCCTGCTTCGTGGGGTACCGGCGATGCCCGATCCGGAATTCCGGCATGTCTCAACTCCTGTGCCACCGATAGCCGTTGTGAGGCGCCCGCTGAGAGCGGGGGGCTCGTGCACGAGTATCCCTCGGATAATCCAGCGTTTCTGCCGAGTTGCCGGATACATCCCTGGAAGTCGGGCTGCGGCGCCGCTACCCCCGTGTACCGGCCTGCAGACCTGACCTCAGCCGGGGACAGGTGCGGACACCTCGCAAACCGGCCCCCACGGGATGTGCGCGGCGCGCCGCTGAGCAGCGCCGCACGCCTCCCGCCCATGCCAGTGCGCGGCAGGTGTCGTCCGTCGGTACCGGGCGCGCACACTCGCCTCCCACCGCCGCCGCCCGCACCGCAGTCCGCCACACCCTCGATTGTCTGCCGCGCCTGGTGCCCTGACATCCACAGCGAGACGACACCGATCTACAGGGCCGGTTTCTGGTGCCGGGCGAGGAGTTCGTTAAAGAAGTCCTGCACCAGCTGTTCGGCGTGGGGCTGGGTGAGTTCCCAGCCGCCGAAGCGGTAGATCTCGTATCCGGCCAGCCGCAGCCGGCGGTCCTCGGCGACCATCTCCGCGTACAGCCGTGGCATGGCGGTGTGCGTGATCCGCCCCTTGTCGTCGGGCGGGTTGGGGCGGCCGTAGTGCTGGACGCCGTCGACCTCTATGACGATGCGGGCGCGGTCCGGGGCCAGGAGCAGGAAGTCCATGCGCTGGCGGGGCAGCGCGCCGGACTGCTTGCCGCTGCGGCGGGTGTAGGGGTCGTAGTGGAGGTAGACCTGCGGGATCAGCGCGGGCAGGTCGAAGCCGCCGTCCTCGGCGTAGCGGGCGCAGTACGTGCGCATCACCAGCTGCTCGGGCACGGAGTCCAGCGACCGGTACAGGCGCCGGTACAGGCCGCTCGCGGCGGTCTTCTCGTCGGTGTCCGGTTGGTGGTTCTTCTTCCACCAGGTGACCATCTGCCGCCAGGTGAGGCCCTGCGGCGGCAGCGGATCGGTGAACACCAGGCACGTCTGCTCGTTGCGGACGATCTCCACGTCATTGTTCACCGCGTCCCGCAGCACCATCTCGGGCTTCTCGCCGTCGGCGGCGAAGATCAGATTCTTGAAGCTGCCTGCCGGGCCGTTGCGGAACCGGCTCTCGTACTCCAGCTCCTGCAGCTCCTCCAGCGCGTCCCGGGTCGGGCCGAGGATCTCCTCCACGCAGTCGCGGCGGGCCTTCCAGCTGCCGCTCATACCGTTGTCCCGCCAGTACGAACCGAAGCCGCGCGGGCCGTCGAACGTCCGGAACGGCCACGCCGGGGGCTCGAGGGCGAGACGCTCGATCACGGCGCGGTGGGCCTTGATGACGACGGGCACGGTGTCGTTGGTCAGGCGTCTGTCCCGGCCGTCGGTCCCGTAGGAGACGAAGTCGTCGTACAGGAGCCGGGTCAGCGCGATCGCCACGTCCAGATCGGTGTGACCGTCGGGAGGGCCGGACCGCAGCGACTCGATCAGCCCGACGTCGAGCACCCACGGTTGGGCCCACCCGTCGCCGCTGGTGAAGAACGACCCGAGCTCCACGCCCACCCCCGTCTGTGACTCCTTCCGGACATCGTTGACCGTGGACAGCACGACCACCAGAGGGCGTGGGGCCACGGTTTCTTCGTCACCTTGGAACCGGCGCCCAGTGCGGGACCGGGCTGTCGACCGTCCACCGGGGCCGTTGTCCGTGCTTCGGGGCTCCCGGCTCCCGCGTAGGCCCGGCTCTGGCGCAGCCGTGGACCCGCTGCGCCACCGGGAAACACTCAGGGCACGACGACGATCGGCAGAGGTACCCGCTGCAGTCTGCCGGCCCGCGTGCTGGCCGTGCGGTCGGCCGCACGGCGAGCAAGATGGACGTAGGACTCCCGTTTCGTGTTACCCCCGAGCCGGGACGGGAGCCCCCTTTCGCCCGAGCGGCCGTGCGCAACCCTGCCCGGCCCTCCTGCGACTGGGTCACGCACCCAGGGGAGCCTGCTCTGGCATCTGGAGCAGGCTCCCCTGCGTGGCCCCTGGGTGCTGGGGCGGGTTACTTGAACCAGTAGCGGACGCCGTGGTGGCGGGAGCAGGTGCCCTGGGAGTGCCGTGAGTACGACAGCGAGGCGTCCTTGCACTTGGCGGTCTCGTACTTGTTGCTGGGCTTCTTGTTGTGCGTCCATCCGCACACCCCGGTGGTGTGGTGGACGCAGTGGTGCGCGGTGTTGGTGGACGGCAGCGTCGCCGCGGAAGCGGCCGGTGCGCTGAAGAAGACGCCCGCGACGGCGATGGCCATGGCTGAGGCGGCAAGACGAGCACGCAAAAGGGATCCCCCCTTGAAGTCGAGCAAATGCAGGGGGCCTCTATCCGCGTTTCACCCGCCTATGAGGGCGTTTGGGCATAGGTCATCGTGCGACGCCGAGCGGGTACGACAGAGCGCGTGAGGGGCCTTCTCCCGCCATAACCAGGTGCCGCCGGCTGGGCCCGGCCGTGGTCCGCGTGCGGGTTGGCTTCCAACAGGCGGGAATCAGCGGGCCGTTCAGCCACCACCTGCCTCCCCGGCGGGCTGACCGTCAACTACGACCCGTATCAGCGCCAACGCCGGCTCACGCCGCCATGGCCCCACGAAAACCGCTGCCCTACCGCCGACTGGCCTGCGAACATCGGGCAAGGGCTCAACCAGGCGAGGAATGATGACCGACTTTCCCTTCGGCATGAACGACTACAGCGTCGACGTCCAAGCGCAGCACAACGTGACCTTCACCCCCGGCTGGGACGTCCACCGTCTCGCCCTGACCTTCGAGGTGACCGCCCGCGGCAACTACACCGTGGACGCGCCCTTCCTCGTCTCCGGCAGCCTCTCGGTACACGACATGCCCAACCCCGCCAGCTACATCGGCCCCCTCCACGCCCCCACGGGACCCGTCGCGCTGAAGCCGTACAAGAATCAGATCACGCTGGAGACGACCGTGACGGACCGGCAACTGCGCGGCCTGGAAAAGACGCGCGCGGGCGCCGACCTGTCCCTGCGCGCCGCCCTCACCCTGACCGCCCTGGCCGAAGCGAAGCACTGGCCCGTCGCCCGAAGCGATGAGATCATCCGCATCCCGCACGCGACGTGGAGCAACGCCCTCATCCAGCTCGACGCCGGCGCCTTCGTCGACGTCCTCATCCCCCTCACCACCGTGGAGACCCGGGCCACCGCAGCTCGCCGCATCCGCGAGGCCAAGACCGCGATCCGCGACCAGCGCTACGAGCACGCCGTAGCCCTCGCACGAGCAGCCCTCGATCCCGTACGCGATGCCTGCAACAGCAGGAAGCTCCACGACCAGGCGATGAAAAAGAGGGCCGGCGACCGGGACCAGGACGAACGCTGGGCGGTGCTCATCCAGAGCGCCTACGCCCTCTTCAGCGGAGCCCCGCACGACGACGCCGGTACGACCGAGAACTTCACCTGGACCCGCGCCGACGCCGTCGCGGCCGTCGCCACCGCCGCCGGCCTGCTCGCCCGGCTGGAAGACCTGCCGCAATGACCCACGCCGTACGGGCGTTCCAGGCTCCGTACTTCCCGGCCAACGTCCTGGCCTCATGGGGCCGCCAACAGGTCGACGCCCACGGCTACCTGACATTCCTAGCCCGACCGCCGGAGAAGGGCCAGCCGCGAGTGCCGAGTGACCGGCCCTGGGCACCGTCGTCGAGTGCTACCCGCCGGTTCGCGAGACCGAGTCGTCTACGGTGGCCCGTATGGACGACGCGACGCCGCCGACTGCCGCCCCGCCCGGTGTGCAAGCTGAACTTGAGCCGGTGGATGAGGCGTTGGCCGCGTCGCTGCTGGAGCAGGGGGAAGCTGGGGCCCGGGCGCTGGGGCTGCTGCGGGATGCGCACCGGATGCTGGGGGACGGGGGCTACGAGCGGTCGGCGGAGATCGCCGAGTCGTGCGTGCGGGGCGCGGTGGACGCGCTGCTGAGCCTGCCCGGCTCCCAGGGCGACCGGCGCCAGCCGCCCGGCCTGAAGAGCGCGGCCCGCGCCTTGCTGAAGGCCGTGGATGCCTACCAGCCCTCGGGCCAGGAACCGGTAGCGGGTAGGGGCGGAGGCAAGCGCCGCTCCCGTGACCCGCAGGCGGCCCTGCGCCGTATCCGTGAGGCAGCCGAGGTGCTGCGCCCCGAACTGGAGCGGCCGGGCGGGTATCACCGGCGTCGGGCGATGGGCGTGGCCGAGCGGCTGATGGGCCAGCGTCTGGGAGCAGCGCAGGAGAGGGCTCTGGACGGCTGGGGCGAGCTTTACGGCGGCACGTCGGACGTCCTGCACGGCGGCCCTTCCAGTCAGGCCCGCGCCCGTTACCGGCAGGTTCTGCGCCTGGCGCGCGAGGTGTTCGTGCCGCTTCCCGGGCGCGCTGCGGAGGTTCTGGAGCTGACCGGTCTCCTAAGTCCCACGGCCGAGGACGCCGAGAGGCTGAAGGCGTGGGCGGACCCGCGCGCCATGCGGTACTTCTTCCTCTCCCGCCCGGCCGCGGCCTGGCTGGACCTGCTGGATGAGGTCTGGCTGCTGCCTGACACCACCAGCCCGGAAGGTAATTGGCCCGCCGCCCCCTACCTCGACCATCTCACCGAAGTCGCCCCCGAGCGGGCACGGACGTGGCTGGCCGAGCACGCCGCACAAGTAGCGGCGGCCGGCCCGGAGGCCACGGGCGCGCTGCTGCGCCTGGCCGCCCGACCCGGCATCGGCCTGAACCCGAAGGTGCGCACCGTGGTGTCCGCCCTGACCCGGGAAGGGCGCGAGCCTAAGGCGGCGGACGGCTGGTTGCTACGGCTGGCCGCCGCCTGGGCAGGCGACATCCCGCTGGCGGAGCGCGATGAGGACTGGATCCGCACGGTGGAGATGCTGCTGGCCGCCTTCGTGCGCACCGAGCACGACCAGGAGATCCGGACAGCCACCGAGGACGGGGACCTGCCCGGCGACGAGACCCGAGAGCGCATCGCCCGGCTTTCCGCCGCACGGCTGCCCACCTACGAGGCCGCCCAGCTGCTCCTGGCTCTGCGGCGCACCGCCTACCCCTCGTCCCGCCGCCTCGAGGAAGGCCCGGCGCATCCGCGCCTGCCATTGATCCGGACCGTGCTCGCCGCCCTGCTGCAGGCCGACGTGCAACGCATCCACCCGGCGATCCGGCACACCGCTATCTTCCGCCGAGACCTGGACAAGGTCGCGCTGGACCACCCGGAGGCCTTCTTCGCCCCGCTGCTGGCGCGGGCGGTCCTCGACGTCGCCGCCGCCGACGCCCGCGCCGGAGTGCCCCTGGACGAGCGCACCGCGGCGCTGGTGCGGCAGGTGGGGAAGGCAGACCCCCAGCTGCGCGACCGGCTGCTGGCCGCCCACCTCCAGCAACTACCGCCCGACGCCACCCCAGGCATCCAGGAGGCCGACACCTGGTGGGAGAAGGCCACCGAGCTGCTTCCCGCGCTCCTGGCCCACCGCCCGACGCCGGAAGGCGCCCGGCTCGTCGACTACCTGCACCACCACTGCCCGCCCGAGGCGACCGCGCACCTGCACGCGCAGCTGGCCGACGCCTGCGGCCCTGCGCCCGGCCCGAAGGAACTCGCCGACTACGACCCTTCCTCGGCCGGCCTGCCACCGCGAGCCTGGGTACGGGTGTGGCACTGGTCGCCCGTGCTGCCCGCCCCCGTCCTCACCGCCTGGGAGCCGGTGCTGACCCTGCTGCGCCGAGCCAAGCCGTCCGGCCCGGCCGACCCGCGCACCGCCGAACCGCTCGTCCAGATCACGAACAGTCCGCCGCCAGCGGTCGACGAGACCCAGCCGGCGGCCATCGCCACCGAACACGGCCCCGCCGCGGCCGCCGCCGCGCTGGCCGCCGCACCCGACGCAGGCGACTGGCGCTACCTGAAGGTGCTGCGCGCCCTGATCGAAACTGATCCGGCTGCCTGGACCACGGCACCGGCCGAGATCACCGCACGCCTCGCCCAGCCCCGCCTGCGCGCCTTCTACCTGTCCCTCGCCGCCGAACAGATCCGCCGACGCGACGCATTCCCCGGCAACGCCCTGGCCGAGGCCACGACGGCGGCCCTCGCAGCGCACCGCGACACCGACCCGGGCCCGAACGAGCCTCCCGCGACCGACCCCGACGACGACCAGCCGTCCGCGGCATACCTGACCGAACAGGCCATGCTCGACCTGGTGTTCACCGCGCTGCGCACCGGCACCGACCTCGGTGACGGCCTCCCCGCCGTCCTGGACCGCCTGTACGACCTGACCGCACCCCTGACCACCCCACCCGCCAGCACGCCCGACGACACCCCGCCCGACACGCTCCCCGCCGATTTCGTAGGCACCGACCCCGCCGGCCGCGCACTGCACTGCCTCCTCGAACACGCACAACACCAGCACGGCGCTCCCGGCGACGGCCTGCCCACCAGAGTCCTCAACCACCTGACGACCATCACCGAAGCCACCGGAACCCAACCCAGGACCGCCGCCGCCCTCGGCCCCTACCTGCCGCTGCTACACCAACGAGCCCGAGACTGGACCCGCGACCATCGCAGCGTCCTGCTGCACCTGCCAGCTGACGGCACCCCCTCCGCCGCCTCCGCCTGGCTACGCTGGGGCCCCGCCCACCCCGTGCTGCTCGCCGACCTCGACCGCGCCGAACTCCTGACCCGGCTGCGTACCAGCACCCCGCCAGAGGCCGCCTCCCACGTGGCACTGGCCCTCCTGGACGACCCGCACTTCCTCGGCGACCCGACCGCGCTCCTCACCGAACTCGCCTCCGCAGACGGCGGAACGGCCGCCGTATCCCGGCTGCTGGAGCTCCTCGCCCACCACACTGCCCACGCCGCTGCTGCCCCGGTCACCGCCGCCGCGGTGGAACTATGGCAAGCCGCCCTGGCAGCAGACCTACCTGAAGGAGCCGTGGCCGGTGCGGGCACCTTCGTCCTGACCAGCATCGACGACACGCTCTGGCTCGACCTCACCCTTGCCTCCGCCCGCCAGACCCCTGCCCTGCGCGACACGGACCACATCGCCGAGCGATCCGCCCACCACCCGGACAAGCCAGCAGCCGCTCAACTCACCGCCCTACTTGTCACCCACCCCAGCACCGACCCGTGGCGGGACGCCACCGTCCGCCAGTACGCCCGCACCCTCCTGGCCGAAATCGGCCAGCGACCACCGAACCCCCAACTCGCCCAGCCCACACAACAACTGCGCAACGCCCTGATCACCGCAGGGGACATCGACGCCCACGAGCTATAGACAGCCGCTCAAAGGGAGCCGCCACCGACGCAGCAGACCCCACGCCGGCGTTGGCACGGCCGCTTCATTACCCCTCGGCTTCCTGCTGCTCTTGGTGCCGCGCTTATGGGCCGCCGACTGGCTCAAGGACCTCACCGAGCGCGTCGGCGCGACTCGGCATCGGCCCACACCGCCGCCGTCCTGCCGGGCGGGAAAAACGCGCGGAGAATTTTTTGTCGGTATGGGTTCCGGCCGTCCCGGAAGGGTGAGGGAGAGGCAACGGGCCGCTCCCCGCCCGGCGAAGGGACCTGGCTGGTGAACGTGTACGTCCTGGTGGTGTTGATGGTGGGCATCATGGCGGGGTGGGGACTGCTGTCCGCGGGCGCCTCCCCGGCCGAGGCGTTTGGCGGTGCGGTCGCGGCGGCCGTCCTCACCGACCACCTCCTGGAGCGCCCGTGAACACCCGCACCAACCCGCTCCTCATGATCGGTGGTCTTCAGGACCTTGGGTGGGTCGCCGGGCCCGCGGCCGGCCTGGGGCCCGCCTGCGCCCGGTGCTGCCCGCCCGCCCGGTACCGCGGGCCGGACCCGCGGCGCTGGCTGGACAGCACTGCGCGCCCCGACGCCGCTCAGCTGGCCGCCGCATGCGCACTGGCCGGCTTTGAACGGCACACGGCCACCGTGCTGCGCACGGCCGAGCTGACGCGGCAAGCCCGTAGACGCGCCCAACAGCTCTTCCCCTACGGTCTGGGCCCGGTGCTGGGCGATCTCATGCTCCCCACCGATGGGGGAGGGGACATGCTGCACGCCCTGACCGACGTGGCCCAGAGCCTGTTCGCCCGCCGCCGACCGCCCCGCGTTTTCCCGGTGTGCCCGTGGGGGAGCACCGACAGCGCCAACTGCGACCGAGATCCTTTCGGCCGCCTTCTCCACGACCACTGCCGCACCCCCACCGACCCCGTACCTGCCTGGCGTTCGAAGTCATGGGCCGTCTGGAGCCAGCGCACCACGCACGAGCTGAACCGTCTGCCGTCGCACCTCATGCAGCACCAGCCCAAGCCGGCCGAGCAGGGCGCACCCAGGCGCATCGGAGCGGGAATGATCGGTCCCATCACCGTGCTGATCGGCCGTGACGGGCCCGCCCAACGGGCCAGTCGCTCCCGCGACGCGCTGTACGTGCTCGTCCAGCGCCTCAGGCCCGCACACCTGGATCCGATCACGGTCCTTGGCATGCTGCACCGCCACCTCGGATTCACGACCGCGGGCCCTCACGTTTACGGCTGGCGGGGGTACGCGCCCCGTTCGCTGTTCGCCGCCGCCCTTCAGGCCCGTCACGCCAGCGTCCACCAGGGGTCCGACGATGTCCTCGTCGAGCGCCTGGCCCGCTTCATCGCCCCCGGCAGACGGACTGAGCTCACCGCCCAGGGACTGCTGCTGAACGGCTGGGACGACCAGGTGCTCGGCAACGAAGACCTCCAGGCGCGGTTGCGGGCTGCCATCCGCTCCGCCTCCTTGGCGGACACCGAAGTGTGGGAGCGAACCCGCCAAGGCGTCCTTGCCTTGGACAACCCGGACCTCCTTGCTGACGGTGAGATGCCCCGGCAGGACACATCGGACCAGGAGGAGGCGGTGAGCCGCGTCCTGGCCAAACTCACTGCTGAGGAGCGTGCGGTTGCCAAGTGCTACGCAGCCGACGGCCTGACCTGGAAACAGGCGGCGCTGAAGGCCGCCCAGCCGGCATCGATGGGAGAACGCGTACGCCGCAAGCTCAAGAGGCTCGGCGTGGAGTACACCCGCCGACGGCGCAGCCACGGGCGGCTGTAAGGACCGTCGGATAAGCACCACAAGCAGTGCCCCAGGAGGGCCTACGCCGGGCCGAGGCCCTGACGAAGGCCGGTATGTGGGTTGAGCTGGCGCCTTTGGTCTGCGCACCGAGCCGCGCACCTCTACTGCACGCGGTGAGTACGCGAGATGTTCGGTGCCGGAGGCGGTGGTTTGGAGACGCGGGCATGCAGTGGGTCGGGGGACGAGAGCCGACGCAGGAAGAGCTTCATACCGTTGTCGGGGAGGCGGGGGCGCAGGGCAGCCTCAGGCGGGTATCGACGCTGGAAGAGCCCCGCGTCGCCGGAGGGGTAGCGGGTGAGGAACTCGTCGTCTTCGGCGAAGAGCAGGTCGTAGGAGAAGGAGACGGGATCGACGCCCGCGGGCAGGGCGGCGCCGTTGCGCCGGACGTGTTTAGCTACGACCTGGGTGACGCCGATGGTGAGGGCGGTCTCGACGTCGCCGGCGGACATGGAGTCGAGCAGGTTCCTGAACCGGGGGCTGATCTTGTCGGTGTAGTGGGCCATCCGCGGTGGGGGCGCAGGGGTCACGCGTACCCCCCGGACGGCGGTGAAGCGGTCGTAGGCCTCGGCGTACAGGCGCTGTTGGGCCGGGCTGACGCCGCAGGCGGTCAGGTACGTGACGAGCTGCTCGAGGCTGGCGGGCAGGCCCTTGCGGTGCACGATCCGCCAGGCGGTCGTGGGCGGCAGCGGCGGCCGGTGGGGAACCCTGCGGCTGAGCTCGCGCAGGGAGGGTGCGCCGGCCCGCTCGTACTCCGCGGCCAGCGCGGAGCCGAGGTCGTCCTCGCTGTGGATGAGCGCCGGCTTCGGCGCATTGAGAGAGCGGAGCCGGCCGCGCCGCTCGGTGCGGCCGCGGTTGCGCAGCAGCCGGGCCCTGGTCTGGTCGGGAGCACTGGCCCGGCACGCCCGTAGATAGGCGTCAAGGACGGCGGGAGAGGGCGCCGCAGCGCCGGACTCGGCGCGCTGGACGGTGCCTCGGGAGATGCTGGCGGCCTGGGCCAGGGCGCGCTGGGTCAGCCCAGCGGCCCGGCGCAGGCCTACGAGGTGCTCGGCGAGGGCCGTGAAGGGGCCGTCGGGGGAGCTGGCGAAGGGGGAACGGGTCACGGCCTTCACTACCTACCCGCGGAGGACCGCACTGCGGCCTCGATGAGGACCGTCACCAGGCGACGGCCGCCGCCGGCCGCGGTCAGGGTGGCCGCGCCGATCGCCCCCAGGCCACCCAGCAGTGTGAAGACGATGCTGAGCTGGGTGCCGGCGAGGAAGAGGCCGCTGCCCAGCCCCAGGACGGCGACCAGCAGGATCAACGCGTGCGTAGGGCCGAAGCGTCCGGCCGCGCCACAGCCACAGGCCGGGGCCGCTGCGGCGGGGCGGGGAACAGGGACATCGTTCATGGTGCAGGGGTATCCGTCCTGACGGGGCCTGCCGGCGGACGCGCCGGGGCCGAATTCTGGTCGCAAGGTGACGCAGCCCAGGGGCAGTTGGCCCTGCCCCGTGGTGCGGGCTGCGCAGGCTCACAGCCTTCCACGCCCGAACTCAGCGTGCCTCGCCCCTGTGGGCGCTTTGCCCGATATGGGAAATCGTGGCCTCACTGCTGTTCCGCACCAGCGACACAATCTGCAAAGCGCCTGCTCTGCGCAACCGGGCCTGCAGGCGACGAAGTGAACGGATGCCATGCCTGCGGCAGCTCACCGTTTGTTCCAGCGGACTTGCGGCCTAGACCCCTTCACCAAGACAGTGCTCCCCATACGCCTCCGACGGCTTTCTGGTTGGTGGCCTCCTGACAGCTCCTGGTCGCAAGCCCAAAACCGCTTCAGGATCCCAGGCAGGCACGTTGGCCCGCGCCCGCCGACATGGAAGTCGGCACCGTCACCGGTGCCGACTTCCACGTGAGTACCCGGACTGGGCCGCTTCCCGACCCGGCACGTGCGACGAACCTGCGCGCGGCCTCCTGCCGACTTCGTACGGCCCGCCCCGCCTTTGCCTGCAAGGCCGCAGAGTGTCAGTGCTGCGCCGTAGCGTTATGGCCCATGAACTTCCAGTACATACCGCCGGTTCCGGCAGAACAGATCCGGCAGCTGCCGACGCGAGATGTCGCACTCCTTCTCCTGCAGCACCTCGCCAGCGGCACCGGATATCTGCAGTACGTGAGCACCATGAACTCGGCTCGGCAGGCATTTCAGGAAGAGCCGGATGCGGCCGCCCTCGTGGACCGGCTGTCCGATGCCTGGTGCTGGCTGGAGGCTCAGGCGTTGCTGTCCCGGGAGCCCAGCCAGTCCGAGGCCTTCCGCCGGATCTCCCGCGACGGCAGGGACCTGGCGAAGGACCCGCAGGGCATCACGCGGTTCGAGGCTCGCGAACGACTGTCCGGCCCGCTCCACCCGGATCTGGAGGGCACGGTGCGCACCAACTTCGACCTGGGTGATTACGAGACGGCGTGCTTCGCCGCGATGAAGGCGGTCGAGGTCGCCGTCCGCGACGCCTCCGGGCTCGACAACTCCTTGGTCGGAGTGAAGCTGATGCGGGAAGCGTTCCGGCCGCACGAGAACGGCAAGACCGGCGGCGCGCTCGCCGATGCGGAAGCTGAGGGCGGCGAACAGGCGGCCACCGCCAACCTGTTCGCTGGTGCCATGGGCGCCTACAAGAATCCTGCCAGCCACCGCACCGTCGACTTCGACGATCCGATCGAGGCAGCAGAGATCATCCAGTTCGCCGACCTGCTGCTGCGCCAGGTCGAACGGGCCAAGCGCCGCCAGACCGCGTCAACGACGTAGACCCGCACGCGATGCCGGGCCGGACTGGACACCACCCCGGCCAGCCCTACAAGGGCTCCTCACAGCTCGCATCCGCACGCTTCCGGGCCCTTGCCGTCCGCTCGCGCAGAGTGCGGGTCCACGTTTCCATGAAGCCGGCTGCGCCGGTCTCGTCGCCGGGGATCTGGAAGAGGGCCGGGTCGGCCGTGAGCTGTTCCATGAGCGTCTCGTACAGCGCGTCGAAGATCGGCTCGAGGCCTATGGCCAGGCCCTGGGCGAAGTGCCGGGGGGAGGCGCTCAGGGCGATGACGTGGTCCAGGATGGGGAACATGCCCCACTCGTCGATCTTCGCCCGTAGCGCGGCCAGTGCCGGAGTGTCCGGCATGAACAGGGCGTGCATCGCGTACAGCCCGTAGAACATCCGCAGCCCGAGGAGCACCGTCCGGGCCCGCAGCAATTGCTCATCGCTGGCGCGCTGAACCGGCTCCAGCACGTCCGCGCGCTGCTGGAGCAGCCCCCAGTCCACCGGCGGACTCTCCCCGCGCTCCGCCGCGCCCAGCATCTGCGCCCAGTCCTCGGCCGTCAGCCCGAACAAGGCGAAGGCGCCGAACGCCTCGGCGAGCGCATCCCCGCCCACCTCCTGCGCTCCCAGACCGATCGCCGCGACCAGGTGCACCACCTCCTTGAAGTCCGGCCCGTCCGGCACGTCCACGTCCTCATCGGCCTCAAGCACCGCGCGCACCAGGGCGGGATCCGCAGACCCGCGGTACGGCCGTGCCGCAATCAGCCGGCCGGCGACCTCATACAGCGCATCAGCGGCCTCTTCACCCGCCCCCGCCGCACCACGTGCGAGCTCCAGCATCCGATGAGACACCGTGCCCCGCAGCACCCAGACCACAGCCTCCCGCACCGCCGCCAGCGGCGGCTCCGGCACCCGCACCGATCCCGGCTGCGCAGCCCCGCCCGCCTCGGCGAACCACTCCAGCACTGCCAACCGCCGATCCCGCCCCTGGCGAAGATGCCGCGCCAGCACCGCCGCGCTCTCCACCACCACCGGATCAACCACGTCCACCACCGACCCCCGGCCCCGCCCCAGCCCCCGTCGCCGATGCCGCGGCAACAGCCCCGCCCGCCGCCAGCTCTCCAACTGGCTGGTCGTCACCACCAGCCCACGCGAAACCAGTTCACGCATCACCTGTAGATCAGCCGGACTCGGCGCCCCTCGTGCCATGCCCACCATTACAACCCCGAGAGGTGCAATTTTCTGCGAACCCACGGCTCTGGCTCACTGGACTCCGCACCACCCAGACACCCGCCAACTCCAAGAGGACAGAAGGCCCATGACCCCAGAACACCGAAACCGCATCCGAACCAAGGCCGCCGCCGGCCTGACCACCGCGCTCCTCGCCCTCCTCATCGCCAGCGCCCTCCACCACCCCGGCCACCTGACGAACATCCTGCTCATCCTCACGGCCGCACTCGGCGCGACTACCGCCACCCTCGCCCTCGCCGCAGCCTTCGCCCCCACCACCGCCACCCGCACAGCCGCCCGACACACCCTCGACCTCCTGCTGCGCCTCGTACCCTGGTACACACCCCGAAGCTGACGACACGAGCGGCAGTAACAAACCTGGATGTCTGTGCAGCGAAGCGGAACTGACATCACCACACCTGCCCGCGCACCCACAGCGCAACGACCGTGATCTCCAAGCCGGGAGGCACCAACCCCCAATCCGGATTCACCGAAATTTTTCACCCGAGGGAAACAGCCGATCCCACCTCACCCACCCGGCCCCTGTAGCCAGCCGCCCGCGAACGCGGGCCGGGTCCGGGAGCGCAGCGAACGGACCCCCAAGGCCCCTTCCAGGAGCGAAGCAACGAAGGAGCCGCCGGCTCGAAGCGCAAGCGGAGAGCCGGAAGGGCATCCACCCAACCTCCGGATACAGCAAAACTTCTGACGGAAGGAAACACAGGCTCGGAGCGAAGCGCAGAGCCAACTCCTCGCAACGCGAGGAGTTTCACTCCGTCACCCGCGCGCAGCGCGGGGCTTCGCTCCAACCTCCGTGCGTAGCACGGAGGTTCCCTGGGAACCTGCGAAGCAGGTTCTTACCCGCTCCGCGGG
>NZ_JBFADM010000078.1:0-33892 GCF_040641355.1 Streptomyces sp. NPDC020996
GCCTCGATCGCCGCGAACACGTACTTCGGCTGGAAGTGGATGTCCGCGATCACCGGGATCTGCGACTTCCGCGCGATCGTCGCCAGCGCGTCCGCGTCGTCCTGCGTCGGACACGCCACCCGCACGATCTGGCACCCCGACGCCGTCAGCTCCGCGATCTGCTGGAGCGTGGCACCGATGTCGGAGGTACGCGTCGTCGTCATCGACTGCACCGACACCGGGGCCCCGCCCCCGACCGCCACCGGCCCCACCTGGATCCGCCGCGACGCGCGCCGCTCGGCGACCGGCCGGGCCGGCACCTCGGGCACGCCCAGGGAGACGGCGGTCATCGGGTCACTCCCGGTTTCCGGAGACGGTCTCGCGCATCGCGCGCAAGGACTCCTTCAGGGACCCCATGGTGGCGAGGACGGCGGTGGGCTCGTAGCCGCAGTGCGCCATGCAGTTGGCGCAGCGCGGGTCCTTGCCGCGGCCGTACTTGTCCCAGTCGGTGTCCTCGATGAGCTCGCGGTACGTCGGCACGTACCCGTCGCTCATCAGATAGCAGGGGCGCTGCCAGCCGAACAGCGAGTAGTTCGGGATCGCCCAGGCCGTGCAGGGGAAGTCGACCTTGCCCTCGAGGAAGTCCAGGAACAGCGGCGAGTGGTTGAGCCGCCAGCGCAGCCGGTTGCCGCCCGCGAAGGCCTTCCTGAACAGCTCGCGGGTCTGCTCCACACCCAGGAAGTGCTCCTGGTCGGGGGCCTTCTCGTAGGCGTAGGCGGGCGAGATCATCATCTCGTCGACCTTCAGGTCGTCGTTGAGGAAGTTGAGCACCTCGATGATGGTCTGCGGGGTGTCGGTGTTGAAGAAGGTCGAGTTGGTGGTCACCCGGAAGCCGCGCCGTTTGGCCTCCTTGATGGCCTCCACCGCCTCGTCGAACACGCCCTCCTTGGCGACGGACTCGTCGTGGCGCTCGCGCAGCCCGTCGATGTGCACGGCGAACGCGAAGTAGGGCGAGGGCTTGAACTTGTCCATCTTCTTGCGCAGCAGCATCGCGTTGGTGCACAGGAAGACGTACTTCCGCTTGGCCACCAACTGCCTTACGATCTCGTCGATGTGAGGGTGCATCAGGGGCTCGCCGCCCGCGATGGACACCATCGGCGCCCCGGACTCCAGCACCGCTCCCACGGCCTGCGCGACCGGCATGCGCTGCTTGAGCACCCCGGCCGGATGCTGGATCTTGCCGCATCCCTCGCATTTCAGGTTGCACGCGAAGAGCGGCTCCAGCTCCACGATCAGCGGGAACTTGTCGCGCTTGCGGAGCTTCTGTTCTGCCAAGTAAGTAGCGACCTTGATGGACTGACGCAGTGGCATGGCCATCTGGCTCACCTCCTGGGGAGCAGCAAGGAACGGTGCCATTCGAAGAAAGCCGGAAGAACGGAACGGAGCACGCGGAAAGCCGATATTCCACCGCGCAGTGTGCCGATCCGGACGAGTTCATGTTCTGGAGCGTCCACCACCACCCGCACGGCCGCAACCGGGCGCTCGCCCACGCGCACCGCGCTCAGCAGTGTGGCCGCCGACTCCATGTCGACCGCGATCGCGCCGGTCGCCAGCAGCTGCGACCGCTCCGGGCCGCGGACCACGTGGTCGGAGCCGGTGAGCGGTCCGGTGTGGACGGTACGGCCGGGCACGGCCCGCACCAGCTCCTTCACCAGCAGCTCGGTGCCGACGCACGGCACGTTGCCGCGCGGGTCCCTGGTCTCCTCGGCGACGACCAGGTCGCCGGGGTGCATGCCGGGGGCGAGGCCCGCGCAGAAGCCGGTGGCCAGGACGGCGGCGTCGGCGAGCACCGGGTCGGCGAGCACCCGGACGACCGACCGTTCGGCCGCCTTGGGACCCATGCCGGTACGCAGCACGGTGACCGGCCCGCCGGCGCCGCCGTACCCGTCCGGTTCGGTTCCGGGACGCCTCGGGCCCTCCCGCCGTGCTCCGCGGTCGCCGGTGCGCAGGGCGAGGTGCTCGATGCCGAGCGCGCACGCGATCAGCAGCGGTGCCGGGGCGGGACGGGCGCTCATCAGCCCCCCTCGGCCTCGGCGAGGGGTTTCTCGGCGAGCAGCTTCTCGACCAGGGGCCGCTCGGCCAAGGGCTGCGCGGCCAGTGACTGCCCGGTCAGGGCCTTCTCGGCGAACGGCTCTCCGTGGACGTACCGGCCGAGCGCGGTCAGCGGGAAGACCTGCCGGTAGAGGTGGTAGTTGATGGAGAAGTCCCACGGGAAGCCGGTGCCGGTGAAGTACGGCTCGTCCCACGAACCGTCCTCGCGCTGCGTGGCCGCGAGCCACCGCACGCCGCGCTCGACGGCCTGGGAGTCCCGCTCCCCCGCCGCCAGCAGGGCCATCAGCGCCCACGCCGTCTGCGACGCGGTGGAGGCCCCGCGGCCGCTCCACTCCCCGGCGTCCCGGTAGGAGCGCAGGTCCTCGCCCCAGCCTCCGTCGTCGTTCTGCACCGACTCCAGCCAGGCCACCGCCCGCCGGATCGCCGGGTGCGAGCCGGGCAGGCCGGCGGCCGTGAGCGCGGGGACCACGGACCCGGTCCCGTAGAGGTAGTTGACGCCCCAACGCCCGAACCACGAGCCGTCCGGCTCCTGTTCGGCCAGCAGCCACTCGATGCCGCGCCGGGTGCGCGGGTCGTGGGCCAGGCCCTCGGCCGCGAGCATCTCGACGACGTGCGCGGTGACGTCGGCGGACGGCGGGTCGATGACCTCGCCGAAGTCGCAGAACGGCAGCCGGTTGGGGAACCGGCTGGTGTTGTCGACGTCGAAGGCGCCCCACGCCCCGTTCCTCGACTGCATGCCGAGGTTCCAGCGCACCCCGCGCCCGATCGCCTTCTCGACCCGCTCCGGGTCGTGGTGCCGGACCCGGCGCAGCGCGAGGACCACCTCGGCGGTGTCGTCGATGTCCGGGTAGTTGTCGTTGTGGAACTCGAACGCCCATCCGCCGGGCGGCAGTTGGGGCCTGCGTACGGACCAGTCGCCGGGCCGCACGATCTGCTCGCCCAGCATCCAGTCGGCGGCCTTGACCAGTTGCGGGTGGTCGGCGGGCACTCCGGCGTCGGCGAGCGCGATGGTGGCCAGGCAGGTGTCCCACACCGGCGACTGGCAGGCCTCGATCATCCGGGCGCCGTCCTCACGCCAGACGGCGTACCGGTCGAGGGACTCCAGGCCGGCCCGCATCACCGGGTGCTCGAGGTCGTAGCCGAGCAGGTACAGGGCGATGACCGAGTACACGGCGGGCGGCTGGATGCCGCCCCAGCAGCCGTCGTTCTCCTGGCGTTCGATGATCCAGCGGGCGGCGCTGTTCATGGCGGCCCGGCGCAGCCGGCGCACCGCGACCGGCCGGTAGCCGCGCACCACCTTGTCGAGCCGCTGGAACAGGCCGTCCCAACTCGTCACGGGGGCAAGGGGCTTGACGGGGTTGGGGTGGTCGGGGTCGGTGTGCAGTTCGTCCAGCGGGAACGGCGCCGGACGCACCGGGCGCTTCGCGGAGACGACGGTGAGCGGCACGATGGTCTGCCGCGCCCAGCAACCGAAGTTGTAGATGTTGAGCGGGAACCACTTCGGGAAGTAGAGCAGTTCGGGCGGGAGTTCGGGCAGGTCCTCCCACTTCCACCAGCCGAACAGCGCGAGCCAGATCCGGGTGAAGACCCGCGCGGCGGCGATCCCGCCCTGTTCGCGGATCCACGCCGAGGCCCTCGCCATGTGCGGCGCGTCGGGCGCGTCGCCGGCCAGTCGCAGGGCGACGTACGCCTCGATGGTGGCGGAGAGTTCGCCGGGTCCGCCGTAGAAGGTGGCCCAGGTGCCGTCCGCGCGCTGCTCGCCGCGGATGAACAGCGCGGCGGCGTGGGTCGTGGCCTCGTCGCGGATGCCCAGGAACTGGCGCAGGAGCAGGTCCTCGGCGTCCATCGTGACGTTCGTCTCGAGGTCGCCCTTCCACCAGCCCTGGGCGTCCTGCCGCGACAGCAGGAATCCGGTGGCGCGCCCCACGGCGCGCACGGCGGCGTCTCGGACCCCCGCCGCCACGGGGTCGGTACTGTCGGTTTCGCTGGCCGCGGCAGCGCGGGGCGGCAGCGCCCCGGTGCTTCCGTCGGTCGTCGCTGTCATGGCTTCCCCTTCGTGCAGTCGTGCGAGTCGTGCTGCTGTGGGTCCGCCGTCGGACGGTGCCTCGAGCTCGGCACCGGCCGGCGACTACGCGAGGGTTATTCGACCGATAATGATCATCTCTTCCGTACGACGACGAAGTCGGCGAGCGCCGTGAAGGCGGCCCGTACCCGGTCGGGCATGTCGATGGCGTCGAGGGCCTCGACCGCCACGGTGTGCTGCCGGCGCGCCTCCTCGGCGGTCCACTCACGGCCGCCGGCCTCCTCGATGAGAGCGGCGCGGGCCGCGAACTCCTCCTCCGAGAAGTTCGCGAAGTCGCTGCTCTTGGCGTCCGCGGCGAGGATCTCGCCGAGCCGCTCGGAGGCGGGACCGCCGGCCGCGAGGGCGGCCACGACCGGCAGGGACTTCTTGCGCTGGCGCAGGTCGCTCCAGGTCTGCTTGCCGGTGGAGACCGGGTCGCCCCAGATGCCGAGGAGGTCGTCGACGGCCTGGAAGGCCAGGCCCAGGTGGTAGCCGTACTTCTCCAGGGTGTCGGCGGTGCGGTCGTCCGCGCCGCCGAGGACGGCGCCGATCGAGGAGGCGCAGGCGAGCAGGGCGCCGGTCTTGTTGCCCTCCATCTCCAGGCACTCCTCGACGCTGACGCGGTCGCGGTGCTCGTAGGAGATGTCCTGCGCCTGACCGTCGATCAGGGCGCGGGTCGCGCTGGTCAGACGGCGGGTGGCGCGGCCGGCCTCGACCGTGCCGAGTTCCAGCAGTATCTCGTTGGCCAGGGCGAACAGGGCGTCGCCGACGAGGATCGCCTGGGCGGGGCCGTGCACCTTCCAGACGGTGTCGCGGTGGCGGCGCTGTTCGTCGCCGTCCATCAGGTCGTCGTGCAGCAGCGAGAAGTTGTGGACCAGTTCGACCGCGACCGCGCCGGGGACGCCGGTCTCGGGGGCGGCCCCGGTGACCTCGGCCGAGAGCACCGCGAGGGCGGGGCGGACGGCCTTGCCGCCGTCGCCGTCCGCGGGATTGCCCTCGGCGTCGATCCAGCCGAAGTGGTAGGCGGAAACGGTGTCCATGGGAGGGGCCAGGCGGTTGACGGCCGCCCGCAGTACCGGTGTGGCCAGGGTCCGGCCGCGCTCCAGGAGCGCGGTCACGTCCACCGCGGTCTCTCGAGCGGCCGTCGAGGCCGGGGGCACAGTGGGCACAGTCTCTCCTCTTGTTGCGGTGCCGGGAGTGCGGGGGCCTGCCGCCTGCTGATCGAGCGTCACGCCGCCTCCTCGACGTCGAAGAGGTGACGGGGGCGGGGCCGGCCCAGGGCGCTCAGCGCGGCGTCCGCCGCGTTCACGCCGCTGCGGACCGCACTCTCCATGGTCGCGGGCCACCCTGTGGCGGTCCACGCTCCGGCCAGGTAGAGGCCGGGGGCCTTGGTACGGGCGCCGGGCCTGAGCCGTCCGACGCCGGGGGTCGGGGCGAACGTCGCCGTGCGCTCCCTGGTCACGAAGAAGTCCCTCACCTCGGCGCCGCGCGCGCCGGGCAGCAGCCGTTCCAGCTCGGGGAGGTAGCGCTCGCGCAGCGCGGCGACGGGCGCGTCGATGTCGTCGTGCGCGGCCGACTGGGACAGCGCGAGGTACTGCCCCGAGCGCAGCCCGCCGGCGTCGGTGCGGTCGAAGACCCACTGCACCGGGGTGCCGAGGGCCGCGAAGAAGGGCCGGGCGAGCACCTTGCGGTCGTAGACGACGTGGACGTTGAGGATGGGCGCCGTGCCGATCCGCAGCAGCCGCTCCGGGGCGTCGAGGGCGCCGGCGGGCAGCAGGTCGTGGGCCTCGCGCTGGGCCACGGCGAGCACGACGGCGTCGGCCGTGAGCGTCTCGCCCGGCACCTCGACGCTCCAGCGCCCGGTGTCGTCGCGGGAGACGGAGGTGACGCGGGTACGGACCTCGGTACGCACGCCCGCGGACTCGAGCGCCTTGCGGGCCAGCCGGTCGTGCAGTTCGCCCAGCGGGACGCGCGCCCAGCCGATGTCGGCCGCGCCCGGGTCGGACAGCAGACCGGTCTTGAAGACCATCGCGGCGAGCCCCAGCGAGGCGTCGCCCGCGACCGCGTTGAGGGTGGCGACCCCGACCAGGTCCCACAGCGCCTCGACGGCGCGCGCGGACTGGCCGTGCGCGGCCAGCCAGCTGCCGAAGTCCTGGTCGTCCAGCGCCGGATCGGCGAGGTCGAGCCGCTTGAGCGCGAGCGCGGCGCGGCCCACCCTGGCCCGCTCGGCGAGCGAGAGGTGCGGGTACGTCGCCAGGCTGCGCCCCAGGTGCAGCGGAACCGGCAGCGGGTCGCGCCGCAGCCTGCCCAGCCGCCGCCCCTCGGGCCGGCCCACGTCGACCACCGGCACGTCGAGGCGGTTCTGCAGCGGCGCCAGCGCGGTGGCCTCGATGCGGTCGAGGAACCACCGGTAGGCGGTGCAGCAGCGCAGGTACACGTGCTGTCCGTTGTCGACGGTGAGGTCGCCGCGCTGGAAGGAGAAGGCGAGCCCGCCCAGCCGGGGCCGGCCCTCCAGCAGGGTGACGCGCACTCCGGCGTCGGCGAGCGCGAGGGCGGCGGTGATGCCGGCGAGTCCGCCGCCGACCACGACGGCGTCCCCGCCGGTGCGCCGGGCGGGGTTCGCGAGCGGCTCGTCGGACCGCGTGCCGTGGGTCATCGTGCGTCCTCCCCTGCGCGGCCGCCGCGGTGGTGGAACGGGTCACGGCACACCGGCACCGTCAGGGACGCGGTCGCCTCCCGGAGGGTTGCGTGCCGTCTTTCATCGTTTCCACCGTTCTCACCGGCGGAATCACCGTGCACCGGCCTGTGCATCAGGCGCGCCTCCTGACGGTCCTCCGGCTCACCTGCCGGGTGTCCAGGCCGGACAGACCCCGGACGGCCACGTACGCCTTCTCCCGCCCCGGCAGCGAGACCCGGCCGCGCAGCACGGCCTCGGGCTCGCGCTCGATCCGGTCGAGCAGGCGGCGGTAGATGCCGGCCATGGCGGCGACACAGGCGCCGCTGCGCCGGTCGAGCATGGGCAGCAGACGGTAGCCCTCGGCGAAAAGCGTGCGGGCCCGTCGCACTTCGAAGTGCACGAGGCCCGCGAAGTCGGAGCCGTCCGGTGGTTTCGGCCCGCCGAAGCCGGCCGCGCACCCGAATTTCGCGAGGTCGTCGGCGGGCAGATAGGTCCGTCCGCCCTCGGCGTCCTCGCGTACGTCCCGGAGGATGTTGGTGAGCTGGAGCGCGAGGCCGAGCGTGTCGGCGTACTCGGGCGCGCGTTCGGCGCCGCGCGCCCCCGGTTCCGTGCCGAACACGCCGAGCGAGAGGCGCCCAATGGCGCCCGCGACGCAGCGGCAGTACACCTTCAGGTCGTCCCAGGTCTCGTAGGTCTCGCCGCGTACGTCCATCAGGACGCCGTCGATCAGCTCGTCCAGGCCGCCGAGCGGGATCGGGAAGGCGCCGGCGGCATGGGCGAGGGCGACCGCGACCGGGTCGGTGTCGTCCTCGGCGATACCGCCCTCGCGCACCCGGGCCAGCGTGGCCCGGGTGTCCTCCAGCCGCGCCACCTTGACCTCGTCCGCCAGTTCGCCGTCGCCGATGTCGTCGACGCGCCGCGAGAACGCGTACAGCGCGGACATGGCACGGCGCTTGGGCGCCGGCAGCAGTCTGATGCCGTAGGCGAAGTTGCGGGCCTGCTGTCCGGTGACGGCCTCGCAGTAGCGGTAGGCGGCGAGTACCGGTGCGGACACGTGTGGTTCGAACTCCACGGTCCGGATCACCCCTCTCCTCGCAGAGTCACGCCCACCTCACGCAGCAACCGGATCTTGCCGGGCTTGGGCGGGCCGGGAAGTACGTCATATCCGGCGGCGGCGATCGCGTGGACCGCCGCCCTTCCTCCCGCCACGAACCCTGCGAGCAGCAACTTCAACCTGCCGTGGACGCTACCCACCAGAGGGGCGCCTTCATTCAGGAGAAAGAGGGCGCGTTCCGCTTCGTATGCGACCAGCGCGCGCACCGATGCGCTCGCGACGGGGGTGGCGAGGTCCGCCTCCTGGACGTGGAAACGTTTCATGTCCTCGGCGGGCAGGTAGACGCGGTCCCGTCCGAGGTCCTCGGCGACGTCCTGCAGGTGTTCGACGATCTGCAGTGCGGTGCAGATCGCGTCCGACAGACGGATGCGCTCGGGCGTCGAGGTGCCGGTGACGGACAGGACCAGGCGGCCGACCGGGTTGGCCGACAGCTCGCAGTAGGCGAGGAGGTCGTCGTAGGTCTCGTAGCGGGTGACGAGCTGGTCCTGGCGGTTGGCGGCGATCAGGCCGAGGAAGGGCTCGGGGGTCAGCGCGTGGCGGCGCACCGTGGGTTGCAGGCGGCGCAGCAGGGGGTGGCGGGGCGTGCCGTCGAAGACGCGGCGCAGGTCGGCCTCGAAGGCGTCCAGGAGCAGCAGCCGGTCCTCGGCCTCCGCGGGCTGCACGCCGAGCAGCCGGGCGTCGGCGCCGCCGGGGGCGAGGTCGCCGTCGCCGATGTCGTCGACGAGGCGGGCGAAACCGTACACGGCCATGAGGTCGGTGCGCCAGGCCCTGGGCAGGAAGAACGGCGCCACGGGGAAGTTCTCGGCCGCGGCCTTGTCGAGCGTGCCGCGCTCCGGATCACCGGTGTGCGACGTGTCGGTTCCCGTCACCGCCGGCTGCCCGGGACGGCACACGCTGCGTTCAGCCGGGGAGTCTCCGTAGCCATTGCCGTCACATCTCCCGTTCTACACTGCCGACCCGATACGCACTATTTCGGACACGCCGCCCGGCCCTCCGTACGGCCGTCCCGGTGGAGGGTATGGCGCGTTATCGCCCTACTTGCCGCCTTTCGAGACCGTTACAGCTTACGTTGTACAGCGCAGCGGTGATCCCTGGGGTGTCCTGCACATCACAACAACACACCGATTGACGTCAAGATTCCTACAACTGGCCCGAGTTGACGTTTCCTTTGCAGACGCGGGGCCCCGCCGCCAAGGTTGCGACGGGGCCCGGGAAAGCGTTCCGGGCCATCAGGGCGAGGCCCGGATGCCCTATTTGCCGGTGAACTTCTCGTACTCCTTGAGGACCTCGTCCGTGGGTCCGTCCATGCGCAGCTCGCCCCGTTCCAGCCACAGGACGCGGTTGCAGGTGTCGCGGATCGACTTGTTGTTGTGACTGACCAGAAACACCGTGCCGGCTTCCTTGCGCAGCTCGCGGATGCGCTGCTCGGACCGCTTCTGGAACTTGCGGTCGCCGGTGGCCAGGGCCTCGTCGATCATCAGGACGTCGTGGTCCTTGGCGGCGGCGATGGAGAAGCGCAGCCGGGCCGCCATGCCGGAGGAGTAGGTGCGCATCGGCAGGGTGATGAAGTCGCCCTTCTCGTTGATGCCGGAGAAGTCGACGATCTGCTGGTAGCGCTCCTTGATCTCCTCGCGGGACATGCCCATCGCGAGACCGCCCAGGATGACGTTGCGCTCGCCGGTCAGGTCGTTCATCAGCGCCGCGTTGACGCCGAGCAGGGAGGGCTGGCCGTTGGTGTAGACGCGGCCCTTCTCCGCCGGGAGCAGGCCGGCGATGGCGCGCAGCAGGGTCGACTTGCCGGAGCCGTTGGAGCCGATCAGGCCGATCGCCTCACCCTTGTAGGCGACGAACGAGACGCCCTTGACCGCGTGCACCTTGCGCACGCCGCGCGCCGCGTCGTCGGAGCCCCGCCTGAGGATCCGGCTGAGGGCGGCGGTGGCGCTGCCCTTGCCGGACTTGGCGCCGTTGACGCGGTAGACGATGTGCAGCTCGTCGGCGATGACGGTGGGGATCCGCTCGCCCCGGTCGGACTGCTCCGGCTCCGTCTCGGTCCTCGGCTCAGCCACGGCCGTACCTCTCCTCCGCCTTCCAGAAGTACACGAAACCGCCGACGGCGATCAGCGCGGCCCATCCGCCGGCGACCGCCCACACGTGGTCGGGGAGGTTCTCGGCGCCGTAGCCCTCGATGAGGGCGAAGCGCATCAGGTCCATGTAGATCGCGGCCGGGTTCCACTGCAGGACGTTCGCCACCCACTGCGGCTTGTCGGCCAGCATGATCGGGATGGAGAACATGACGCCGGACGCGTACATCCAGGTGCGCATCACGAACGGCATGAGCTGCGCCAGGTCGGGGGTCTTGGCGCCGGCCCGGGCGAAGATCAGCGCGAGGCCGGTGTTGAACAGGAACTGCAGGGTGAGCGCCGGGACGATCAGCAGCCAGGACAGGTCCGGGTAGCTGCCGAAGGCGGCGGCGACGGCGAACAGCACGATCATCGAGAACAGCAGCTGCTGGAGCTGCTGCAGCGCGAAGGAGATCGGCAGGGAGGCGCGCGGGAAGTGCAGCGCGCGGACCAGCCCGAGGTTGCCGGAGATCGCCCGCACGCCCGCCATCACGGAGCTCTGCGTGAAGGTGAACACGAACACGCCGGTGACCAGGAAGGGGATGTACACCTCGCGCGGCAGGCCCCGGTTGGCCTTGAGGATCATGCCGAAGATGAAGAAGTACACGGCCGCGTTCAGCAGCGGGGTCGCCACCTGCCACAGCTGGCCGAGCTTCGCCTGGCTGTACTGGGCGGTCAGCTTCGCCCGCGAGAAGGCGAGGATGAAGTGGCGCCGGTCCCACAGCCGGCGGACGTACTCGACCAGGGAGGGCCGGGCGCCGCTCACGGTGAGCCCGTACTTGGCGGCGAGCTGTGCCGCCGTGAGGCCCGCGTCGGGCGACGGGGGCGCGCTCACCGCGACCAGGGCGTCGTGTGTTGTCTCACTCACTGGTGAATAACTTTCGTCTCCGGGATTGCGCAGCCTGTGCGGGCAGGGGGTCGAGCCGGGGACCCGGTCGGGGCCCGGCCGCTCGCGGGAACGAGCTTGTCAGATCACGGGAGGCCGGCCCAGTCGGGTCAGCCGCCACACCGTACGCCACCTCATGGGCCGACGGGGACCGCACGGGGTGGTCCAGCCCTCCCGGAAACCGCCGAACCACGCCTTCAGCGCGGGCCGCGAGGGACGGCGCAGGAGGGTGAGCAGCAGCCACACCCCGAGGTAGACGGGGACGAGGAGCGCGGGCAGATTGCGGCGGGCCAGCCACACGCGGTTGCGGGCGACCATGCGGTGGTAGACGGCGTGCCGCGAGGGCGCGGTCGTCGGGTGGTACAGCACCATGTCGGACCGGTAGTCGATCATCCAGCCCGCGTCGAGGGCCCGCCATGCCAGATCGGTTTCCTCGTGGGCGTAGAAGAATTCGTCCGGCAGGCCGCCGACGTCGGCGAAGACCTTCGTGCGGACGGCGTTGGCGCCGCCGAGGAAGGTGGTGACCCGGGAGGAGCGCATCGGGTCGGAGGCGCGCAGCCGCGGGACGTGCCGGCGCTGGGTGACGCCGGTGTCGGGGTCGGCGATGCGGAAGCTGACGATGCCGAGCTTCGGGTCGGCGGCGAAGGCCCGGCGGCACAGCTCGGCCGTGTCGTGGTGGGCGAGCAGGCCGTCGTCGTCGAGGAAGAGCAGGATGTCGACGTCGCGGCCGCCGGGCCCGAAGGCCTCGATGCCGACGTTGCGGCCGCCGGGGATGCCGAGGTTCTCGGGCAGCTCGACGGTGCGGACGCCCTCGGGGACCTCGGGCACGGGCGAGCCGTTGCCGACCACGACGACCTCGACGGGGTCGCCCTCCTGCTTGGCGATCGAGTCGAGCAGGGCGCGCAGCTCCTCGGGGCGGTTGCCCATGGTGATGATGACCGCGCCCACCTTCATGCCGCTCACCTGAGCCTGCTGGAGGCGAGGATGGACACCAGGTGCAGCAGGGTCTGCAGCAGCGCGATGCCGGCCAGCACGGCGACGCCGAGACGGGACCAGAACAGGTCGCCGCGCATCTGGTCGGCTATCGCCAGGACCAGGATCAGCAGGGACGCCTCGATGCCGAGGATCAGCCGGTGGAACTTCAGCGCGGCGGCTGCCCTGCGGGCCAGGGCCATGCCGGAGGAGCGCATCTCGGCGGCGGCCTCCTTCACCGGCGGCAGCCCGCCCTGGTGGCGGGCGACGCCGACGAGGTCGGTCTCGGCCTTGATCAGGATCGCGCCGAGCGCCGCCAGGGTGCCGAGGAAGGCCCACAGCCAGTCGATCCGGCCGCCGCCCCACAGGTCGGCGGCGCGCAGCCCGAACCCGACCAGCACCGCGGCGTCGGTGAGGTAGGCGCCGACCCGGTCCAGGTAGACGCCGCCGAGGGAGAACTGCTGCTTCCAGCGGGCGACCTCGCCGTCCACGCAGTCGAGCAGCAGGTACAGCTGCACCATGACGACGCCGAGCACGGCGCCGGGTATCCCCGGCACCAGCAGGGCCGGGGCCGCGAGGACGCCGCAGACGGTCATCAGATACGTGAGCTGGTTGGGCGTGACCCTGGTGTTGACCAGGTAGCGGTCGACCCGTAGGGACACCTCGCGCATGTAGAGGCGCCCCATCCAGTGCTCACCGCTGCGCCGGTCCTTCACCCCCGCGGGGTGGACGACCGGTCTGAGTTCAGCTACCGATGGCCTTGACATAGTCGGCGTAGGTGTCCTTGATCTGGTCGGTTTTCAGGTCGAGGTGTTCGAGGATCGTGTAGCGGCCGGGCCGGGTCTCGGGGGCGAACTCCACGGCGCGGACGAACTCCTCCACCGTGAAGCCGATCTCCTCCGGCAGCACCGGCAGCCCGTGCCGGCGCAGCACCTCCGCCATGTAGGCCGCTTCCTCGTGGGCTCCGCGCAGATACATCGCGAAGGCGGCGCCGAGGCCGCACTGCTCGCCGTGGCTGGCCGCACGCCTGGGGAACAGCAGGTCGAAGGCGTGGTTGATCTCGTGGCAGGAGCCCGAGGCGGGGCGGGAGTCGCCGGAGACGGACATCGAGACGCCGGTGAGGACCAGCGCCTCGGCCAGCACCTGGAGGAAGTCGCCGTCCCCGATGCCGCCCGGGTGCCGGAGCACCGCCTCCCCGGCCTGACGGGCCATGGCGGCGGCGAGGCCGTCGATGCGCTCGCCCTTGACCCGGGCCGCGAGCTCCCAGTCCGCGATGGCGTTGATGTTGCTGATCGCATCCCCGATGCCGGCCCGGACGAAGCGGGCCGGGGCCTCGCGGATCACGTCCAGGTCGATGAGCACGCCGATCGGGTTCGGCACGCCGTAGGAGCCGCGGCCGGCGTCGTTGTCGAGCGTGGCGACCGGCGAGCACAGGCCGTCGTGGGCGAGGTTGGTGGGTACGGCGACCAGCGGCAGGCCGACCCGCGCCGCGGCGAACTTGGCGCAGTCGATGATCTTGCCGCCGCCGAGTCCGACGACCGCGTCGTAGTGGCCGGCCTTTATGTCGCCGGCCAGCCGGACCGCGTCGTCGAGGGTGCCGCCGCCGACCTCGTACCAGGTCGCGCCGGGCAGCGAGGGAGCGACCCGCTCGCGCAGGCGGGCGCCCGAACCGCCGCTGACGGCGATGGCGAGCCGGCCCGACTGCGAGATGCGCTCGTCGGCGAGGACGCCGGCGAGGTCGTCGAGGGCTCCGGGGCGGATGTCCACGACGAGCGGCGAGGGAATGAGCCGGGTCAGTACTGGCACGCGATCTCCCGTCCGCGGGCGAGATCGTCGTGGTTGTCGATCTCGACCCACTGGACGTCGCCGATCGGCGCCACGTCGATCCGGAAGCCCCGGTTCACGAGTTCCTGGTAGCCGTGCTCGTAGAACTGCTGCGGGTCGGTCTCCCAGACGGTCTTCAGGGCGTCGGCCAGCTCGGGGGCGGCGTCGCCCTCGATCAGGGTGACGCCGATGTACTCGCCGGTGGCCTCGGCCGGGTCCATCAGCTTGGTGATCTTCGTCATGCCCTTCGCGGGGTCGACGACGACCTTCATCTCCTCGTCCGCGAGCGACTTCACGGTGTCGAGGGCGAGGATGATCTTCTTGCCGTCGCCGCGGGCGGCGAGCAGCGTCTGCTCGACGGAGACGGGGTGGACGGTGTCGCCGTTGGCGAGGATCACGCCGTCCTTGAGCGCGTCACGGCCGCACCACAGGGAGTAGGCGTTGTTCCACTCCTCGGCCTTGTCGTTGTCGATGAGGGTGAGCTTCAGGCCGTACTTGGCCTCCAGCGCAGCCTTGCGCTCGTAGACGGCCTCCTTGCGGTAGCCGACGATGACCGCGGCCTCGGTCAGGCCGACCTCGGCGAAGTTGCCGAGGGTCAGGTCCAGGACCGTGGGTTCGCCCTCTATGCCGGCGGGCCCCACCGGAACCAGCGCCTTGGGCAGGCTGTCGGTGTAGGGGCGCAGACGCCGTCCGGCGCCGGCCGCCAGCACGAGGCCGATCATGCGGTTTCTCCTTCGTCGTGTACTGCGGATGCGCCGCGTTTGTGGGCGGCGACCCAGAAGCGGATGCTCTCGAAGAGCACCACCAGGGCCACGGCCACGGCGAGGACCGCGAGCGCGACCGTGAACTGCGAAGCGGTGAGCAGCGCGGCCAGGACGGCGACGAGCAGGATCCGTCCTTCCTGTCCCCCGACGGCCCGCACCAGCCAGGCCGGGGGCGCTCCGGCGTCCCCGCGGATGCGGTACACCGTGTCGTAGTGATGGTAGGCGACGGCCGCCACCAGCCCGAAAGCCGCGGGAAGGGCGCCGTTCACGTCCGCCTTCGCCGCGAGGATCAGGACGGTGCCGTATTCGGCGGCCCGGAACAGCGGCGGGACGAGCCAGTCGAGGGCGCCCTTGAGGGGGCGGCGGGCGACGGCCTCGGCGGAGAGCAGCACGTAGGCGCCGGCCGCCAGGACGACCCACCAGCTCGGGCCCCAGGCCCAGGCGGCGAGGACGACCAGGACGGCGCCCGCCGCGGCGCTGAGCGGTGCGATGTGGGGGCCCTTGCCGCGCATGAGCGGGGCGAGCGCCTGAACGAGGGGGCCGGTGTCGGCCAGGTCGGCCAGCGCCCGCGCGGCACGGTCGCTTCGCTCGGCCTTCCGGGTCAGCGAGCGCAGCACCCGCCCGGCCGTGGTGTACGTCGCCGCGAAGGCGCAGCCGATGAGCAGGGCGTAGAAGGTGATCCGGGGCGTGGTGGCCGCCGTGAGGACGGCGATCATCGCCCAGCGCTCGCCGATCGGCAGGACGATCATCCGCCGCAGCCACACCGTCCAGCCGACGCTGTCCAGCTTGTCGGAGAGGGCGGCGGTGGGGCTGGTGTTGGCGGTCGCGTCGTGGTTGGCCTCGTTGAAGGAGAAGTCGACGACGTGCCGGCAGGTCTGCAGGATCATCGCGCCGAGGGCGAGGGCCCATACATCGTCGTGGCCGCCGCCGCGGGCCGCGCCGAGCGCGAGGCCGGCGTAGTAGGCGTACTCCTTGGCCCGGTCGAAGGTGGCGTCCAGCCAGGCGCCGAGCGTGGAGTACTGCAGGGAGTAGCGGGCGAGCTGGCCGTCGGTGCAGTCCAGCACGAAGGAGGCGATCAGCAGGACGCCGGCCGCTATGAAGCCGCCGCGGGTGCCGGTGGCCGCGCAGCCCGCCGCGATCAGCGCGGTGAGCAGGGACGCGGTGGTGACCTGGTTGGGGGTCAGGCCGCGGCGGGCGCACCAGCGGGCGATGTAGCGCGAGTAGGGGCTGATGAAGAACGTGGTGAAGAAGCCGTCGCGGGCCTTCACGGCCGACTTCAGGCGTACGGCCTCGTCGTCGACGGCGGCGACGGCCTGCCGTGCCTCGTTGCGGGCCTGCGGGTCGGCGGGGACGACGGCGACGAGACTGCCGAGGTCGGGACGGCGGACGTCGGCGCCGTCGGCGGCCAGGACGGTGACGACGCGGTCGGCGAGGCTGTCCACGTCCCCCACGCTCGACTTCGCTCGCGCGGGGGCACCCCCAACGGCGGCGCCGCCGCCCGCGGAGTTCTCCCGGGCGACCGCGCGGCTCAGCGCCTGGCGTGCGGCGGGCTTGGCGGTGACGGCGCCCGGGATCGCGGCGAGGTCGAAGCGCGGGTCGGTGAGGCCGAGGCGCAGGGCGTGCGGGTGGCCGACGAAGCGGGCGTCGACGAGCGCGACACGCCGGTCTCCGGGCACCTGGGCGAGGAGGGTCTCGGCGTCCGCGGCGTCCGCGGCGACCCGGACGTCGAAGCCGAGGGACCGCAGATCACCCTCGATCGACGATCCGGGGACCGGCTGACCGGTGAGGATGGCGGTCGACAACCGAACTCACTCCCTGGGTGCCGACGCGGTGGCGCCGGGCATGTGCACGATGGGGGCGCCCCTTGGCTGCACCAGGCGGGCGGCATGTCGGCAGAGGTTATCGGATGCCCGGACAGCGCCGTTCACCGCCCGTTCACGGGCCGATCAGCGTCGCCTCCACCGGCCTTTGCCGCGATCATCATCGGGGATCGCGGGCCCTGCCCACAAACCGCGCACCACAGACCCGGACATCTCAGGCACCGGATTGCCGCTCGTCCGGTCGGCATAGGGTGGACGACCATGACGTGGCTGATCACAGGCGGAGCGGGATACATCGGGGCCCATGTGGCGCGATCCATGAGCGACGCCGGGGAACGCGTGCTCGCGCTGGACGACCTCTCGGCGGGGGTCGCCGGCCGGCTGCCCGCCGGCGTCCCGCTCGTGCGCGGCTCGTCGCTGGACGCCGGCCTGCTCAAGCAGGTGTTCGCGGAGCACGAGGTGACCGGCGTGGTGCACCTGGCCGCGCGCAAGCAGGTCGCCGAGTCCGTGGCGCAGCCCGCGCGGTACTACCAGGAGAACGTCGGCGGCCTCGGCACGCTCCTGGAGGCGGTCGCCGAGGCCGGGATCCGGAAGTTCGTCTTCTCCTCGTCGGCGGCCGTGTACGGCAGCCCGGACGTGGACCTGATCACGGAGGACACCCCGTGCGCGCCGGTGAACCCGTACGGCGAGACCAAGCTGGCCGGCGAGTGGCTGGTGCGGGCGGCGGGCCGGGCGCACGGCATCTCGACGGTGTGTCTGCGCTATTTCAACGTCGCGGGCGCCGCCGCCCCGGAACTGGCCGACACCGGCGTCTTCAACATAGTCCCCATGGTCTTCGACCGGCTCACCCGTGACGACGCCCCGCGGATCTTCGGCGACGACCATCCGACGCCGGACGGCACCTGTATCCGCGACTACGTCCACGTCGCCGACCTGGCCGAGGCGCACCTGGCCGCCGCGCGCAGGCTCGCGGACCTCGGCGGCGACCTGACGGTCAACATCGGCCGCGGTGTGGGGGTCTCGGTGCGAGAACTGGTCACGGTCATCGGCGAGGTGACCGGCGACACCCGGCCCGCCGTCGTCGAGGCCCGCCGCCCCGGAGACGCGCCGCGCGCGGTCGCCTCCGCCGAGCGGGCCGCCGGGGAACTGGGCTGGAGCGCCCGGCGGGGCGTGCGGGAGATGGTCGAATCGGCGTGGCAAGGCTGGCTGCTGCACCACGCCCACTGACCGGACACGCGCTGACCTGCGGATCGTTTCCGCAGGTCAGCGATATGACAACGGTGTTCAATGCCGCGTTGCCCCGCGCCGCTCGCGCGTAGTTCACTGTGCACCGGGCGCGAAACAGGAGGGCCGCTTCCATGGGAGCTGGGCACGACCACGGTCACACGCACGCACCGGCGGCCGGTACGGCGACGGGGGCGTACCGCGGCAGGCTGCGCGTCGCGCTGGCGATCACGCTCACCGTCATGGTGGCCGAGATCGTCGGCGGGGTGCTCGCGGACTCCCTCGCGCTGATCGCGGACGCGGCGCACATGGCGACCGACGGGCTGGGCCTGGGCATGGCGCTGTTCGCGGTGCACATCGCCGGCCGGCCCGCGACCGGCAACCGCACCTTCGGGTACGCCCGCGCCGAGATCCTCGCCGCGCTGGCCAACTGCCTGCTGCTGCTCGGGGTCGGCGGGTACGTCCTGTACGAGGCCGTCCAGCGGTTCATCACCCCGGCCGACACCGCGGGCGGGCTGACCGTCGCGTTCGGCGCGGTCGGCCTGGTCGCCAACGGGATCTCGCTGACGCTGCTGATGCGCGGCCGGCGGGACAGCCTGAACGTGCGCGGCGCCTTCCTGGAGGTCGCGGCGGACGCCCTGGGCTCGCTCGCGGTGATCGTCTCGGCGCTGGTGATCCTGGGCACGGGCTGGCAGGCCGCCGACCCGATCGCCTCCCTCGTCATCGGCCTGATGATCGTGCCGCGGACCCTGAAGCTGCTGCGCGAGACCCTGGACGTGCTGCTGGAGGCGGCCCCCAAGGACGTCGACATGGCACAGGTACGGTCGCACATCCTGGCGCTGGACGGCGTCGAGGACGTCCACGACCTGCACGCCTGGACGATCACCTCGGGCCTGCCGGTGCTGTCGGCGCACGTGGTCGTGCGCTCCGACGCGCTGAGCGCGATCGGCCACGAGAAGCTGCTCCACGCGCTCCAGGAGTGCCTCGGCGACCACTTCGATGTGGAGCACTGCACCTTCCAGCTGGAGCCGACCGGCCACGCCGAACACGAGGCACGGCTGTGCTACTGAAGCGGGGCCGCACCACTGGGGTGCGGCTTCGGGCCACTGTGGTGGAACCGGGTCACTGAGTCCGGGCTCCCCCGAAAGCGAGGGGGCGCGAAAGCCGCGCAGCGCAAGGCGCGCGTGCCGGTGCCGGGAAGGCGCGCGTGCCGGGAAGGCGTGCGTGTGGGGCACACGGGCCGGCGTGCCACGCGGGGCGCGGGGGTGCGGGACGCGAAGTCGGCGGGCCGCTGCGGCGGGGCTGTGCCAGGAGGGCTGCGACGCCAAGGCGCGGGGCGCCCGGCGGACGGGTGAATGCCGCTGAGCGGCGCACAGCACGAGGTCCGGAGGCGGGCGCGCCTGGCGGCTGCGGCAAGGGCAGACAGCTGGTGCGGGACGCCGCCGCACGCGGGGCACGGGAGGCGTGCCGCTGAGGCGCCGCACAGCAAGAGGCACGAGGCACCAGGCACGAAGCCCCGCGTGCCACGCGGGCGCGCGGAGCACGAAGGCACACGGAACCACGGAACGCGGGCCATGGTCGGCGGACTCGGCGTCGCACGGCCTGGAGCTGTCCTGCGCCGCCGCGCCCAGCAGTTCCTCGGCGCCGACCGCGTCCAGCGCCCGCACCGGCGGCTGGTGCATCCGGGCGTGGAAACCGGCGGGCAGGTGCAACGGGTGCCGGGGCCAATGGGGCGACGTGCCAGGCAGGCGCGCAGCGGCTCGTGCCAGGCAGGCGCGCAGCCGCTCGTGCCACACGGGGCGCGCAGCCGCGCGGGGCGCGGGGCGCGGAAGGCGTGTGCCGCCGGGGCGGGGCGGTGTCACGCGGGGCGCGGGACACCCCGCGGGCGGGTGCGGCCGTTCCGGCCGGGCGGGGTGCGGCCGTTCCGGCGGGCTGGTTCGCGGCGCCGCGTGCCGGACGGTTCCCCGGCGGCCGGGCCGGGCACGATCACCTATCGGGCCCCTCTCCGGGCGTCCGGCCGGTGGTGGCCGCTGCCCGCGGGACATGCGGGCGCGCCGCGCCGAGTTCCGGGAGTGCCGGAGGCGTACGGCAGACTTGGGGGCGCGAGAACCGAGGCGAAGGATGGGTATGCCGATCACACCTGCCACCGCGACGCACAGTTCGTCGAACGGCACCGCAGAGGCGATTTTGCTGGAACTGGTCGACGAGGACGGCGTGACGATCGGCACCGCGGAGAAGCTCGCCGCCCACCAGCCGCCGGGGCAGCTGCACCGCGCGTTCTCGGTGTTCCTCTTCGACGAGCAGGGCCGGCTGCTGCTGCAGCAGCGGGCGCTCGGCAAGTACCACTCCCCCGGCGTGTGGTCCAACAGCTGCTGCGGTCACCCCTACCCCGGCGAGGCGCCGTTCGCGGCGGCGGCCCGGCGGACGTACGAGGAGCTGGGCGTGTCCCCCTCGCTGCTCGCCGAGGCGGGCACGGTGCGCTACAACCACCCGGACCCGGAGTCGGGCCTGGTGGAGCAGGAGTACAACCACCTGTTCGTCGGCCTGGTGCAGGCCCCGCTGCGGCCGGATCCGGAGGAGGTCGGCGCGACCGCCTTCGTGAGCCCGGCCGAGCTGGCCCGCCGGCACGCCGCGGACCCGTTCTCGGCGTGGTTCATGACGGTGCTGGACGCGGCCCGTCCGGCGATCCGGGAACTGACGGACCCGTCGACGGGCTGGTGACGCTCAGCGCACCCGGACCGGCTCGAGCGGCAGGGCGGCCCAGATCACCTTGCCGCCGCTCGCGGTGTGCGCGACCTCGCACGCGCCGCCCGCCTCCCGGGTGATCTCGCTCACCAGCAGCAGCCCGCGTCCGCCGGTACGGCCGTGGTCGGCCTCCAGGGCGGTGGGCCGGTAGGGGTGGTTGTCCTCCACGGACACCCGGATCCACTCGGCGCCCACGGCGACCTCGACGGCGAGCACGGGCGAGAGCAGCGCCGCGTGTTTGACGGCGTTCGTGACCAGTTCCGAGACGATCAGCAGCAGGCCCTGCACCAGGTCGTCGGAGGCGGGCACGCCCTGGCGGTGCAGCAGGTCCCGCACGGCGTGCCGGGCCTGCGGGACCGACGCCTCGACGGCGGGGGCGGTGAACCGCCAGACGCCCTCGTACGGCATGGGGCCGCCGGGCGGCCGCGGCGCGAGGGACTCCGGCGTGCCGTCGCGGTGGCGCGGGCCGAAGCCGCGCACGTGGTCGTCCATCGTCCGGTCGCCACCCTCGCCCTCGATTGTCACCACGCGTCCGAGTGTTGGTAACGACACACTCCACTTCGGACGACTGACCAGAAGTCAGCAGATATCGAACGCTTCTGACCGCTCCCGCACGGCATGGCCGACTCCCGGACTGATCCTGCCCGTACCCCTTACCGATCGAGGGGCCGGCGGGACGGTTAGCATCCGGCCCATGGAGCCCCAGCTGCTGCACGACGTCACCGACTCGGTCGCCACCGTCGTCATCCACCACCCGGCCAAACGCAACGCCATGACGGCCGCGATGTGGGCCGCGCTGCCGCCGCTGCTGTCCACCCTGGCGGACGACCCCCGGGTGCGGGCGCTGGTCCTGACCGGCGAGGGCGGCACGTTCTGCGCCGGGGCCGACATCTCCACCCTGCGCGGCTCGCCCGCCGAGGCGCAGGAACTCGCGGTGCGCGCCGAGGAGGCCCTCGCCGCCTTCCCCAGGCCGACGCTGGCCGTGATCCGCGGGCACTGCGTGGGCGGCGGCTCGCAGCTCGCGGCGGCCTGCGACCTGCGGTTCGCCGAGTCGGGCGCGCTGTTCGGCGTCACACCGGCGAAGCTCGGGATCGTCTACCCCTCCTCCTCCACCCGGCGACTGGTGTCGCTGGTCGGGCCGGCGGCCGCCAAATACCTGCTGTTCTCCGGCGAGTTGATCGACGCGGGGCGGGCGCTGCGCACGGGCCTGGTGGACGAGGTGCTGCCCGGGGACGAACTGGCCGGCCGGGCGGCGGAGTTCACCCGCGTCCTGGCGTCCCGCTCGCAGCTGACGCAGGCCGCCGCCAAGGAGTTCGCGAACGGCCGCACGGACCGGGACGCGTACTGGGCCGAGCAGGCACGCGGCAGCGGCGACACCGCGGAGGGCGTCGCCGCGTTCCTGGAGCGCAGGCAGCCGCGCTTCTCCTGGACTACGTCAGGATGAAGCGGCCGCCCTCGCGGACCCTCCGCCGACCCGCCTTTCCTGCCATCGGGCTCCCACCCCTGGAGGGCGTACCAACCAGTCGGTAACGTGCCCGCATGACTACTGCCGTCCTGGAGCCGCGCGCCGGCCGCCGCTGCCACAACGTCCTCAACTCGCTGCACGCGACGCACTACTTCTCGCCGGACCTGGGCCGGGAACTGGCCGCCCTCGGCATCACCCACCCCCGGGCGGTCAACTTCGCCGCGCGGGCGGCGGCCATGGGGGCCGTCGGGCCGGGCGCGGTGGCCGCGGCCTTCTACAACTACAAGTACGAGCTGGTGGCCCGGCACGTGCCCGCCGTGTGGGAAGCCGCCGCGCCCGAGAAGATCCTGGCCGCACGCGCGCGTGCGGCCGACACGACGCTGCGCCGGCTGCTGGGCGAGGAGGCCGTGGCGTCGCCGGAGATGGCGGAGGCCGCCCGGCTCGCGCTGCGGGCCGCCGAGGCGTGTTCGCGAGCGGCCCGGCCGCTGTACGCGGCGCACGCCGACCTGCCCGTCCCCGAGGAGCCGCACCTGGCGTACTTCCACGCGGCCACGCTGCTGCGCGAGCACCGGGGCGACGGGCACCTCGCCGTGCTGATGTCGGCCGGCCTCGACGGCCTGGAGGCGGTGGTGACGCACACCGCCACCGGCAAGGGGATGACGCCGAAGTGGGTGTCCGTCACGCGCGGGTGGAGCCAGGAGGACTGGGACGCGGCCGCGGACCGGCTGCGCGAGCGCGGGCTGCTGGACGCGGACGGCGAGCTGACCGAGCGGGGCGTCGCCCTGCGCGCCGAGATCGAGACGGAGACCGACCGGCTCGACCGGGCGCCGTACGAGCACCTGGGCGCGCCCGGCGTCGCGCGTCTGACCGAGCTCGGCACGGCGTTCGCGGGCGCGGCCTTCGCCGCGGGCGCCTTCCCGGCGGACCTGATCGGCAAGCGCTGACGCATGTCCGGCGCTCGCCGAGGTACCCGTGGCTCTCCCGGCCGCAGCGGCCGGGAGAGGGAAAGGGGAGACACGTGTTCCGAGCGATCGCTGACGTCCTGCGGCAGATCGGTGGCGCCGTCGCCACCGTGGTGACGCTGCCGTTCCGCGCGGTGGCCCGCCTGTTCGGCGGCGCCTCCTCCACCGCCCGCGGCCGCGGCGCCTGACCGCGCCGCCGGCCCGCCGGGTGTGCCCTGATCCCCGAGTGTCGGTGCCGCCTGCCACAATTGCCGCGCAACCTCAGTGAGAAGGCGGTACGGGATCGTGACGACACCCCTCGTAGGCTCCATCGAAGGCAGGATCGCCGAGGAGCTCGGCGTACGGGAGCGGCAGGTCAGGGCCGCCGTGGAACTGCTCGACGGCGGTTCCACGGTGCCCTTCATCGCCCGCTACCGCAAGGAAGCAACCGAGATGCTCGACGACGCGCAGCTGCGCACGATCGAGGAGCGGCTGCGCTATCTGCGGGAGCTGGAGGAGCGGCGGGCGGCGATCCTGGAGTCGGTGCGCGAGCAGGGCAAGCTCACCGAGGAGCTCGAGGCCCGGATCCGCGCCGCCGAGACCAAGGCCCGGCTCGAGGACATCTACCTGCCCTACAAGCCCAAGCGGCGCACCAAGGCGCAGATCGCCCGCGAGGCCGGCCTCGAACCGCTCGCGGAGGGGCTGCTGGGCGACCCGACGGTCGATCCGCTCGCCGCGGCCACCGCGTTCGTCGACGCCGACAAGGGCGTGGCCGATCCGCAGGCCGCCCTGGACGGCGCCCGCGCGATCCTGACCGAGCGGTTCTCGGAGGACGCCGACCTGATCGGCGAGGTGCGCGAGCGCATGTGGGTGCGCGGGCGGCTGTCCGCCAAGGTCCGTGCGGGCAAGGAGGAGGCGGGCGCCAAGTTCGCCGACTACTTCGACTTCGCCGAGCCCTTCACCGAGCTGCCCTCGCACCGGATCCTGGCGATGCTGCGGGGCGAGAAGGAAGAGGTCCTGGACCTCGTCATGGAGCCGGAGGAGCCCACCGACGGCCCCTCGTCGTACGAGGGGATCATCGCCCACCGCTTCGGGATCGCCGACCGCGGGCGCCCCGCCGACAAGTGGCTGCTGGACACCGTGCGCTGGGCCTGGCGCACCCGGATCCTGGTGCACCTCGGCCTCGACCTGCGGCTGCGGCTGCGCACGGCCGCCGAGGACGAGGCCGTCCGGGTGTTCGCGGCGAACCTGCGCGACCTGCTGCTCGCCGCCCCGGCCGGCACGCGCGCGACGCTGGGACTCGACCCGGGCTTCCGCACGGGCGTGAAGGTGGCCGTGGTCGACGCGACCGGCAAGGTGGTGGCCACCGACGTCGTCCACCCGCACGTCCCGGCCAACCGGTGGGACGAGGCGATCGCCAAGCTGGCCCGGCTGGCGAAGGAGCACGCGGTCGAGCTGATCGCCATCGGCAACGGCACCGCGTCCCGTGAGACCGACAAGCTCGCCGGCGAACTCATCGCCAAGCACCCGGAGCTGAAGCTCACCAAGGTCATGGTGTCCGAGGCCGGCGCCTCCGTGTACTCGGCCTCCGCCTTCGCCTCGCAGGAACTGCCCGACATGGACGTGTCGCTGCGCGGCGCGGTGTCGATCGCGCGCCGGCTCCAGGACCCGCTGGCCGAGCTGGTGAAGATCGACCCGAAGTCGATCGGCGTCGGCCAGTACCAGCACGACCTGTCCGAGGTGAAGCTGTCGCGTTCGCTGGACGCGGTGGTGGAGGACTGCGTCAACGGCGTCGGCGTCGACGTCAACACCGCGTCGGCGCCGCTGCTCGCCCGCGTCTCCGGCATCACCTCCGGCCTCGCCGAGAACATCGTGGCGCACCGGGACGCCAACGGCCCCTTCACGTCCCGCCAGGAGCTGAAGAAGGTGGCCCGCCTGGGCCCGAAGGCGTACGAGCAGTGCGCGGGCTTCCTGCGCATCCGCGGCGGCGACCCGCTGGACGCCTCCAGCGTGCACCCGGAGGCGTACCCGGTGGTGCGGCGGATGGTGAAGACGACCGGGCAGGACGTCGCCGCGCTCATCGGCAACACGTCGGTGCTGCGGTCGCTGCGGCCGGACGACTTCGTCGACGAGACGTTCGGTCTGCCGACCGTGACCGACATCCTGAGGGAGCTGGAGAAGCCGGGGCGCGACCCGCGTCCGGCGTTCAGGACGGCCGTCTTCAAGGAGGGCGTGGAGAAGATCTCCGACCTGTCCTCCGGGATGATCCTGGAGGGCGTGGTCACGAACGTGGCCGCGTTCGGCGCGTTCGTCGACGTCGGTGTCCACCAGGACGGGCTGGTGCACGTCTCCGCGATGTCCAGGACGTTCGTCAAGGACCCGCGGGACGTGGTGAAGCCGGGCGACATCGTCAAGGTGAAGGTCCTGGACGTCGACATCCCGCGCAAGCGCATCTCGCTGACGCTGCGGCTCGACGACGAGGCCGCGGGCGCATCCGGTCAGGGGCAGGGCCGCCCGCAGCGCGGGGGCGGCCGGCCGCCCCAGCAGCGGCAGGCACAGGGCCAGCGGCGCGGTGGTGAGCGGGGCGGGCGTCAGGCGTCGGCGCCGGCGCCGGCCAACAGCGCGATGGCCGACGCGCTGCGGCGAGCCGGGCTGGTCGACCCGAAGAAGCGCTGACCGGCTGGGGCCGGGCCGGGCGGGTCACACCGTGCGGTCCGGCCCGAAAAGAGCCGCGTGCCCGAGGATCGCGTGACCTTCTGTCCCGCCCCAAGGCCATCGGGCGAAGGACGGGCCGGGAGAACGGTCGGATCACTATGATTCGGCCACCTTCGCACTGCCTGTCTCCAGGCGGAACGACTCATCCTCGGGGGGACACATGTTCAGACGTTCCGCCGTCGCGGCCCTGTCGGCCGCGATGGTTCTGTCGGCCCTCGCCGCGACGGACGCCCGGGCCGATTCCGGTGCGGGCGACACCCAGGTGCTCCTGGCCGTCGTCAACGGCGGCCAGCCGGTCGTGCTGGGCGCGATGACGAGGAAGACGGTCACCCTCAGCATCAGCGCGACCGACGACTCGGGCATCAAGGATGCCTACGGCTGGCTCTACCACGGCTCTTTCGACGATCCCGACGGCTTCGCGGGCCCCGGGTCCGACACTCCGCTGACCTGCGCCCCGGTCTCCGGAAGCAGCACCACCTCCACCTGCACCGCCGGCATCACCATCGACCCGAACGCGATGCTGATCAACGCCAACGCGGGTACGTGGCACATCTGGACGTCCGTGGACGCCAACGACTTCGACTACGCCGACAAGGACAGCGCGGGCACCTTCGTGATGAAGCGCGCCGGCCGGCTGACCGTGGACGCCACCCCCGAGCCGGTGGCCAAGGGCGGCGTCCTCACCGTCAAGGGCGCGCTGACCCGCGCCGACTGGGGCAAGGGCGGCACCTACAGCGGGTACGCGGGCCAGTCGGTGAAACTCCAGTTCCGCAAGGCCGGCACCACGACGTACACCACGGTGAAGACGGTGACCAGCGGCACCGGCGGCGCCCTGAAGGCCACGGTGACGGCCACCGCGGACGGCTACTGGCGCTGGAGCTTCGCCGGTACCGGCACCACCGGATCGGCCAAGGCCTCCGGTGACTACGTCGACGTGACGGGCGTCTAGGCCTGGCCTAGCGGGACTCGGTCACCTTCCCGTCCGCCACCTCCAGGCGGCGGGTCACCCGGACCGCGTCCAGCATGCGCCGGTCGTGGGTGACCAGCAGCAGGGTGCCCTGGTAGGCGTCGAGGGCGGACTCCAGCTGCTCGATGGCCGGCAGGTCGAGGTGGTTGGTCGGCTCGTCGAGCACCAGCAGGTTGACGCCCCGGCCCTGGAGCAGGGCCAGCGCGGCCCGGGTGCGTTCGCCCGGGGAGAGCTCCGCCGCGGGGCGCAGTACGTGGTCCGCCTTGAGGCCGAACTTGGCCAGCAGGGTGCGGACCTCGACCGGCTCGGTGTCGGGGACGGCCGCGCAGAACGCGTCCAGCAGGGCCTGCGGGCCGTGGAACAGCCTGCGGGCCTGGTCGACCTCGCCGACCAGGACGCCGGAGCCCAGGGCGGCGTGCCCGGCGTCCAGCGGCACCCGGCCCAGCAGGGCGCCGAGCAGCGTCGACTTGCCGGCGCCGTTCGCGCCGGTGACCGCCACCCGGTCCGCCCAGTCGATCTGCAGGGACACCGGCCCGAAGGTGAAGCCGCCGCGCCGCACCTCGGCGTCCCGCAGGGAGGCGACCACCGCGCCGGAGCGCGGCGCCGACGCGATCTCCATCCGCAGCTCCCACTCCTTGCGCGGCTCCTCGACGACCTCCAGCCGTTCGATCATGCGCTGGGTCTGCCGGGCCTTCGCGGCCTGCTTCTCACTGGCCTCGCTGCGGAACTTGCGGCCGATCTTGTCGTTGTCGTTGCCCGCCTTGCGCCGGGCGTTCTTCACGCCCTTGTCCATCCAGGAGCGCTGCATCTGCGCCCGGTCCTGGAGCGCCGCCCGCTTGTCGGCGTACTCCTCGTAGTCCTCGCGGGCGTGCCGACGGGCGGTCTCGCGCTCCTCCAGGTAGGCCTCGTAGCCGCCGCCGTAGAGGGTGATCTGCCGCTGCGCCAGGTCGAGTTCGAGGACCTTGGTGACCGTGCGGGCGAGGAACTCGCGGTCGTGGCTGACCACGACCGTGCCGGCCCGCAGGCCGGTCACGAAGCGTTCGAGGCGCTCCAGGCCGTCCAGGTCGAGGTCGTTGGTGGGCTCGTCGAGCAGGAAGACGTCGTAGCGGGACAGCAGCAGGGAGGCGAGTGAGGCGCGGGCCGCCTGGCCGCCGGACAGCGACGTCATCGGCTGGTCCAGGCCCACGGTCAGGCCCAGCGAGCCGGCGACCTCCTCGGCGCGCTCGTCCAGGTCGGCGCCGCCGAGGCCGAGCCAGAGCTCCAGGCTGGTGGCGTAGGCGTCGTCGGCGCCGGGCGCGCCGTCGACGAGGGCCTGCGTGGCCTCGTCCATCGCCCGCTGCGCCTCGGCGACGCCGGTGCGGCGGGCGAGGAACTCCCGGACCGTCTCGCCGGGCCGCCGCTCCGGCTCCTGCGGCAGGTGGCCGACGGTGGCCGTCGGCGGGGACAGCCGCAGTTCGCCCTGTTCGGGCGTGAGCAGCCCGGCGAGCATCCTGAGCAGCGTGGACTTGCCCGCGCCGTTGGCTCCGACCAGCCCGATCACGTCCCCGGGCGCGACGACGAGGTCGAGCCCGGAGAACAGGGAGCGGTCGCCGTGCCCGGCGGCGAGGTTCTTGGCGACGAGGGTGGCAGTCATCAGGCCGTCGATCCTAATGTCTCACCGATCTCACCGATCTCACCGATCTCGCCGTGCCTCGCCAGGTCCCGCCGCCGTCCGCCCGGCCTCAGCGGGCCACCGGCGCCACCAGCACGTTCCCCGCCGCCCGCGCCACCACGAAGGCCTCCCCCTTCACCGCTGCGGCGTCCAGGGGGATGCGGTGGCCGCCGGTCTCGAGGACGCCGTCGAAGACTTCGGCGGTGCGGGTGCGGTAGAGGCGGTCCAGGCGGTACGCGGTCAGGCGCACCCGGCACGGCGAGGCGACCTCGACGCGCGCCTCGCCGCCGGAGGCCGCCAGGCCCGTCAGCCGGCGCCGCGTCACGGGGCTGCGGTCCAGGGCGTGTTCGATCTGGGCGACGAGGACGGGGACGACCGGCGCGAGACCGGCGACGTAGACCACGTCGACCCCGGCCCGCTCGAAGCAGCGGCGCACGGCGGCGCGCTCGTCCTCGGTGACCGCGCGGCCGAACGCGACGGCGCCGTAGCCGCGCAGTTCCTCGGCGGGCACCCCGTCGGCGTCGTGGGCGATGTCGGCGCCGATGCCGATGGTGCGCAGCGCGGCGGCGAGCTCGGCGAGGACGGCGACGCGGGCGCCGATCAGCAGGACCCGGCGGCGCGTGCCGGAGGCGTCGCCGTCGAGGAGGGCGCCGAGCGCCTGCCGGTAGTCGGCGCCGCGGAACCGGAAGGGCCCTGTGCCGTGGTAGCCGTTGAGCTCCAGGTCGGCCTGCGGGGCGGTCTGCCAGGCGAAGTCCCGCCAGATGTAGTCGTCCCCGTCCCGGTCGATCACGGCGGTGACGGCGCCGCACGCGAGGTCCGCGCACTCGGGGCAGCCGTAGATGATGTGCCGGCCGCCGGGCAGCGGCGCCTCGGCCTCCAGCAGCAGGCCGCGGACCTGTTCGGTGGAGATGGCGGGCGGGACGTCGGAGGCGAGCGGGGAGACGGCGTCGAGGTCGGACAGCCGGAACAGCAGGGGGCGCCCGTCGACGACGAAGTCCACGAAGTCCCGGTGGATCTGGTAGGCGCCGTCGGCGAGGACGCCACCGGCCCACGTCACCGGTGCCAGGCCGAAGGTCGCGTACTCGGCAGACATGCTGTGAGTATTCCCGCCGTGGAAGCACTCCGAGCACGGCGTGACACATTCCGTTACGGTCCCCGCATGGAGAGTGGATCGAACAGCGATGTCGTCGTGATCGGCGCCGGGATCATCGGGCTGACGACGGCCGTGGTCCTCGCCGAGCGGGGTGTGCGGGTGCGGGTGTGGACGCGGGATCCGGCCGGGCTGACCACCTCGGCGGTCGCGGGCGCCCTGTGGTGGCCGTACCGGATCGAGCCGCCGGCGCGGGCCCGCGCGTGGGCCCTGCGGTCGCTGGAGGTGTACGAGGAGTCGGCGGCCCGGCCGGAGACGACCGGCGTACGCATGGTCGAAGGGGTACTGGGCGAGACGGACCTGGACTCCACCACGGCGTGGGCGGCCGCGCGGCTGCCGGGGCTGCGCGCGGCGACGGCCGCGGAGTACGCCGGCGCCGGGCTGTGGGCGCGGCTGCCGTTGATCGACATGCCGGCCCATCTGTCCTGGCTGCGGGAGCGGTTGGTGGGGGCGGGCGGGACGGTCGAGGAGCGTACGGTGTCCGCTCTCGCGGAGGCGGACGCCGGGGTGGTGGTCAACTGCACCGGTCTGGGCGCCCGCGATCTGGTGCCGGATCCGTCGGTGCGGCCGGTGCGCGGGCAGTTGGTCGTGGTGGAGAACCCCGGGATCCGCACCTGGACGGTCTCGACCGGCGCCGGCGGGGAGATGGCGTACGTCTTCCCGCAGCCCGGCCGGCTGCTGCTGGGCGGCACGGCCGAGGAGGACGTGTGGTCGACCGAGCCGGATCCGGCGGTCGCCGAGGCGATCCTGCGCCGGTGCGCGGCGCTGCGGCCCGAGATCGCCGGGGCGCGGGTGCTGGGGCACCGGGTGGGGCTCAGGCCCGCGCGGGACGCGGTCCGGCTGGAGCGCGGGCTGCTGCCGGACGGGCGGGTGCTGGTGCACAACTACGGGCACGGCGGGGCGGGCGTCACGGTGGCCTGGGGCTGCGCCGAGGAGGCGGCCGGGCTGGCGTGCCCGGCCGCCTGAGCGGCGGGCCCTACGGGACCCGCTGCGGGGTGTGCCGCGCCCTCGGTCCGTGGGTCGCCGTCGGCGCGTGCGGTGCGGTGCCGGAGGTGGCGCGGGCGAACGCCGCCGCGCCGCCCACGAGGGGAACGCGGGCGGAGGTGCCGGACAGGGCGAGGGTGAGGGTCGGGGTGTCGGCGGGCGGGTCGATGAGGTCCTTGTCGGTGCCCGCGACGATCAGGGCGAGGCGGTGGCCGGCCGGGACGACGTGGTCGGTGGCCGCGAGGTCGACGGTGATGGTGTAGGCCCTGCCCGGCGTGAGCGGGACGCCCCTGCGGCCGGAGGCGTGGGTGCCGAGGTCGGCCCAGCCCCGGCTGAACACCGTGTACGCGACGTCGGCCGTCTTCGCCCGCGTCTCCTTGTAGCAGGCGCTGTCGGCCGCGGTGCTCGCGCCCCAGCAGGTGCGGTCGGTGAGGGTGGTGATGCCCTCGCCGGCGTCGGCGTAGTCGCGGACGGTGTCGGGGCCGAGGTCGGCCAGGACGGCGGAGAGGTGGGCCGTCGGGGTGGTCGGGGTCGCGGTGACGGTGACGCGGGAGGAGCCGGACAGGCGCAGGTCGCGGCTGAGCGGCCGGGTGACGAAGCCCGCCTTGTCGGGGGTGGTCAGGTCGATGTCGGCGGCCCAGTCGGTCTCGCCGCGTCCCGGGTCGTCGGTGAACGTCTCGGTGCCGGACGCGGTGGCCGGGCCGAGGGTGCCGACGCCGGGCTCGCTGCCGCGGGCCGGGTGCAGGGTGGTGGCGGCCGTGCCGCGCGGCGGCCAGGTCTTCGAGGTGACCCACTGGTCGGGGTGGCGTTCCACGTCGGCCATGGGCTCGCGGTCGATGCCGTTGTCGTAGCCGAGCAGTTCGTGGTCGAACCAGCGGTGCAGGGTGTCGACCCAGGCGGCGCGGCGGAAGTCGAACGGGTCGACGTGACCGGTCTGGGAGAGCCAGATCTTGCGCTGGACGCCGTGCCGGGCGAGGGCGTCCCACCACTGGCCGAGGTGCTTGGTGCGGACGTTGAGGTCCTGCATGCCGTGGACCAGGAAGACGCTGGCCCTGACCTTCGAGGCGTCCTTGACGTAGTCGCGCTCGGTCCACAGGGGCGTCCAGTCGCCGCTGCGCGGGGCGCCGTCGACGAGTTTCCGCTGGACGGCGGCGCACCGGGCGCGGGCGTCGGGGCTGTCGACGTAGTCGGACAGCCAGTCGGGGCCGGAGTCGTACAGCGGGGCGCCCTGCTGGAAGTAGTAGTCGTACCAGGAGGAGATGGCGCTGATCGGGACGATCGTCTTCAGGCCCTCGACGCCGGTCGCGGCGACGCCGTTGGCGATGGTGCCGTCCCAGCTCTTGCCGATCATGCCGGTTCTGCCGTTGGTCCAGTCGGCGCGGGCCTGGGTGGTGCCGGTGCGGGTGGTGTAGGCCTTGGCGCGGCCGTTGAGCCAGTCGACGACGGCCTTCGCGGACCGGACGTCGGAGCGGCCGCCGACGTCCACGCAGCCGTCGGAGCGGTTGGTGCCGGCGAGGTCGACGCCGACGAAGGCGTAGCCGCGCGGGACGAAGTAGTTGTCGTAGAACAGCGGCATCCGCAGGATGTCGCCGTCGGCGTCGTAGGTCTTCTTCTGGCTCTCGTTGCCGCGTCCGCAGCAGGAGTAGTAGGGGCTGGCGTCCATGATGACGGGCACCTTGCGGCCCTGCCGGGCGGGTTCGCGGGGCCGGACGATGTCGGCGGCGACGCGGTCGTTCCTGCCGTCGCCGTCGCCGTCGAGCCCGGTGTCCACCCAGACGGCCTCGCGGACGGCGTCCTCGTAGGAGTAGACGGGGCGGCTCTCCCGAGGGGTGGCGTGGGCCGCGGCCGGGGTGAGGAAGGCGGCCATGAGGGCGGCTACGGCCGCCGCCGCGAGCGGTCTCCAGGTCGTGAAGCGCATGCGCGGACGCTACATCGGTCAACTCCAGTGAAAAAGACGGCAATCGGACGAAAGAAGGGGCAGCTGACACCGGTGGGCCGGTCGGTTCGTGACGGCCGGATGGCGATCGTGTGGCGGAGGGTGCCGTGGACAGGCCCGTGTCCACAGGGACTCAATAGGCTCGAACAGACCCCGTGTTCCTACGACTTGGAGCCTTCCGTGCACCGCAGAATCATCGCGCCGGGCGCACTCGCTGCGGCCTCCCTGTTGCTGGCGATCCCGGCATCGGCCGCGAGCTTCTCCCCCGGCGCTCCGGGCATCGGCGACCCCTACTACCCGGCCTACGGCAACGGCGGATACGACGTCTCCCACTACGATCTGAGGCTGCGGTACCAGCCCGCGACCGACGAGCTGGAGGGTACGGCGACGATCCTGGCGCGCACCACCCAGGACCTGTCCCGGTTCGACCTGGACTTCCTGCTCGACGTGAGCGAGGTACGGGTGAACGGCGCCAAGGCCGCCTTCGCCACTTCCGGCCAGCACGAGCTGGAGATCACCCCGAAGACGCCGCTTCCCAAGGGCACCCCGGTCACCGTGGTCGTCCGCTACAGCGGAGTGCCGTCCACGAAGAGCGCGTACGGCTTCTCCACCTGGCACCGCACCCCGGACGGAGCCGTGGCGGCGGACGAGCCCGAGGCGGCCTGGTGGTGGTTCCCCAGCAACGACCACCCGCTCGACAAGGCGACCTACGACGTGTCGGTGGCCGTGCCGGACGGCACCCAGGTCATCTCCAACGGCACCCTGCAGTCGACGAGTTCACGCCTGGGCTGGACCCGCTGGAACTGGCGCGAGAACAAGCCGCAGGCGACCTACCTCGCCACGCTGGCCGTGGGCCGGTTCGACATCACGACCAGCACCTCCGACGGCGGGGTGCCCGTCGTCAACGCCTACAGCAAGGACCTCGGCGACAACGACGGCGCCGCGCGGGCGAGCGTGGAGCGCACCGGGGAGCTGGTGGACTGGCTCAGCGGCTACTTCGGGCCATATCCGTTCGCCTCGGCCGGCGGGTACGTGCCCAACACCACCACCGGTTTCGCGCTGGAGACGCAGACCCGCGTCTACTACAGCCCGCGGCAGTTCGCGAACGGGTCGAACACCTCCGTGGTCGTGCACGAGCTGGCGCACCAGTGGTACGGCGACTCCGTGTCCCTCAAGGGCTGGAAGGACATCTGGCTCAACGAGGGCTTCGCGCGGTACGCGCAGTGGCTGTGGTCCGAGCACGAGGGCGAGGGCACCACGCGGGAACTCGCCGACTACGTGTACGCCTCGCACCCGGCCGACGACCCGTTCTGGACGGTCGCGCCCGGCGATCCCGGCCCGGACGACCAGTTCTCCGCCGCCGTCTACGACCGGGGCGCGCTGGCCGTGCAGGCGCTGCGCGACGAGGTCGGCGACGACGCGTTCTTCGCGATCCTGAAGGGCTGGCCGCAGGAGCACGCCTACGGCAACGCCTCGGTCGCCGACTTCCGGGCCTACGCCGAGCAGGTCTCCGGGAAGTCGCTGTCCGCGCTCTTCGACACCTGGCTGTTCGAGCCGTCGAAGCCGGCGGCGCCCGCGGCGCGGGACGCGTCCGTCGCCCGGTCGTCGGCGACCGTGGCGCAGCCGAAGTCGTGGAAGAAGATCGCGGCCACGAACGACGTGCACTGAGCCGCGGTTCCCCGCCGGGCCGCCCGGGCCCGGCGGGGGCCGGCCAGGGACCGATCGGGAGTGCACCCCTAGGCACTACAGAGACAAACACCATTGGCGAGGATTCCGGGTTGGGG
>NZ_JBFADM010000079.1:0-33844 GCF_040641355.1 Streptomyces sp. NPDC020996
GTGCGTCGCCCCGCCCCCGGCGGTCGGGCCTAGCCCGCCCCCCGCCCGGGGGGGGGGCCCCCCCCAGGGGGGCCCCCCCCGCCGTCGTACGCGCCGTACGCCTGCGTCAGTTCGCGTCCTCGCTATCGATGCCCAGGCCGGGCAGCAGGCCCGGGAGCAGCGGCGGGATGGTCACGTCGGGGCCGCTGGTGGGCGACTTGCCGGCGGACGGGGAGGCGCTGCCGCTCTCCTTGGGCGGATCGAGCAGGCCGCCGGTGTTGCCGCCGAGCAGGCCGTCGTCGGTGCCGGACGTGGACGAACCGCCGGGGCTGCTGGAGCGGCTGCCGTCGGGTGAGCGGCTGCCGGTGCTCGGCGGCGCGGACCGGCCGGAACCGGCCGTGTCGGTGGCCGACGGACCCGCGCCCCGCCGCTCGCCCGTGCGGCCGTCCCCGGCCGAGGGCTCGGGGAGCAGCGATTCCAGCGGGGCGACCTCTTCGTCTATGGCGTCGAACACCGACGACACCTGTTCGCTGACGTCGCCGAGCTGCACGGGCAGCTTGTCGCGCAGGGCGCCCCAGGCTTCGCGGTGCGAGCGGGAGAACGCGGAGAGGGCCTGGATGGGGCCCAGGGAGTCGGGGTCGCGCTGGTAGGCCTCGTGCAGCAGCCGGTGCCCTTCCGAGGCGTCGTGCTGCATGCCGGACAGGGCGCGGCGGATCTCGCCGACGGACTCGTGGTCGAGGGGGCCGGCCCGGCCGCGGTCCATCAGGCGGCGTGCCTCGTTCAGCCGGGTGGAGGCCAGGTCGAGATAGGCCTTGCCCTGCTCGTCGGCGCCCTCGGTCAGGTAGTTGACCTTGAAGTCCTCGATGCCGCGCTTGAGGCCGTAGAGCGAGTCACCGGGCAGGGCGTCGGAGCTGGCAGCGGCGACTCCGCCGAAGGCGCCCGCGGCCACTCCGACACTCAGCCCGCCCGCGGCGAGCCCCTTGGTGAGCCGCGAACGCGGTCGCAGTTTCCCCAGCGGACTCGCCCGGTGAGCGCCCCGGGCCCGGTGGGCACGCTGCCCGGGCAGCGAAGGGTCCGTCGCCTCCTCGCCGGCGCCCTCCCGCAGCATGGCCTCGAACGCGGCCACGAGCTGGGCACGCTGGACGACCTTGACCTCGGGGTCGAGCTCCGGTTTGGGCAGCGCGCCGAGGCCCGCGGCGATGGCGAGCAGCTCGCCCTGCCCGGTCCGCTCGGCGCCGGGCGGGGCCGGGGGCGATCCTTCGGACTGCTCGGCCGCCGTGTCCCGTTCGGACTGCTCCTCCAGGGCCTGGGCGAAGGCGCTCGCCCGCCGGTGCGCCGATACGTTCGCGATCACTGGCGGCACCTCCTCTCGTCATGACGGTCGACTCCCCAGGGGGTCCTGAGGGCTGCCCGCACTGGCCGCATCCACACGATCGCATGATCGGAGGCGGTCAGGGAGTCACCACAGGGAGCCTGCATCCCGCACAACGAGCGGCGCGGCACTTGGGTTACGGACTGCGGATGATCGCATCGGGGAGTCAACGGGCTTTCACTGGGCGTGAGTTGGACGTCGCTGAGGGTGGCGGCTCAGCGGGCGTCGTCCGGCAGCAGCCGGGCGAGGGTGCGCACGGCGCGGTACTGCAGGGTCTTGATGGCCCCCTCGTTCTTGCCCATCACGCGGGCGGTCTCGGCGACGGAGAGTCCCTGCAGGAAGCGGAGTGTCACGCACTCCTGCTGCTGGGGGTTGAGCCGGCGCACCGCGTCGAGGAGGGCGGCGTTGGAGAGGGACTCCAGGACGGAGTCCTCCGGGGAGCGCTCGACCTCGTTGGCGTCGAGCATCTCGCCGGTGGTGACCTCCAGGCGGAAGCGGCTGGACTTGAAGTGGTCGGCGACGAGGTTGCGGGCGATGGTGACGAGCCAGGCGCCGAAGTCGCGGCCCTGCCAGGTGAAGGTGCCGATGCGGCGCAGGGCGCGCAGAAAGGTCTCGCTGGTGAGGTCCTCGGCGGTCGCCCGGCCGCCCACCCGGTAGTAGATGTAGCGGTAGACGGTGTCGTTGTACTGGTCGTAGAGCCGGCCGAAGGCTTCGGCCTCGCCGGCCTGGGCGCGTTCGACGAGGTCCATCATCCGGGCGCTGTCGCTGTCCGCGGCCGGGCGGCGGGCGGTGGCGCCGGTCGTGCGTCCCCGTCCGCCGACGGCGGCGCTGCCGTCGGCGAGCGCGTAGCACGGGCCGACGGGGGCGCCGGCTACGGCGAGGGCGGGGACGGCGTACGCGGTGGGGACGAAGCCGCGCAACAGGTCTTGGACCGTTGCGCGCAGCGTAGCCAGGCCCGAGGCGTCAACCCCGACGTGTGGGTACACGGGACTCCCAGAGGCAGAGCTTCCATCACGTGCAGTGCGGAACCGTTCACCCGTCGTAGCGACGGAGGGGAACCGGATTGCGTCTGAGGAGAATAACGCTTCGTGCAGGCGCTGCTACACCCAGTTGCTCAAATCATCGATTACGTCGCTTCCGTAACCGTTTGACGCTCTATCGGGTGCCGCAGCGTGACCGTTTGCTGATCGAATCCGTCCATGTTCGTCGCGGTACGGGGCGTGTTCTGGCCGTGTGCAGCCAACGCGGCAGGGCGGGGCGGGTGCTGCCAGGGCCGTCCTGGGGCTGTCCCGGCGCCGGTCGCGGGCCTGTTGTGGTCCGGTCGTGGTCCGGTCGTGCGCAGGTCGTGGGCCCGTCCCGGAGGCGGTCGTACGCTTGTCCTCGGCGCTTGTCCTCGGCGCTTGTCCTCGGCGCTTGTCCTCGGCGCTTGTCCTCGGCGTCTGTCCTCGGCGCCTGTCATACGCCTGGCGTGGGCGCCTTGTCGCGGGCGTGGCGAGGCCCGGTCGCGTGGGCCCGGTCAGCTGAACCGGCGGCGTCGGTGCAGGGCGAGCGCCGCCGCCGTGCCGCCGGCCACCGCGCCCACGCCCGCCGCCGCCGGGATGCCGACCTTCGCCGCCTTGCGGCCGGTGCGGTAGTCGCGCAGCCGCCAGTCCAGTTCGCGGGCGTGCTTGCGCAACTTGCTGTCCGGGTTGATGGCGTAGGGGTGGCCGACCAGGGAGAGCATCGGGATGTCGTTGTGGGAGTCGCTGTAGGCGGCGCAGCGGGAGAGGTCCAGGCCCTCCGCGGCGGCCAGCGCGCGCACCGCCTCCGCCTTGGCGGGGCCGTGCAGCGGCTCGCCGACGAGTTTGCCGGTGTACACGCCGTCGACCGACTCGGCGACCGTGCCGAGGGCGCCGGTCAGGCCGAGGCGGCGGGCGATGACCTGGGCGATCTCGACCGGGGCCGCGGTGACCAGCCACACCTTCTGGCCGGCGTCCAGGTGGGCCTGTGCGAGGGCGCGGGTGCCCGGCCAGATGCGCTCGGCCATGTACTCGTCGTAGATCTCCTCGCCGATCGACTTCAGCTCGGCGACGCGGTGGCCCTTGACGATGGACAGCGCCGAGTCGCGGGCCTCCTGCATGTGCTCGGGGTCCTCGACCCCGGCCAGCCGGAACCAGGCCTGCTGCCAGGCGAACCTCGCCAGGTCCCGCGTCTCGAAGAACTTCCGCTTGTACAGGCCGCGGCCGAAGTGGAACAGCGCGGCGCCCTGCATGACGGTGTTGTCGAGGTCGAAGAAGGCGGCGGCCTTGTCGTCGCCGAGCACCGGGAACGTGGGTTCCTCGGGCGCCGGCACCTCCTGCGAGTGCTTGCGCGCTGCCTCCGCCGAGGCCTCGCCTGCCAACACGCTCCGCGCCGTGGCGGAGCGCCTACGGTGAGTGAGCCATCCGAGAGCGGCCATGACCGTGAGCATAGCCATTTCGTGCGCCGCTTCCCCGGCCGTGAGGTTCGAACGCCGTGAACTCTCCGCGGCCGTGTCGTTAAGACAGGCGCGACAATGGCCGGCATGACTCCCATCTTCCGGCGCAAGGCCGCTCCCGCGGAGCGGCTGGTCACCCTCATCGGCAAGCCCGGCTGCCACCTGTGCGACGACGCGCGGCTCGTCGTCGAGAAGGTCTGCGGCGATCTCGGCGTCCCCTTCGAGGAGAAGGACATCACCCAGGACCGCAAGCTGTACGACGAGTACTGGGAGCAGGTGCCCGTGGTGCTCGTCGACGGCAGGCAGCACACCTTCTGGCGGGTGGACGAAAATCGCCTCCGCAAAGAACTGACCGACTAGTACAGGCGTCCGGCGGGTGTCGCTTAGGATCGATGGTGGTCTGGTCTCGGGGGCGGGATTTCGCGAGGAGTGAGTCGGTTTTGCCCCCAGGAACAGTGCGCGTGACCCCGGTCACGTTGGCCGGGCAAATCGGACACAATCTTTGTGCACGCGTTCACAAAGACATAGCCTGCATTCGACGGGGCGGTCTGGGGACGTGTGACCGCCTACAGCCCCGCTCTACCCGCAGGAGCACCGTGGCAACTGGCCGAACACACCGACCGGCGACCCGTAGCCGAGGGATTCCCGAGGCCACCGTCGCCCGCCTTCCGCTGTACCTCCGGGCGCTGACCGCACTGTCGGAGCGCTCGGTGCCCACGGTCTCCTCCGAGGAGCTCGCGGCCGCGGCGGGCGTCAACTCCGCCAAGCTGCGCAAGGACTTCTCCTACCTCGGCTCCTACGGGACCCGGGGCGTGGGGTACGACGTGGAGTATCTCGTCTACCAGATCTCCCGTGAACTCGGTCTGACCCAGGACTGGCCGGTTGTCATCGTCGGCATCGGAAACCTCGGCGCCGCGCTGGCCAACTACGGCGGGTTCGCCTCCCGCGGCTTCCGGGTCGCCGCCCTCATCGACGCCGATCCCGCGATGGCCGGGAAGCCGGTCGCCGGGATCCCGGTGCAGCACACCGACCACCTGGAGACGATCATCCAGGACAACGGCGTCAGCATCGGCGTGATCGCGACCCCCGCCGGCGCCGCCCAGCAGGTCTGCGACCGGCTGGTGTCCGCCGGGGTGACCTCCATCCTGAACTTCGCGCCGACGGTGCTGAACGTCCCCGACGGCGTCGACGTCCGCAAGGTCGACCTCTCCATCGAGCTGCAGATCCTCGCCTTCCACGAGCAGCGCAAGGCCGGCGAGGAAGCAGCGTCCGGCGACGGCGGCGTCACCGTCGCCGCCCGCACCGAGTCCGCCGACCAGGGGCCCGACGGGGACGTCCCCGCCGTGATGCCGGCATGAGTCTCCTCGTCGTCGGACTGAGTCACCGCAGTGCCCCGGTCAGCGTCCTGGAGCGCGCCGCGCTGGCCTCGGACGCCCAGGTCAAGCTGCTGCACGACACCGTCGCCGCCGAGCCGGCCACCGAGGCCGCCGTGCTGGCCACCTGCAACCGCATCGAGCTGTACGCCGACGTGGACAAGTTCCACGCCGGTGTCGCCGAGCTGTCCACGCTGCTGGCCCGGCACAGCGGCGTCGGGCTGGAGGAGCTCACCCCCTACCTGTACGTCCACTACGAGGACCGCGCCGTTCACCACCTGTTCTCGGTGGCCTGCGGGCTGGACTCGATGGTCGTCGGCGAGGGGCAGATCCTCGGGCAGATCAAGGACTCCCTGGCCAGGGCACAGGACCTGCACACCGCCGGGAAGCTGCTGAACGACCTGTTCCAGCAGGCGCTCAGGGTCGGCAAGCGCGCCCACTCCGAGACCGGCATCGACCGCGCCGGCCAGTCGCTGGTCACCTTCGGCCTGGAGCAGCTGGCCGCGGGCGGCGAGGTGCAGCTCTGGGCGCGCGGCAAGAGAGCCCTCGTCATAGGCGCCGGTTCGATGTCGTCGCTGGCCGCGGCGACGCTCGCGCGGGCCGGGGTCGCCGAGGTCGTGGTCGCCAACCGCACCCTCGACCGCGCCGAGCGCCTCGCGCAGATCCTCACCGAGGGAGCCGACACGGGCGTGGCGGCCCGCGCGGTGCCGATGGCGTCGGTGCCGGACGAGCTGACACGTGCCGACGTCGCCGTCTCCTGTACCGGCGCCACCGGGCTCGTGCTGACGGCGGCGGCGGTCGCCGCGGCGACCGGGGCCCGGGCGCCCGAGAGCGGCCCGGCAGGTCCCACGGACCGCCGGGCCGACGTACGCGACGACGCCCCGCGCGACCTGCCGCCCACGCCGCCCACCCTCCTCGACACCGAGGAGGGCCGGCCGCTCGAGCTGTCCGCCGCGCAGACCCGCTTCTCGGTCATGGGCGAGGCCGCCGTGGCCGGCATGGACGCGGCGACCCTGGAGCAGCACGGAGCCTGGGTCGCGGGCGGCGGCGCCGACCGGCGGGAAGCCGTACGCCGCAGCCTCGAGGCCGACGCCGAGCTGATCACCGCGCTCGCCGCGACCGCCGCCGCCGTCGGCCGGATACCCGAGCGCCGCAGACCCGAGCCGGTACCCGAGCCGCCGCGGCCGGAGCCGGTGCTGTTCCTGCTGGACCTGGCGATGCCCCGGGACATCGACGCGGCCGTGCACCGGCTGAGCGGGGTGCGCCTGGTGGACATCGAGTCGCTCGCCGAGGCCTCGGCCGACGCGCCGATGGCCGCCGACGTCGACCAGGTCCGCCGTATCGTCGCCGACGAGGTCGCCGCCTTCGGCGCGGCGCAGCGGGCCGCGCACATCACGCCCACCGTGGTCGCCCTGCGCACCATGGCCGCCGACGTCGTCGCGGGCGAGATCGCCCGGCTCGAGGGGCGGCTGCCCGGCCTGGACGCCAAGCACCGCGCCGAGATCACCCAGACGGTCAAGCGCGTCGTCGACAAGTTGCTGCACGCGCCGACCGTACGGGTCAAGCAGCTCGCGGCCGAGCCCGGCGGCGCCGGGTACGCGGACGCGCTGCGCACCCTCTTCGACCTCGACCAGGAGACGGTGGCCGCCGTCTCCCGCGCCGACGGCTCCGACACCTCCGAAAAGAACAGCAAGAACCGAGGGCCGGCATGAAAGACAAGGCACTGAGGCTCGGGACGCGGCGAAGCAAGCTCGCCATGGCCCAGTCCGGGCAGGTGGCGGACGCCGTGAGCCAGGTGACCGGACGGCCCGTGGAACTCGTCGAGATCACCACCTACGGCGACACCTCCCGCGAGCACCTCGCGCAGATCGGCGGCACGGGTGTGTTCGTGGCCACCCTGCGGGAGGCGCTGCTGCGCGGCGAGGTCGACTTCGCGGTTCATTCGCTCAAGGACCTGCCGACCGCGCAGCCCGCGGACCTGGTCCTGGCCGCGATACCCGTGCGCGAGGACCCGAGGGACGTCATCGTCGCCCGGGACGCGCTGAAGTTCACCGACCTGCCCCGCGGGGCGCGCATCGGCACCGGCTCCCCGCGCCGGATGGCCCAGCTGAACGCGTACGCGCGCAGCCACGGGCTGGACATCGAGATACGTCCGATCCGGGGCAACGTCGACACGCGGATCGGATACGTGCGCGACGGCGAGCTCGATGCCGTCGTACTGGCCGCCGCCGGGCTGAACCGGCTCGGCCGCCTCGACGAGGTGACCGACTTCCTGTCGGTCGACACGATTCTGCCGGCCCCCGGCCAGGGGGCCCTGGCGGTCGAATGCGCCGCGGACCGCGCGGAGCTGATCGCCGCGCTCGGCGAGCTCGACGACCCGTTCACGCGGGCCGCCGTGACGGCCGAGCGTGCACTGCTCGCCGCCCTGGAGGCCGGCTGCAGCGCCCCTGTGGGCGCGCTGGCCGACTTGCTGTCCGACGGGCAGACAGATAAGGAAATGCGCCTGCGCGGCGTCGTCGGCACGACCGACGGCACGAGCATGGTGCAGCTGTCCACCACCGGTCCCGTGCCCGAGACGCACGACCGGGCAACGGAGCTCGGCCGCGCACTCGCCGCCGAGATGCTTGCCCAGGGCGCGGCCGGTCTGATGGGGGAGCGAGCACAGTGAGCCCCACCACCCTTCCCGCCGGCCTCGTACACGGGCACGTCACCTTCCTGGGTGCCGGACCCGGAGATCCGGGACTGTTGACTCTGCGCGCCGTCGAGGCGCTGGCGAACGCGGACGTTCTGGTCGCCGAGCACGACGTGCTCGACGTGGTGCGCAAGCACGCCAGGCAAGGCGTCGCCGAAGTGCACACCGACCCGGACTCCTCGTCGGATCCGGTGCCGGGCACGGGCGCACCTCAGCTGGCGGTCGTTGACGGCACGTCAACAACCGCTGGTGTCCCCGTGGTAAGGGATGCCGCACATCTTGTCATGGAGGCCGCGCGGGGCGGCAGGCGGGTCGTGCGTGCGGTGTCCGGGGACCCGGGACTCGATACGTACGCCGCCGCCGAAATGCTCGCCTGCGCCGCCGCCGGTGTTCCCTTCGAGGTCGTGCCGGGTGTCGCCACGGCCGTCGGCGTGCCCGCGTACGCCGGTGTCCCGCTGCGGGACGCGCAGGGGGCGGACGTGCGGTTCGTGGACGCCCGCACGGCGTCGGACCGGTGCTGGACGGAGGTGGGCGCCTCGGACGGGACGGTGGTCGTCTCCACCACGCTCGACTCCGTCGCCGCCGCCGCGGGCGAACTGGTGTCCGCCGGCCGCAAGCCCGACACCCCCCTGACGGTCACGGTCGCCGGCACGACCACGCGCCAGCGCACCTGGACCGCCACCCTCGGCACGATCGCGCAGACGCTGAAGCAGGCCAAGGTGCTGCCCTCGCCGGAGGGCGGCCGGCCGGTGATAGCCGTGGTCGGTGAGCGTTCCTCCGCCGCCCAGCGCGACCAGTTGTCGTGGTTCGAGTCCAAGCCGCTGTTCGGCTGGCGGGTGCTCGTGCCGCGGACCAAGGAGCAGGCGGCGTCGCTCTCCGACCAGCTGCGCTCCTACGGGGCCGTGCCGCACGAGGTCCCGACCATCGCCGTCGAGCCGCCGCGCACGCCCCAGCAGATGGAACGTGCCGTCAAGGGCCTGGTGACCGGCCGCTACGAGTGGATCGCGTTCACGTCGGTCAACGCGGTCAAGGCGGTGCGGGAGAAGTTCGAGGAGTACGGCCTCGACGCGCGTGCCTTCGCGGGCATCAAGGTCGCGGCGGTGGGCGAGCAGACCGCGAAGGCGCTGATCGCCTTCGGCGTGAAGCCGGACCTGGTGCCGAGCGGCGAGCAGTCGGCCGCGGGTCTGCTGGAGGACTGGCCGCCGTACGACCCCGTCTTCGACCCGATCGACCGCGTCTTCCTGCCGCGCGCCGACATCGCCACGGAGACCCTCGTCGCCGGGCTGATCGAGCTGGGCTGGGAGGTCGACGACGTCACCGCCTACCGGACGGTGCGGGCGTCGCCGCCGCCGGCCGAGACGCGGGAGGCGATCAAGGGGGGCGGGTTCGACGCCGTTCTCTTCACGTCGTCCTCGACCGTGCGGAACCTGGTCGGCATCGCCGGCAAGCCGCACAACGTCACGGTGATCGCGTGCATCGGTCCGGCGACGGCCAAGACCGCCGAGGAGCACGGCCTGCGGGTCGACGTCATGGCCCCGGAGCCGTCCGTGCACAAGCTGGCGGAGGCCCTGGCCGACTTCGGCAGGCGCCGCCGCGCGGCGGCCCTGGAGGCCGGCGACCCGGTCACCCGGCCGAGCGAGCGGCGACCGGGGGCGCGGAGGCGCCGGTCTACGACCTGAGCCGGTCGCCGGCCCGGCGAGGTGGCCGACGGGAGTCCAGCGAGGCGGAGCGTTTCTGCAGGAACGCTTCGCCTCACCGTCGTTGATCACCGGCCCGGCCTGTGCGAACCCCGAGCCCACGGGCCAGCCGGTTTTCCTGACAGGCCGCTGCTGCCGCCCCGGCCTGCGGGTCAGGCGCCGGGGGTGGCCGACTCGTACGGGGCCGGACGTGACCGCCGACGATCACTGTGTTCAGGCGGATTCCAGCAGATCGACCACGGAGAGTCCGGTTTCACCGTTGACGAGCCGGAGGGCGACCTCGGCCCGGGCAGCGAGGTCCAGAGGGGTGAGGTCCTCGGCGTACGCGGCGTGCACGATGCGGTCCAGTCCCGCGCCCACCAGCGGCGCGGCAGTGCGCAGCGACGCCTCCAGCGCCACGCCTTGGGTGGCACCGCCGTGCAGGATGATGTTCCGGGTGCGGTACAGGCGCCGCAGCGCGATCCGAAAGGCTCCCGCGACGTCGTTCAGAACTGGTCGGGGGTCTCGCACCAGGTCGGCCATGCGCTGGGCAGCGGGGTTGTCGGAGTACTTGGTGGGCGTCCGGGTGAAGTCCAGTGCCCCGGCTCCTGTGGTGCGCAATGCCTCGGCGACCAGCCTGGCGCGTTCCCGATTCGTGGTGCAGGCCGCGATCGCACGGGTGAGGTCATCTGCTTCCCGGGGCTTGTGCCGGTGCGCGAGGGCGGTGAGCTCGGCGCGGGGCCAGGAGCAGGCGATGATGGCCGCCATCCGGTCGGCTGCCACCGCTTTGCCCGAGCGCTCGTTCTCTCTTGGATCGTCCGGATGCGAAAGCAGCGATTCCACAGCGGCCCAGGCGCCGGCGACAGCCGGAGCCATCGGACCACGGTTGACGCGGCCGCGAGTTCCAGGGCATCGTCGATCCGGCTGCGCTGGCTTGTGATGCGGTAGAGGTGTCCCTCGTTGACCAGCGTCAGGACATCCGCGCCCCGAGCCGGGGGTTCGAGCGGGACGGGCTGGGATCGGCCCGCGACCCAGAGGGACGGGAGGGGCTTCACACCGCCCCGGTCCTTGCGCAGGAACTGGGCGCGCGCGGTCATACGTTCCACCAGTTGCCGTGCCTGCTCGGCGGCGCTGAAGGGGTCGCGGGCCTGGACCTGGTAGACGAATCCGCCTCCGGGGCGGACACCCGATGTGTCGTGGCCGTGCTCGCGCAGCCAGCTCACGACCTTGCCTTTGCCCAGCCAGTTGTCCAGCGGCTCTGCCAGCTCCCGCCGTGGCACCTTCTCCAGCACCACCAGCACCTCGAACATGCCGGCCGGGGTCCTGGCGAGTTCTGCGGCACTGTCTGCGATGTCTGCCGTGGTTGCGCGTGCCTGATAAAGAGCGTTCGCCCATGCCTTCAGATGGCCGGCGCTGTATCCCAGGTCCAGGAGGTGAGAGGCGACGGTGCGGGAGTACCGCTCCGGCTTGACGCGCCCTTCGACGGGAACCTTCACGGCGGCTGCCCAGCGTTCCAGGTAGCCGGCCCGCACGTGGCCGATGATCTCCTTGAGGCGGCGGCGGGCGGGGCTCGGATCGGTTAGTGGCTTTTTCAGCAGGTCGGTGAGTTCCTTGCGCAACTCCCTGTCACCAAGGCCTCGATCGGGACCGATCAAGGCGCTGAGCTCATTGCGCTGCCAGTCACAGGCGGTCTGTGAGAGCACCCCGTGGGCCTGCCAGTAGCCGGCCTCCCACAGTTCTTCCAGTGCCAGTACGGATCCCATGTCCCACAGCCGACGCGCCCATGGTGTGCCTTCGTCGGTGAAGTAGTCCGCCATCCGGGCTAATACGTGCCGGGCGTAGGGTTCCGAAACAGGGGGTGATGCCATCGCAGCACCCTAGCCGATCACCACACTTGTCCTGCTCGTCCAGGAAAGGCCGTGCTATATTGGCAGCAGACTTAAAGGGGCACTCGCCGTTCTACGGCCACTGCCCCTTTCTTCTTTGCTCGGCGACTTCCGGTGGAACTCGGGCCGGGACGGCGGGCCGGGTCCGGAAAGCTTCGGAGATCCGGCCGGGACGTACGGCGCCGGGAGAGCTCTGGTCCACTTCGGCATGTGCACGGCGGTGCCGGTGGCCGGCGAAACGGTCGGCAGGCCTCGTGCTCCGACAGGCGACGTTCGCTCTGTCGCGATGCCCGGCACCATACGCAGATGTGGCCCGCACCCGTGCGCTGTGCAGGCCACATGCGTTCGTTCGGTCAGTGCCCAGAGGCGTACGGCAGGAAGGTCGCCCAAGTGGTGGGGGTGAGGACGAGGCGGGGGCCGTTCGGGATTTTGGAGTCCCGCACATGGATGGTTGCCGGAGTTGTGGCGACGGCAGCACTGTTGCATCACTGCCCACCACCGACCCGACGAGCCGCCCGGTCCGCTCCGTGCGGGATGTCGTTCCGGCCGACCTGTGGGAGAAGCAGGTCGGGCTCCTCATGCGGGACTACCCGTACGACTCGATCATGGCAGCCCGCGTACTGGGACAGGCGTACGCGTACCTGCTGACCGCCATGGAGCATCGAGGCGAGTCGCTCGGGCTCGCGCCGAGCCCGCTCGTCGACATCGGCGGTGAACATCGGGCTGATCGCCACGGCGGCCCAGCACGAGGAACTGATGGACCGCATCGTGGAAGTCCTGTGCCCCGATCCGGACCACGAAGGACCCTGCCCCATTCCATGGGGCATGCACAGCGTCGACGGGGACTCCTTGTCCCCGCGACGGCGGAAGGCACTGCTGACGGAGATCGCGGAGACCAACGGGGACCCGGCGTAGGAGGGCCGCACCTGGGCCGACACACCGTCGGCAAAGGTGTGGTCGGGGCGGGCGTAGCGTAGGGCGTATGACGAAGTACGGTTCCTTTCCCGGTACGCGTCCCCGTCGGCTGCGCACCACCCCGGTCATGCGGCGCATGGTCGCCGAGACGCGGCTGCACCCGGCGGACTTCATCCTTCCGGCGTTCGTGCGGGAGGGCGTCAGCGAGCCCGTGCCGATCGGCTCGATGCCCGGCGTCGTGCAGCACACGCGGGACAGTCTGAAGAAGGCCGCCGCGGAGGCGGTGGCGGCCGGGATCTCCGGGATCATGCTGTTCGGCGTGCCGGAGGAGGAGAAGAAGGACGCCGTCGGCACGCCGGGGACCGACCCGGAGGGCATTCTCCAGGTCGCCATCCGGGACGTGCGGGCCGAGGTCGGCGACGACCTGCTCGTCATGTCCGACCTGTGCCTCGACGAGACCACCGACCACGGGCACTGCGGGGTGCTGGACGCGGAAGGGCGCGTCGACAACGACGCGACCCTCGAACGGTACGCCGAGATGGCCCAGGTCCAGGCCGACGCCGGCGCCCACGTCGTGGGGCCCAGCGGGATGATGGACGGCCAGATCGGCGTCATCCGCGACGCCCTGGACCAGATCGGGCGGGAGGACGTCGCGATCCTCGCCTACACCGCGAAGTACGCCTCCGCCTTCTACGGGCCCTTCCGCGAGGCCGTCGCCTCCTCCCTCCAGGGTGACCGGAAGACCTACCAGCAGGACCCGGCCAACCTGCGCGAGTCGATGCGGGAGCTGGCCCTCGACCTGGAGGAGGGCGCCGACATGGTGATGGTCAAGCCGGCCGGCCCCTACCTCGACGTCCTGGCGCGCGTCGCCGACGCGGTGGACGTGCCGGTCGCCGCGTACCAGATCTCCGGCGAGTACTCGATGATCGAGGCCGCCGCCGAGAAGGGCTGGATCGACCGCGACCGGGCCATCCTGGAGACGCTGACCGGCATCCGGCGGGCGGGCGCGCAGAACATCCTCACCTACTGGGCCACCGAGGTGGCCCAGAAGCTGCGCGCTCAGTAGGTCAGCAGGGTCAGTAGGTCAGGGCGTCGTCCATGTTCTGCTGCCAGTACGTCACCGCCAGCGTGCTGTCGTAGTACACGCCCTTGGCCGGCGGCGCGGGCGTCGCGGCGGCGCCCCCGCTGCTGTTCGGGGTGGTGGGCTGGAAGCCGACCGTGAGCCTGTGGCCGGCGGTGCCGCCGTCGCCGCTGCCGTCGGCGGCCGACAGCAGCACGCCCGCGTAGCCGGACTCGCCGGGCGCCAGGGTCGTCACCGCCTGCGGGTGGCTGGCCTCGACCGGCTGCGGCACCCACTGCATCTCGTCGAAGCGCAGCACCGGGCAGTACGTCGGCCGCAGGTCCGCGAGCCGGTGTTCTTCACCGTGATCAGCAGGTGGTTCAGCGGGCGCGGCACCGCCTGCGCCGTGACGGTGGTGTTGGAGCCGTTGCACGGCACGCGGCACGGTGGTGCTGGAGCGGATGACGGTCCGCACGGCCGGCAAGCGGTCGCCGCTCGCCTGGAACGACTGCGCGATGGGCTATCCCGGCGTCGGCTGCGGCGGCGACGTGCCGACCCGGTCCTTCACGGTGGCGCTCGACGCCGCGCGGCCCGCCGTGGTGCCCGAGGCGGGGCACCGGGACTTCCCGTTCAAGGTGAGCGGGTCCGACCCGGAGGTCTTCCCCGTCAAGGCCGACGCCTCGGCGTACGACGTGCGCTGGTACCTGGAGCTGGACTGGTCCAGCGGTTCGCGGCACGGGACGCTGGTCCTGGACGACCACGGCCGCCCGTTCCACACCAGCGGCAGCAACGGCCGCCCGGCCTACGGGTTCCCGCTCGGCGGCTCGCAGTGGGTCGCGGAGGGGACGACGGACGTTTCCCGGTAGGACTTGGTCGGGTTCGTTCGCCACATCCTGGCGTGCGGCGAACGACGGCCACCGTGCGCGGGGCCCGTCACCTTCGATACCGCTGCGCCACTGCCGTGAAGGCGGCCTTGGGTTCCCATTCCATGTCGGGGTAGGTCCGGCCCCGGCGCCCTTCGAGCAGTTTGACGATGCCCAGGCCGGCCCGGTCCAAGTCGTCCCTGGGATCGCCGTCCGGGCGATGCGGGTAGCCGGGCAGAGCGAACAGGAACACGAACGCGCTGTCCACGCCCTCGGTCTCGAAGATCTCCAGCAGTTCGCTCAGATACGCCGCCTGGCCGGCCTCGTCACGCTCGTATATGCCGTTCAGCCGTAGTGGGGCCTTGGTCTCGGGGTGATGATCGACCACTTCCAGCACCCGCCCACCGCGGTCTCCCGCGCCGCGGTAGGCCGCGGTGCCGAAGCCGGTGACAGCGAGCGGCTTCGGGCCTCGGGCCAGGGTGCGCACCGCGTCCCGGAACCGGTCGGCGACCTCGGCGGAGCGGATCAGCTCGAACGTCGCGATGTCGAAGGGAGTCCAGTCGACCTGCTCGAACTGGATGGACGCGTAGGTGAGCCTGCCCTGGAAGCACTCGCGGACCGTGGCCGCGGCCTCGCGGAGGAACTGGTTGATGCGCACGCCGAGTTCGCGCATCGCTTCGGCCCGCCGCTCGGGTTGGCTCATCAGCTGCTCGACCCGCTCCTCGGGGCTCTCCCCGGACAGGAAGCCGCGGTTCATCACGCTCAGCTCGACCCCTGCGACGAACACGACCGTGGCCCCCTGCCGCCGGAGCCGTTCCGCTCGCTCGGCGCAGTCGCGGAAGAGGGTGAGGATGTGCTCCGGATCCAGCTCCAGCGGGTAGGGCGAGAACCACACCTCCAGGCCGAGCTCGGCGGCGGCACCGGCGGCCAGCTCCAGTCGGCCGGGGTCGCCGCCGATGATCTGGACCGCGTTGCAGTGCAGGTCATCGCGGATGATGGCGAGCTCGCGCCGGACCACCGCGGGGTCGAAGTCCTCGCGGGATACCTGGCCGTGCACGACGAATCCGGTGTCGTACGTCATTCCTCTTGCTCGCATGGCGACGTCCCCTCAGTCGGTCTCGGTCGGGTCGAGGCTGACAGGGAAATTGCGTGTGCGCAAGTTTGCGTGCACGCAATTTTGCGCGTGCGCAGTCCTGTGTGGAACGCTGACACCGTGACGACACCACCACCAGGGCTGCGGGAGCGGAAGAAGCAGGCCACGCGCGAGGCGCTGCGCGAGGCGGCCCTGCGCTTGGCCATGGAGCGCGGGCCGGACCAGGTGCGGGTCGAGGACATCGCCGAGGCGGCCGGGGTCTCGCCGCGCACCTACAACAACTACTTCGCCAGCCGCGAGCAGGCGATCGTCTCCGCTGTCACCGCGGACCGGGAGGCGCGGATCGCGGCGGCGGTCGCGGCCCGGCCCGCAGGAGTGCGCCTGGCTGACGCCGTCACCGAAGCAGTGGTCGAGCAGTACACGAACACCGGCGAGCGCGAACACGAGGCGCTGTTGCTGATCACCACCCGGGCCGCGCTGCGCGACGCGTTCCTCGACACCGCCGCCGGCATCGAGCGCCCTCTCGCGGAGGTGATCGCCGAACGCCTGGACGACGCCGAAGTGCACACAGCCCGCGTCCTCGCGGCCAGCGTGGCCGCGGCAGTTCGCATCGCGCTGGAAGGCTGGCTCCGGCCGGCCGGGAACGCGGAGGCCGCCGAGAGTTTCGCCGCCGGGGGACTGGTCGTGCCCTCCGGCTCGCTGCCCGACCGGCTCCGCGTGGCGCTGGCCCCGCTCGCGCCCGCGTTCGACGCCGCCGAGCAGCACAACCAGGCCGGCCCGACGGGGGCATCCGTTGAACGAGCAGTGGATGCTCCTGCACTCCCATGCACGTCGTAGGCAGATATCGGGCACCGAAAAGTCGTCTTCGGAGTTAGGTTGTTGACGGTCTGTCGTTTTCTGTCTAACCGCTGCCTCGATCTGTCAGGGAGACTCCCGTGCCCGGTGACGCCCTCAGTCAAGACCCCGCCGAGCTGAGAAGGAGGATCGACACCACCAAGGCGCACCCCGCCCGCGTCTACGACGTCTTCCTCGGCGGCAAGGACAACTACCCCGTCGACCGGGCCGCGGCCGCCGCCGCGCTCGCCGCCAACCCGCGCGGCTACCTCGACGTGCGGCACAACCGCGACTTCCTGCGCCGCGCCGTCACCACGCTGGCCAGGGAGGACGGCATCCGCCAGTTCCTCGACATCGGCACCGGCCTGCCCACCGCGGAGAACGTCCACCAGATCACCCAGCGGATCATCCCCGACTCCCGCGTGGTCTACGTCGACAACGACCCGGTGGTGCTGGCGCACGCGCGCGCCCTGCTCACCTCCGGGCCGGAGGGGCGCACCGACTACATCGACGCCGACTTCAAGAACCCCGCGCAGATCCTCGAACAGGCCGCCAAGATCCTGGACTTCGACGAGCCGGTCGCGCTCTGCCTGGTCGCCATCCTGCACTTCGTCGAGGACGAGGAGGCGTACCCGATCGTGCGCGGCCTCCTCGACGCGCTGCCGTCCGGCAGCCGCCTGGTCCTCAGCCACCTCACCGAGGACCTCAACCCCGAGAACATCCGCGCCGTCCAACGCACCTACACCGAGCGGGGCTTCACCTTCGTCCTGCGGACCAGGGCGGAGGTCGAGCGCTTCCTCACCGACAACTCCCTGGTGCCCGCCGAGCCCGGCGTGGTCCCGGTCCACCGCTGGCGCCCCGACGGCGCCGCCCCGGTGCCCGAACAGCCGGATGCCGCCCACCTGGAGACCCTCGACGCCATCGAGAGGGTCCGGTACGCCGACATCAACGACGTCACGGACGCCGACATCAACGTCTACGCGGCCGTCGGCAACAAGCTGTGACCACCCGGGCGGGCAGCGGCGTACGGCCGTCCGCATCCCGGAAAGCCGCTTGTAGGTTGCACGTACTTCCCTAGGCTGCGGCGGGAGACGACGTCGCCGCAGCCGAAGGAGCCGTGTCATGACCGTCACCGAGCCTGTGCCAGCCTCCGCTCCAGCTCCCGCCCCTGCCTTCGCTCCCGTGCCGCCGCTCGCGGCACGGGTCCGTACGGTCGGCGGCTCGCCGGTACGGGACATCCTCGCCGTCACCGCCCGCCCCGAGGTCGTCAACTTCGCGGGCGGGCTGCCGGCTCCGGAACTGTTCGACGCCGACGGGGTCGCGGCCGCCTTCCGGGCCGTCCTCGCCGAGGCGCCCGAACGGGCGCTGCAGTACTCCACGACGGAGGGCGAGCCCGCGCTGCGGGCCGCGCTCGCCGCCCGCACCGGCGCCCGCGGCCTCGCCACCGACGCCGACGACATCCTCGTCACCACCGGCTCCCAGCAGGCACTCTCCCTCCTCGCCACCGCCCTGCTCGAACCCGGCGACACCGTCCTCGTCGAGGACCCGTGCTATCTGGCGGCCCTCCAGGCCTTCGGCCTCGCGGGCGCGCGCGTCGTGGCCGTGCCGACGGACGCCGACGGCGTCGACCCCGAGGCGCTGGAGGCGCTGGTGGTGAGCGAGCGGCCGAAGCTCTTCTACACCGTGCCCACCTTCCAGAACCCGACCGGCCGCACCATGCCCGCCGGCCGCCGGGCCGCCGTCGCCGCGGTGGCCGCCCGCCGGGGGCTGTGGATCGTCGAGGACGACCCCTACGGCGAACTCCGCTTCGAGGGCGAGCGGGTGCCCTGGATCGCCTCCTTCGACGACGCCCGCGACCGGACCGTGCTGCTCGGCTCCTTCTCCAAGGTCATGGCGCCCGGCCTGCGGCTGGGCTGGCTGCGGGCGCCCGCCGCGCTGCGCCGGGCCTGCGCGATCGCCAAGCAGGCCGCGGACCTGCACACCCCGACCGTCAACCAGCTCGCCGCGGCCCGGTACCTGGCCGACCGGGACCTGGACGGGCACGTCGTCCGGGTGGCCGGGGCCTACCGCGAGCGCCGCGACGCGATGCTCGCCGGGCTGGCCGACGCCCTTCCCGACGGTTCCACGTGGAACCGGCCCGCCGGCGGCATGTTCCTGTGGGCCCGGCTGCCGGAGGAGTACGACACCACGGCCCTGCTGCCGGACGTGGTGCGGCACGACGTGGCGTACGTGCCCGGCGCGCCCTTCCACGCGGGCCCGCCGGACACCTCGACGATGCGCCTGTGCTTCGTCACGCACACGCCGGAGGAGATCACGGAGGGGCTGCGCAGGCTGGGCAGGGCGCTCGGAGGCAACACCCTCGGCTGAGCCCGCTCAGTCCCACCAGAACGACCACATCCGCTGGTCCCGGACCGCGTGTTCGGCGTACGCGCGCACCGTCTCGTGGTGTCCCTGGACGATGCTGTCCGGGCAGAACGCGAAGTGCTCGGCGGCCACCGCCTCGGCCTCGGCCCGGGTGGTGGGCGGCGCCGCGACCGACAGCACGAGCTGGTCGTAGGTGAGCGCGACGACGCGGACGCCGAAGCGGTCCTCCCAGGAGCGCAGTACCGCGCAGAGCACGGCCGTGTCGTCTTCGTGGTTCACCGGAGCGGGCCAGCCGAGGGCCGCCGGTATGTCGGCGGAGCGGCGGGCCGGGACCAGCGCGAGGCGGGGGTCCTCGAACCAGGAGCCGTCGCTCAGGAGGCGGTCGGCGATCTCGGCCGCCCGGACGTCGGGGTCGGCGGACAGGGTCCGCTCGGGGGCGAGGCCGGGCCAGTCCGGGCCGAAGGGGGCGAGCGTTTCCTCCAGGTCCGCGTCGTCCTCCTCGGCGCCGGACGTGTCCGCCACGTAGTCCTCCCAGAACCCGGCCAGCACCTCGTCGGCGTCGTGATCACCGGGGTAGGACATCTTCCCGGGCCGCAACTCCCACTGGTCCGGGCCGCCCACCTGGTCGCCCACGTCCACGAGCACCGGCAGCAGCCCCAGCCGGGAGGCGGGCGCGGCGAGCCGCGCCCAGTTGCCGGAGGACGCCGAGCGCCCGGCGTGCCACAGCAGCGGCTCGTGCCACGTGCCCTCGTCGGTGGCGTCGATCAGTCTCCCGGGCGGGAGTTCCAGCCCGAGCGCACGCCCGCTCGGGTCGGTAGCCAGCCTGGGAAGCGGGTTGGGAAGGGTAGCCATGCCAGTGACTGTAGGGGCAGCCACTGACACAGGGGCGGCTACTGACATCAGGGGCTGCCACAGACATACGGGCTGCCACAGACATACGGGCTGCCACAGACGTCGGCGCTCCGCACGCCGCACCCCCGGTCGTACGGCGGGGTGCCGCGGGCGGAGCGCCGGGCCGTGCGTCAGAGGCGCTCGGGGGTGCGGATGCCCAACAGGGCCATGCCCTCGTGCAGGGTGCGGGCCGTGACCTCGCACAGGAAGAGGCGGTTCTCGACCTGCTCGGGCGTCTCGGCCTTCAGGACCGGGCACTTGTCGTAGAACGAGGTGTACAGGGACGCGAGCTGGTACAGATACGCCGTCAGCTTGTGCGGGGCGTACTCCCGCGCGGCCTCCGCGACCGTCTCCGCGAACTGGTCCAGGTGCAGGCCCAGGGCCCGCTCCGGGGCGGTCAGCTCCAGCTCCGGGTGCGCGGCCGGGCGCGCCTCGCCGGCCTTGCGGAGGATCGACCGGATCCGGGCGAAGGCGTACTGCAGGTACACGGACGTGTCGCCGTTCAGCGACACCATCTGGTCCAGGTCGAACTTGTAGTCGCGGCTCGCCGACGTCGACAGGTCCGCGTACTTCACCGCGCCGATGCCCACCTGGGCGCCGCGCTCGGCGATCTCCTCCTCCGACAGGTCCTGCGCCTTCTCCCGCACCACGGCGCTGGCCCGCTCGATCGCCTCGTCGAGCAGGTCCACCAGCCGCACCGTCTCACCCTCACGGGTCTTGAACGGCTTGCCGTCCTTGCCGAGGACCGTGCCGAACGCGAGCTGGGCCGCCTGCACGTCGTCGTTCAGCCAGCCGGCCCGGCGGGCGGTCTCGAAGACCATCCGGAAGTGCAGCGCCTGGCGGGCGTCGACGACGTACAGCAGGGAGTGCGCCTTCAGGTTGAAGACGCGGTCGCGGATCGCCGACAGGTCCGTGGCCGCGTAGCCGTAGCCGCCGTCGGACTTCTGCACGATCAGCGGGACCGGGTTGCCGTCCGGGCCCTTGATGTCGTCGAAGAACACGCACAGCGCGCCCTCGGAGCGGACCGCCACGCCGGACTCCTCCAGCAGGCGGCACGTCTCGGCGAGCATGTCGTTGTAGCCCGACTCGCCGACGATGTCCGCGTCGCGGATGTCCATGTCCAGCTTCTCGAAGACGGAGAAGAAGTAGATCTTCGACTCGTCCACGAACTTCTGCCACACGGCGAGCGTGTGCGGGTCGCCGGCCTGGAGGTCCACCACCCGGCGCCGCGAGCGCGTCTTGAACTCCTCGTCGGAGTCGAACAGCTTGCGGGCGGCCTTGTAGAGGCGGTCGAGGTTCGACATCGCCTCCTCGCCGGTGACCTCGGACGCCTTGTGGTCCAGCTCGTGCGGGTGCTCGTCCAGGTACTGGATGAGCATGCCGAACTGGGTGCCCCAGTCGCCGATGTGGTGGCGGCGGACCACCGTCTCGCCGGTGAACTCCAGCAGCTTGACGACGGAGTCGCCGATCACCGCGGAACGCAGGTGGCCGACGTGCATCTCCTTCGCCACGTTCGGCTGGGCGTAGTCGATGACCGTGGTGCCCGGAGCGTCGGCGTACGGCACGCCGAGACGGCCCTCGGGGTCGGCGGCCCGGGCGGCGAGGTTGCGGGTGATCGCCTCGTCGGTGACCGTGATGTTGAGGAAGCCGGGCCCGGAGACCTCGACCTCCTTGAACAGGCCGCCGGTCTCCACCCGCGACACCACCTGCGCGGCCAGCTCCCGCGGGTTGGCCTTGGCCTTCTTGGCGAGCGCCAGGATGCCGTTCGCCTGGAAGTCCGCCCGGTCGCTACGTCGCAGCAGCGGGTCGGCGTCGGCGGCCTCCGGCAGGGTGGCCGAGAGGGCGGACGCGAGGCGCTGCTGGACGGAATCGCTGAGGGACGTGACCGAGGCCATAGGAAGGGGTGCCGTTCTCCTCGTGGGGATGGATAGACACACTCAGTATCCCATGGGGGGTAAAGCGGTTTTCCCGTGCGCGATCCGGTCTGTGAGAATGGGGTGTCACCCCGTTCAGAAAGAAGGACGTGCCGATCGTGGCTCAGAGCACCGAGACCACCGACTGGGTCTCCCGTTTCGCGGATGAGGTCATCGAGGAGTCGGAGCGTCGGGCCCCGGGCAAACCGGTCGTCGTCGCGTCCGGTCTCTCCCCCTCCGGACCCATCCACCTGGGCAACCTCCGGGAGGTCATGACCCCGCACCTCGTCGCCGACGAGATCCGCCGCCGCGGCCGCCAGGTCCGGCACCTGATCTCCTGGGACGACTACGACCGGTTCCGCAAGGTGCCGGCCGGAGTGGCGGGCGTCGACGAGACCTGGGCGGAGCACATCGGCAAGCCGCTGACGTCCGTGCCCGCGCCGAAGGGCTCACCGCACCCGAACTGGGCCGAGCACTTCAAGGCCGCCATGGTCGACTCGCTCGCCGAGCTGGGCGTGGAGTTCGACGCCATCAGCCAGACCGAGCAGTACACCTCCGGCGCCTACCGCGAGCAGATCCTGCACGCCATGCGGCACCGGCAGGAGATCGACGCCATCCTGGACCAGTACCGGACCAAGAAGGCCCCCGCGAAGAAGACGCAGAAGCCCGTCGACGAGGCCGAGCTGCAGGCCGAGGAGGGCTCGGGCGCCGCGTCCGAGGACGACGGCTCCTCCGGCTCCGCCGGGTACTTCCCGTACAAGCCGTTCTGCGGCAACTGCGAGAAGGACCTGACCACGGTCACGTCCTACGACGACGACACGACCGAGCTGACGTACAGCTGCACCGCCTGCGCCTTCTCCGAGACCGTCCGGCTCAACGAGTTCAACCGCGGCAAGCTGGTCTGGAAGGTCGACTGGCCCATGCGGTGGGCGTACGAGGGCGTCATCTTCGAGCCGAGCGGCGTCGACCACTCCTCACCGGGCTCCAGCTTCCAGGTGGGCGGCCAGATCGTCGGCATCTTCGGCGGCAAGCAGCCCATCGGGCCCATGTACGCCTTCGTCGGCATCAGCGGCATGGCCAAGATGTCGTCGTCGCGCGGCGGGGTGCCGACCCCGGCCGACGCCCTGAAGATCATGGAGCCGCAGTTGCTGCGCTGGCTGTACGCCCGGCGCCGGCCCAACCAGTCCTTCAAGATCGCCTTCGACCAGGAGATCCAGCGCCTCTACGACGAGTGGGACAAGCTCGACGCCAAGGTTGCCGACGGCTCCGCGCTGCCGGGAGACCTCGCCGCGCACGCCCGCGCGGTCGGCACGGCGAGCGGTGACCTGCCGAGGACGCCGAGGCCGCTGCCGTACCGGACGCTGGCGTCGGTCGCCGACATCACCGCCGGCCACCAGGACCAGGCGCTGCGGATCCTGTCCGAACTCGACCCGGACAACCCGCTCGCCTCGCTGGACGAGGCACGGCCGCGCTACGACAAGGCCGAGGCCTGGATCAACACGCACGTGCCCGCCGACCAGCGGACCATCGTGCGCGACGAGCCCGACGCCGAACTGCTGAAGTCCCTCGACGAGGCCTCCCAGCAGTCCGTGCGCCTGCTGCTCGACGGCCTGGAGTCGCACTGGTCGCTGGACGGCCTGACGCACCTCGTCTACGGCGTGCCCAAGGTGCAGGCCGGCTTCGCCGCCGACGCCACGCCCAAGGAACTGCCGCCGGAGATCAAGACCGCCCAGCGGTCCTTCTTCGCGCTGCTGTACCACCTGCTGGTGGGCCGGGACACCGGTCCGCGGCTGCCCACGCTGCTGCTGGCGGTCGGCCAGGAGCGGGTGCGGCGCCTGCTCGGCGAGTAGCCGGCGGCCGGCCGGCACCGGAAGGCGACAGGAAAGGGGCCCTCGCTTCGAGGGCCCCTTTTCTCGTGAACTCGTGAACTCGTGAACTCGTGAACTCGTGCGCTTATGCGCTTATGCGCTCACCTGTCCAGGGGTCAGGCGATGTGCTCGTCCGTCAGTTCCGCGTTGAGGCGGTTGGAGAAGCGGTTCACCATGCGCTTGGCGTCCGCCTCGGGGAGCTCGATGCCGTACGTCGCCTCCACGTCCGCGATGAACCCGCGGGGGGTGGGCGCTCCGTTGCCGCTCTTTATCGACTCACGGAAGACCTGGTAGTACGCGTCCTCGCTGGGCTCCGGCGGGCCGCCGCCCTCACCCAGCTCCCGGGTGCGGCCCGGGCTGACCGGGATGGGGAAGCTGCCGGTCTCCTCCGGGGACGGCTCCTCGGCGAACGGCTCCTCGACGTACTGCTCCTGGTACTGCTCGGCCTGCTGCTGCTCCGCGATCCACTGGGCGTACTGCTCGGGGTCGTACGTGGGGTCGTAGTCGCCGTGGTACTCGATCTCCTGCGGGTGCCGGGCGTGCAGCCAGGGGCTCTCGTCCGGGCCGGGCACCGGCTGCGGCGCGGGCGCCGCCTCCACTGAGCGGATCGCCGCCGGCGCGGCGACCTGCGGCGCCAGCGCCGGCTCCGGCGTCGGCTCCGGCGCGGGAGCCGGCGGCAGCAACGCCGGTTCGATGCCCGCCGCCGCCAGCCCCGCCGGGGCCGTCTCGGCCAGCGGGACCCCGTACCGGGCCAGCCTCAGCGGCATCAGCGACTCCACCGGGGCCTTCCTGCGCCACGCCCGGCCGAACCGCGACCGCAGCCGCGCCTGGTACACCAGCCGCTCCTGCTCCAGCTTGATCACCTGCTCGTAGGAGCGCAGCTCCCACAGCTTCATCCGCCGCCACAGCAGGAACGTCGGGACCGGCGAGAGCAGCCAGCGGGTGAGGCGGACGCCCTCCATGTGCTTGTCGGCGGTGATGTCGGCCATCCGGCCGATCGCGTGCCGGGCCGCCTCCACCGAGACCACGAACAGCACCGGGATCACCGCGTGCATGCCGACGCCGAGCGGGTCCGGCCAGGCGGCCGCGCCGTTGAAGGCGATCGTCGCCGCCGTCAGCAGCCACGCGGTCTGACGCAGCAGCGGGAACGGGATGCGGATCCAGGTCAGGAGGAGATCCAAGGACAGCAGGACGCAGATGCCCGCGTCGATGCCGATCGGGAACACGTAGGAGAAGTTCCCGAAGCCCTTTTTGATCGCAAGCTCGCGGACGGCGGCGTAGGAACCGGCGAAGCCGATGCCGGCGATGATCACGGCGCCGGTCACGACCACACCGATGAGAACGCGGTGCATCCGAGTCAGCTGCAGTGGCGCGGCCACCCGTACTCCCCTCCCCTTGCGTGTTGTTGCGCGCAACAGAGTGGCACATGTGTACGGCGGACATGGTGCCGGTACGCCGGGAGCCCGGCCCGCGAGGGGGGCCGGGCTCCGTCGGAAAGCGGGGCTGAGCTGCGCCTGGGCACCTGGGTGTGACAGTCAGCTCTTCTTCGACGCTGTAGCGGACGAGGACGCCTTCACGGCCTTCGACGCCGACGCGGACGCCGACTTGGACGGCGACGCGGACGCCGGCTTCGACGCCGACTTCGTGGGCGAGGGACTCGTCGTGCCCGAATCCGTGCCGCCGCCCGGGGCCGCGCCGCCGTCGCCGTTGGCCGCCGCCACCGCGGCCACCGCCTCCTTGGCCGCCTTCTCCGCGAGCTTCGCCAGCGTGTCGGCGCTCGGGGTCTTGTCGCCGGCCAGGCCCGCGCCGTTGTAGTCGACGGTGACGACGACGTTCTCCACCCGCGTCACGACCGTCTGCTGCTTGAAGGACCCCTCCTTCTTCTTCAGGTCGTAGCGCACCGACGTCGCCTCGTCGCCGGTCCTGGAGACCGGCTGCGACTTCGTGTTCTTCGCGCCCGCCACCGACTGGGCGTCCGCTATCTGCTTCTCGTAGTACGCGTGCGCCTGCTTGTCGCCCTCGCCGCGCGAGACGTCCGAGTCGAAGCGCAGCAGCGAGACGTTGAGCCAGCGGAACTGCGAACCCTTCACGCCGTTGTTGTCCAGGCTGTTCCAGGAGCAACTCGCCCGCGTCGCCGTGTCGTCGGACGTGCCCTCCTTGCCCGACTTCACGCCCTTGGGCACCAGCGAGGTCAGCGTCTTCTTCGACAGCACGTCACATGACTGCGGCAGCTTGGAGTACGCCGCCGCCCGTACCGTCGGCGACGCGCTCGCGGACGGCGACGCGGTCGCGCCGCCCGGGTTCTTGCCGCCGCCGTCGTCGGAGCCGGAGTCCGAGGAGCAGCCGGCGACGATCAGCATCACCGGCACCGCCGCCGCGCAGACCAGGGTGCGGCCCCTGCCCCTCGCTCGCTGGTCTCGCTCGTTCCGCCGGTCTCGCTGTGCTGGTCGCTGCATGGTTCCTTCACTCATGACACTCGTGGTTCCTGCGGTCGGATCGGGTCCGAGGGGCCACGGTACGCGGTGGGACAGGTGTGCGTTTCCGCTTCGCGCGCTTTGCGGGCGGACGGGCGGGGGTGGGTGAAGGGTGCTAACCGGCCAGCGCGTCGGCCAGTTGGCCGGCCAGCTTCCGGGCCTTGTCCTGCATTTCCTTGCTGTCCGGGACGACGCCGACGGCCGTCGGCTGCTCCTCGTACTCGATGGTGACGATGACGTTCGACGTGCGGAACGCCACAGTCACCGTGCGCCGCTGGGCCGTCGAACCGGAGCTGTCGAGCTCGTCGTCCAGGAACGCCTCGTCGCCCAGGCCGTCCAGCACGCGGGGCTGGATGTCGGACGGGGTGACGGAGGAGGAGGCGCTCGTGCCGGGGGAGGCGCTGGGACCGGTGCTCCCGGCGGACGTGCCCTTGGAGGCGCCCGCGGACTTGCCCTTGGAGGTGGCTTTGGAGGTGGCCTCGGAGGTGCTCTCGGCCGTGTCGGCGGTGGCGGAACCCGTCGGCTCGGGGAGGTCGGCCGCCGTCCGCAGGGCCGCGAACAGGTCCTGCGCCTGGCTGTCGTCGCTCACGGAGTTGTCGTACGACACCACCCGCTCGAGGTCGACGAGGAGATGGTCGGTCGCGGCCGCCGACTGCACCTTCCAGCGGCAGCCGACCTTGCGGTCGGTGTCGTACGTCAGCGTCGCCTCGCCCGCGTACGCCTTCTCCCGCTGGTCCTCGTCCGTGATCTCCTTGATCCCGGGCAGCAGCGAGTCGAGGGTGCCGTGGCCGACCGCGCCGCACGGCTCGGGGAGCGTGCGGTACCGGCCCGGCTGGGCCGCGGCCGTCGCGGTGCCCGCGTCGCCGGGGTTGGCGTTGTCCGTCGGGGTGTCTCCGCCCGAGCCGCCGGTGCAGCCGGTCAGCAGCGCCGCGAGGAGCGCGGCGACGCCGGGTACGTACGCCTTCCGCAGCACGGTCAGGCCCCTCTCGACGGTGGGTGGTGTCCGGTGATCACAGTGTCCCCGCTGGTTATTCGCTTGCCGCACGGGGGCGCTGCCAGAACACAATGTCTATCGCACGCATGGCCGTGGACGCCGGTCCGTCATCCCTTTCGTCGACCTTGGCACCGGTTTTGCGATTTCTGGCTTCTGTTCATTTTCGGGGGAATGAGGACGTCATGTCATACGTGGAGATACCCGGGGCCAAGGTTCCCATCCGCATGTGGACCGACCCGGCGACGGTCGAGGACGGGGCGCTGCAGCAGCTGCGCAACGTCGCGACCCTGCCGTGGATCAAGGGCCTGGCGGTCATGCCGGACGTGCACTACGGCAAGGGCGCGACGGTCGGCTCCGTCATCGCCATGCGGGGCGCCGTCTGCCCCGCGGCGGTGGGCGTCGACATCGGGTGCGGAATGTCGGCGGTGAAGACGTCCCTGACGGCGAACGACCTGCCCGGCGACCTGTCGCGGCTGCGCTCGAAGATCGAGGCCGCCATCCCGGTGGGGCGGGGCATGCACGACGACCCGGTCGACCCGGCCCGCCTGCACGGCTTCGCGACGGCCGGCTGGGACGACTTCTGGCAGCGGTTCGGCGGGGTGGCGGAGGCGGTCAAATTCCGTCACGAACGTGCCGGAAAGCAGATGGGAACGCTCGGAAGCGGCAACCACTTTGTCGAGGTCTGCACGGACACCACCGGTTCCGTCTGGCTGATGCTGCACTCCGGCTCCCGCAACATCGGCAAGGAACTGGCCGATCACCACATCGGCGTGGCCCAGCAGCTCCCGCACAACCAGGGTCTGGTCGACCGCGACCTCGCCGTCTTCATCGCGGACACCCCGCAGATGGCGGCGTACCGCAACGATCTGTTCTGGGCGCAGGAGTACGCGAAGTACAACCGCTCGATCATGATGGCGCTCCTGAAGGACGTGATCCGCAAGGAGTTCCGGAAGGCGAAGCCGGTCTTCGAGCCCGAGATCAGCGCCCACCACAACTACGTGGCCGAGGAGCGCTACGACGGCATGGACCTGCTGGTGACCCGCAAGGGCGCGATCCGCGCGGGCTCCGGCGAGTACGGGATCATCCCCGGCTCGATGGGCACGGGTTCCTACATCGTGAAGGGTCTCGGCAACGAGAAGGCGTTCAACTCGGCGTCCCACGGCGCCGGCCGGCGCATGAGCCGCAACGCGGCCAAGCGCCGCTTCTCGGCGAAGGACCTGGAGGAGCAGACGCGGGGCGTGGAGTGCCGCAAGGACTCCGGCGTCGTGGACGAGATCCCGGCCGCGTACAAGCCGATCGAGCAGGTCATCGAGCAGCAGCGGGACCTGGTGGAGGTCGTGGCGAAGCTGAAGCAGGTCGTCTGCGTCAAGGGCTGAGGCCCGCCGGCGGCGGGACCGCGTCCGTCCGCCGGCCCCGGCGTGCTTCGCGCGCCTGGCGGGTGCGCCTGCTGGGCGTGCCCGCTTCGTGTGCCTACTTCGCGTGCATCACCGCGAAGATCATGACGAAGGCGACGACGTGGATGCCGAAGAGGAAGTAGCCGAGGTAGTACCAGACGTAGCGCTCGCGCTTCTTCTCCAGGGCGAGGCGTCGTTGCTCGGCGTCGTCCGCGGTCGGCATCACAGCTCCCGGTGCACTTTGGTGTTCGACGCCTGGGCGCGCGGGCGCAGGACCAGGAGGTCGACGTTGACATGGCTGGGGCGGGTGACCGCCCACGTGATGGTGTCGGCGACGTCGTCCGCGGTCAGGGGTTCGGCGACGCCCTCGTAGACCTTGGCGGCCTTCGCCTCGTCGCCGCCGAAGCGGGTCAGCGCGAACTCGTCCGTCTTGACCATGCCGGGCGCGATCTCGATGACCCGGACCGGCTGCCCGACGATCTCCAGGCGCAGGGTCTCGGCGAGGACGTGCTCGCCGTGCTTGGCGGCGACGTAGCCCGCGCCGCCCTCGTACGTGGCGAGGCCGGCGGTGGAGGAGACGACCACGACCGTGCCGTCGCCGCCGGCGATCAGCTTCGGCAGCAGCGCCTGGGTGACGTTCAGCGTGCCGAGGACGTTCGTCTCGAACATCGTGCGCCAGTCGGCCGGGTCGCCGGTGGCGACGGGGTCGGCGCCGAGCGCGCCGCCCGCGTTGTTGACCAGCACGCCGACCGTGCGGAAGGCGGTGGCGAACTCGTCCACCGCCGCGCGGTCCGTCACGTCCAGCGGATACGCCGTCGCCGAGTGCCCGGCCGCCTCGATCTCCTCGGCGAGTGCCTCGATGCGGTCCTTGCGGCGGGCGGTCAGCACGACCCGGTAGCCGGCCGCGGCGAGCCGCCGGGCCGTGGCGGCGCCGATCCCGCTGCTCGCGCCGGTGACGACGGCGATGCGGGACGCGGCGGACGGTACGGCGGTGGCCATGGGCTGCTCCTCGGGACGCGTCATTTCGAATGATCGTTGCCGACTACAGGTGACTGCTGGCGACTACAGGCGACTACAGGGTATAGAGCCCGGCTCTCAGTTCCGCGGCGCCCACATGATCACCGCCATGCCGGCCAGGCAGACCAGCGCGCCGGTCACGTCCCAGCGGTCGGGGCGGTAGCCGTCGGCGATCACGCCCCACAGGATCGAGCCGGCGACGAAGATGCCGCCGTACGCGGCGAGGACGCGGCCGAAGTGGGTGTCGGTCTGGAAGGTGGCGACGAAGCCGTACGCGCCGAGGGCGAGGACACCGCCGGTGATCCACGGCCAGCCGCGGTGTTCGCGCAGGCCCTGCCAGACCAGCCAGGCGCCGCCGATCTCGAGGACGGCGGCGACGGCGAACAGGGCGGCGGAGCGGAGGACCGGCATGCCCCGAAGCCTGCCACGCGTGGTTGCGGGCCGGGGTCAGTGGTCCGGCCGGTCGCCGGGTCCGTGGTCGGGGCCGTTCGCGGCGTCGTAGCGCTCGCGGGCTTCGTGGACCTCCTCGATGTGGGTTTCCGCCCAGTCCTTCACCGCGGTCAGCAGCATTGCCAGGCTGCCGCCGAGCGGGGTGAGGGCGTAGTCGACGCGGACCGGGACGGACGGGGTGACGGCGCGCGAGACGATGCCGTCGCGTTCCAGGGTGCGCAGCGTCTGCGTCAGCATCTTGGGGCTGACGCCCGCGATCTTGCGGCTGAGGTCGCTGTAGCGCATGGGGCCGGCGGACAGGGCGGCGACGACGAGGCTGACCCACTTGTCGCTGAGGCGGCCGAGGAGCTGGTTGGTGGGGCAGGCCCGGATGAACGCGTCGTACTCGACACGCGCCCGCTCGCGCCGCTGGGCCGCGGTCGTGGTCGCCATGCTTCCCTCCCGGGTAGGTAGGCACCTACGGGTAACTACTTCCTGATGGATAGTAACTCTTCCTAGGGTTGTTGTCAGCGGGCGAGAAGCACGTCCAAGTGGCGGCGATCAGGGGAGAGTTGACATGCGAGCTGCAGTGGTGACCGAGTTCGGCGGGCCCGAGGCCGTGCGGATCGTGGACGCCGAGGTGCCCGAGCCGGCCGCGCGGCAGGTACGGATCAAGGTGGCCGCGGCCGCGTTGAACCCGGTGGACGCGGGGGTGCGGGCCGGCGCCTTCGGAGGCGCGGGCAAGCAGATCGGGCTCGGCTGGGACGTCGCCGGGACGGTGGACGCGACCGGGGTGGCCACCGCGTGGGAGGCGGGCGACGAGGTCGTGGCGTTGGACTACGGCATGGTGCGGCCGCTGGCCGCGCACGCCGAGTACGTCGTCGTGGACACGGCCGCGGTGGCGAAGGCGCCGGCCACGGTGGACGCGGTGCACGCGGCGACCCTTCCGCTGAACGCGCTGACCGCCGCGCAGGCTCTCGACCTGCTGCGGCCGGCCCCCGGGCAGTCGCTGCTGGTGACGGGCGCGGCGGGCGCGGTCGGCGGGTTCGCGGTCCAGCTCGCCGCCCACCGCGGGGTGTCGGTGACCGCGCTGGCCAGGGAGTCCGACGCGGAACTGATGCGGTCCCTGGGGGCGGCGCACCTGGTGAGCGGCGCGGTGGACCCGGGCGGCTTCGACGCCGTGCTGGACGCGGCGGTGCTGGGCGAGACGGTTCTGGAGTGGGTGCGGGACGGGGGCGCGTACGTCGGCGTCATCCCGCAGGCGCACCCCGCTCCGGTGCGCGGGGCGCGGACCGCCGCGGTGGAGGTGAGCGCCGACGGAGCCCGTCTGGCGCAGCTGGCCGGTCTGGTGGACCGGGGCGTGCTGACGCTGCGGGTGGCCGAGACGTACGCCCTGGAGGACGCCGCCGAGGCCCACGCCCGCCTCGCGCAGGGCGGGGTGCGCGGGCGGCTGGTGCTGATCCCCTGACGCCGGGGGTCCCGGGGGTCCGGGGTGCGTGGGCGTACGGGGTCCTGGGCGCGTGGGCGTACGGGGGGCATGGGCGTACGGGGCCCGGGGGCGCACGGGCCCCGGGTCCTCAGCGCACGCGCTGCGTCGCGTACGCCGTCGGCGGTACGCCCACCGTCGCAGTGAAGTCCCGGACCAGGTGGGCCTGGTCGGCGTAGCCGAGGTCGGCGGCCAGGCGGGCCCAGTCCACGTCCCGGTCGGTCTCGGCGCGTTCCAGGGCCTCGTGGATGCGGTAGCGCAGGACGACCCACTTGGGGCCGACGCCGACGTACGTGGCGAACAGGCGCTGCAGGAGTCGTACGGACAGGCCCTCGGCGCGGGCGAAGTCGCCGACGCGGCGGATGGTGCGGTCGGTGCGGATGTGGTCGGCCAGGGCCATCGCGAGGTCGGCCTGGGGGTCGGGGCGGGGGCCGAGGCCGAGCAGGAAGGCGTCGAGGGCGGCGACCCGGGCGTCCTCGTCGTCCGGGTCCAGCACGGCCGCGGTGTCGGCGTGCGGGAGCGGGACGCGCCGGCCCGTCCACGCGCTCACCGGGCGGTCGGGGAAGAACGGCCGGAAGCCGCCCGGCCGGAACTGGATCCCGCACACCCGCCCGCTGCCCTCCAGCTTCTGCGTGAACAGCTCCAGCCCGATGCCGGCCACCTCGGCGAACGGCTCCTGGCCGGACAGGCGCTGGAAGACGATGTTGACCGACGGGTGTGGGACCACGTGCGAGGCGTACGGCTGGGTGAGGTCGTAGTCGATCAGCCAGTAGTGCTCGAGGTAGGGGCGCAGGGGTTCGGCGGGCTCGCGGCGGCGGAAGTCCACGCGCGCGAAGAGTTCCGCGGCGTCGACGATGCCTCGGGTGTCACGGCGTGGTGCGGCCATACCGGGATCGTAGGACGGCGCACCGACAGCGGGGCGCCCGCGCGGGGCGGCGCTCCGAGGGGGGGGCGGGGGCCGGGAATACGTGGTCGGGGGCCTTCGTTTGGCGGTATAGTTGAACGGTCAACAACTTGGAGGTTGAGCGACCATGCAGTTCGGCATCTTCAGCGTCGGCGACGTCACCCCGGACCCGACCACGGGCCGTACGCCGACCGAGCGTGAGCGCGTCAAGGCCATGGTCGCCATCGCCCTGAAGGCCGAGGAGGTCGGCCTGGACGTCTTCGCGACCGGCGAGCACCACAACCCGCCGTTCGTGCCGTCCTCCCCGACCACCATGCTCGGCTACATCGCGGCGAAGACGGAACGTCTGATCCTGTCCACGTCCACCACGCTGATCACCACCAACGACCCGGTGAAGATCGCCGAGGACTACGCGATGCTCCAGCACCTGGCCGACGGGCGGGTGGACCTGATGATGGGCCGCGGCAACACCGGCCCCGTCTACCCCTGGTTCGGGCAGGACATCCGCCAGGGCATCAACCTCGCCATCGAGAACTACGCCCTGCTGCGCCGCCTGTGGCGCGAGGACGTCGTGAACTGGGAGGGGAAGTTCCGCACGCCGCTGCAGGGCTTCACCTCCACGCCCCGCCCGCTGGACGGCGTACCGCCGTTCGTCTGGCACGGCTCCATCCGCTCCCCGGAGATCGCCGAGCAGGCCGCCTTCTACGGCGACGGCTTCTTCCACAACAACATCTTCTGGCCCGCCGACCACACCAAGCAGATGATCGAGCTGTACCGGGAGCGCTACGCCCACTACGGGCACGGCACGCCCGAGCAGGCGATCGTCGGACTCGGCGGCCAGGTGTTCATGCGCCGCAACTCCCAGGACGCGGTCCGCGAGTTCCGGCCGTACTTCGACAACGCGCCGGTGTACGGGCACGGGCCGTCGCTGGAGGACTTCGCCGAGCAGACCCCGCTGACCGTCGGCTCCCCGCAGCAGGTGATCGAGAAGACGCTCGCCTTCCGCGACTACGCCGGCGACTACCAGCGCCAGCTGTTCCTGATGGACCACGCCGGGCTGCCGCTGAAGACCGTGCTGGAGCAGCTCGACATGCTCGGTGAGGAGGTCGTGCCGGTGCTGCGCAAGGAGTTCGCCAAGGGGCGCCCGGCCGACGTGCCCGAGGCGCCGACCCACGCGTCCCTGCTCGCCGCCGCCCGGAAGGACCGGGCCCAGGCCGAGGCCCAGGAGAAGGAGGAGTCCGTCGCATGAAGCTCGTCGTCGTCTCGGCGGGGCTGAGCGTGCCCTCGTCCACCCGGCTGCTGGCCGACCGGCTGGCCGCCGCGGTGGGCCGGCAGGCCCCGGCCGACGTGCAGGTCGTCGAACTGCGCGAGCTCGCCGTGGAGATCGCGCACCACCTCACCAACGGGTTTCCCGGCCGGAAGCTGGCCGCCGCGCTGGAGGCGGTGACGGACGCCGACGCGCTGATCGCCGTCACGCCGGTGTTCTCGGCGTCGTACAGCGGGCTGTTCAAGTCCTTCTTCGACGTCCTCGACCGGGACGCGCTCGCGGGCACGCCGGTGCTGATCGCGGCGACCGGCGGCTCCGCCCGCCACTCCCTGGTCCTCGAGCACGCCCTGCGCCCCCTCTTCGCCCACCTGCGCGCCGTGGTCGTCCCGACCGGCGTGTACGCCGCCTCCGAGGACTGGGGCGCGGAGGGCCTGGACGGGCGGATCGAGCGGGCGGCGGGGGAGCTGACGGCCCTGACGCGCGGGCTGCAGGCCGCCCGCCCGGCCGGCGACGGTCTTCCGGCCGCCCGGTCGGCCGGGGATGGTCCTCGGGCCGCCCGGTCGGCCGGGGACGGTCTTCGGGCCGCCCGGTCGGCCGGGGACGGTCTTCGGGCCGGCCGGTCGGCCGGGGACGGACCTCGGGCGG
>NZ_JBFADM010000080.1:0-4183 GCF_040641355.1 Streptomyces sp. NPDC020996
GCGCCAGGGCCGACAGACCGCCGACGCTGATGCCCTGCACGACGCGGCAGGCGATCAGCATCCCCGAGCTCTGCGACAGACACGCGGCGGTGCTGATCCGGCCCCGGATCAGGCCCGCGCGCGCCGGCGGTCAGTGGACGTCGCCCATGAGGGCCTTCACCTTCCGGCGGTACATCCACACCGCCGCGCCGGCCACGGCGGCGAGCGCGGCCTCCAGGGCCACGATGGCCGTCTTGTTCAGGTCGACGCCGGCGATGGAGAGCAGGCCGGTCGTGGCGTCGCCGGCGGTGACGGCCAGGAACCACACGCCCATCATCTGCGAGGCGTACTTCGCGGGCGCCATCTTCGTCGTCACCGACAGACCCACCGGCGACAGCGTCAGCTCGCCGACCGTCTGCACGAAGTAGATGCCGACCAGCCACAGCGCGGCCGCCTTGTGACCGCCGTCCGCGATCGCCAGCGGGGCGAGGAAGAGGAAGAAGGACGCGCCGATCAGCACCAGGCCCATCGCGAACTTCACGGCGGTGCTCGGCTCCTTGCCGCGCCGGGCCAGCGCCAGCCAGGCCCAGGCGAACAGCGGCGCCAGCGCCATGATCATGACCGGGTTGACCGACTGGTACCAGGAGACCGGGAACTCCCAGCCGAAGACCGTGTTGTCCGCCGAGGACTCGGCGAACAGCGACACCGTCGAGCCGCCCTGGTCGTAGATCATCCAGAACACGGCAGCGGCGACGAAGAACCAGATGTACGCCGACATCTTCGACTGCTCGGCCCGGTCCAGCTCCCGGTCCCGCTTGATGCGGGCGATGACCAGCACCGGGATGAGCAGCCCGGCCAGGGTGATCGGCACCAGCAGCCAGTTCAGCGTGTAGTGGCCGGAGAAGCCGACGATCGCGTAGAAGACGACCGCCACCGCGGCCCAGAACGCCGACTTGCGCAGGGTTGCCGCCTTCTCCGCGGCCGACAGCGGGGTCGGCACCAGGCTCGAGCGGGCGCTGAGGTGGCGGCCGCCGAGCAGGAACTGGGTCAGGCCCAGTGCCATGCCGAGCGCGGCCAGCGCGAAGCCGAAGTGCCAGTTGACGTTCTCGCCGACCGTGCCGATGACCAGCGGCGCGACGAAGGCGCCCAGGTTGATGCCGATGTAGAAGACCGTGAAGCCGCCGTCGCGGCGCGGGTCGTCCGGGCCGTCGTAGAGGTGGCCGACCATCGTGGAGATGTTGGCCTTCAGCAGACCGGAACCGATCGCGACCAGGCCGAGCCCGGCGTAGAAGGTGCCCGCGTTCGGCAGGGCCAGGGTGAGGTGCCCGAGCATGATGACCGTGCCGGCCACCGCGACCGTCCTGCGGGGGCCGAGCACGCGGTCCGCGAACCAGCCGCCGGGCAGGGCGAGCAGGTACACGAGCGACAGGTACACCGAGTAGATCGCGGTCGCCGTCGCCGCGCTCAGATGCAGGCCGCCCGGGGCCACCAGGTACAGCGGGAGCAGGGCCTTCATGCCGTAGTAGGAGAAGCGCTCCCACATCTCGGTCATGAAGAGAGTGGCCAGTCCGCGGGGGTGGCCGAAGAAGGTCCGCTCGGAACCGGGGATGCCCGGGATCGCCGAGTCCTTCGTCAGGCTGGACGCCATGGTTGTGGTCCTTGCTGATCGTTCATTCCCAGGCCGGCGGTGGCCGGCCGCACGCAAAAGAGACCTTCAGCCACATCCTTGCCGAAGGTCCCCGCGGTGCTACAGGCGTGGATTCACCATACGGCAGGACAGAGTCGGAAATGGAAGGACTTGAGACGCGAATCACAGGCCGCAACGGAACCGCACGCCACTTTTCCAAGGTCGGCCGTTGATCGCACCTCGCACCCACAGGTTCGTGCCGGTACGCCCAAAGGTAAGAACCGGGGATGGCGATCACACCGCGGCTCCTGACCGGGGCGGTCTACCATCACCTCATGACCCGTGTACTGCTCGCCGAGGACGACGCGTCCATCTCGGAGCCGCTGGCCCGCGCCCTGCGCCGGGAAGGGTACGAGGTCGAGGTGCGTGAGGACGGACCCACCGCGCTGGACGCCGGGATGCAGGGGGGCGTCGACCTGGTCGTGCTGGACCTCGGGCTGCCCGGCATGGACGGCCTGGAGGTCGCCCGCCGGCTGCGGGCCGACGGCCACACCGTGCCCATCCTCATCCTGACCGCGCGCGCCGACGAGGTGGACACCGTCGTCGGTCTGGACGCGGGCGCCGACGACTACGTCACCAAGCCCTTCCGGCTCGCCGAACTGCTCGCCCGCGTGCGGGCCCTGCTCCGGCGCGGCGCCGCGGAGCCGCAGCAGCCGCCCGCCACGCACGGCGTGCGCATCGACGTCGAGTCGCACCGCGCCTGGATGGGCGACGAGGAACTCCAGCTCACCGCGAAGGAGTTCGACCTGCTGCGGGTGCTGGTGCGGGACGCCGGGCGGGTCGTGACACGGGACCAGCTGATGCGGGAGGTCTGGGACACCACCTGGTGGTCGTCGACCAAGACGCTCGACATGCACATCTCCTGGCTGCGCAAGAAGCTCGGCGACGACGCGGCCAACCCCCGCTACATCGCGACCGTGCGAGGCGTGGGCTTCCGCTTCGAGAAGAGCTAGCAGAGCCGGCCCGACAGGACGTCCCGGCTGCGCGTGTCGCGCCCTTGGCACACTGGTCGTCGTAGAGCCACTGCTCGGAGGGCCCCTGTGCGTCGTCGTCTCATCCAGTCCACGCTCGCCGTGGTGCTCGTCGTCATCGCCGTGTTCGGTGTGTCGCTGGTCATCGTGGAGACGCGGACGATCACCAACAGCGCCCGGGAACGGGTCGGCTCCGAGGCGCAGCGGCTGGCGAGCATCGTCGACAGCCGGCTCATCGGCGACGGCACGGTCAGCGCGGAGGTGCTGCGCGGCCAGGTCACCCAGGACCGCTACGCCCGGATCCGGATCCCCGGGCAGCAGGCCATCGAGGTCGGCGCCAGGCCGTCCGGCGAGGTCATCCGGGCCACGGCCAAGGGCGAGGAGGGCGAGACGGTCACCGTCGAGGAGCCCCGCTCCAGGGTGACCCGGGAGGTCGGCCGCACGCTGCTGATCATCGGCCTGGTGGCGCTGCTCGCGGTCGTCGCGGCGGTGCTGCTGGCCATCCGCCAGGCCAACCGGCTCGCCTCCCCGCTCACCGACCTCGCCGAGACCGCCGAACGCCTCGGCTCGGGCGACCCGCGCCCCCGGCACAAGCGCTACGGCGTCCCCGAGCTGGACCGGGTCGCCGACGTCCTGGACTCCTCCGCCGAGCGCATCGCCCGCATGCTGACCGCGGAACGCCGCCTGGCCGCCGACGCCTCCCACCAGCTGCGCACCCCCCTCACCGCGCTGTCGATGCGGCTGGAGGAGATCACCCTCACCGACGAGCTGGACACGGTGAAGGAGGAGGCCAACGTCGCGCTGACCCAGGTGGAGCGGCTGACGGACGTCGTCGAACGCCTGCTGACGAACTCCCGCGACCCGCGCACCGGCTCCGCGGTCTCCTTCGACCTCGACGAGGTCATCCAGCAGCAGCTCGCCGAGTGGCGCCCCGCCTACCGCAGCGCCGGCCGCGCCATCGTCAGCTCCGGCAAGCGGCACCTCCAGGCGGTCGGCACGCCGGGGGCGGTCGCACAGGTGCTGGCGGCGCTGATCGAGAACTCGCTGATGCACGGCGGCGGCACGGTGGCGCTGCGCACCCGGGTGACCGGCAACCAGGCGGTCGTCGAGGTCACCGACGAGGGGCCCGGTGTGCCGGCCGACCTCGGGGCGCGGATCTTCGAGCGCACGATCAGCGGCCGCAACTCCACGGGCATCGGTCTCGCGGTCGCCCGGGACCTCGCGGAGGCGGACGGCGGACGGCTGGAGATGCTGCAGACGAAGCCGCCGGTGTTCGGGCTGTTCCTGTCCCGCACGCAGCCGCTGAAGAAGCCCCCGCACGAGCAGGAGCCGACGGTGCGGTGACCCGCCGCCCGTCCGGCTCATGCGCCGCGGTCCGGCTCGTGCGCTGCGGTCCGGCTCGTGCGCTGCCGGTCCGGCTCGTGCGCTGCGGTCCGGCTCATGTGCCGTGGTCCGGCTCGTGCGCTGCGGTCCGGCTCGTGCGCTGCCGGTCCGGCTCGTGCGCTGCGGTCCGGCTCATGTGCCGTGGTCCGGCTCGTGCGCTGCG
>NZ_JBFADM010000080.1:4281-31830 GCF_040641355.1 Streptomyces sp. NPDC020996
CGGTCCGGCTTGCGCACTGCCGGTCCGGCTCGTGCGCCGCCGTCCGGCTCATGTGCCGCCGTCCGGCTTGCGCACTGCCGGTCCGGCTCGCGCGCCGCGGTCCGGCTCATGCGCCGCCGGTCAGCCCGCGCGAGACGGTGCGGTGACTCCCCGTCCGGCTGGTGCGCCGCTCGTCCGGCTCAGCCGACCGCCGGTCAGTTCGCGCGCTGTCCGGCCTTCGACCGTCGCGCGGCCGTTCCCTCCGCCCGTCCCAGCAGCGACTCCGCGTCCGCCACGGCGGCCTCCACGGCCGGCAGCGTGCGGAACACCCAGGTGCGGTACGACCAGAAGCGGAACAGGGTCGCGATGCCGATGCCGACGACCTTGAAGACGTTGCGCTGCAGGGAGCTGTCCCAGCCGAAGCCGTAGATCGCCGCGTACAGGATGCCGTTCTCGATGACCAGGCCCACCACGCTGAACGCCAGGAACAGCGTCAGCTCCCGGGTGCGGGCGCTCTTGTCGCGGTCCCGGTAGGTGAAGTAGCGGAAACCCACGTAGTTGCAGGCGATGGCGACGACCGTCGCGATCACGTTGGCGCGCACGGCCTGCAGGCTGGTGAGGTGCCACAGCAGGTTGGAGACACCGAAGTTCACGATGGTGCCGAGCGCGCCGACGGCGCCGAATCTGGCGATCTCGTGGGTGAGCCTTCGCAGCCCGGAGGAACCAGGTTCCATGGTCGTGAAGGCTCCCGTCGGGTCGGTTAGGTCGACCCGGCCATGCTAACCACCCCCCTGGGGGATTGCCCGCGGATGTGCCCTCGGCTGCGGAAGAAGTACGCAAGAGCTGCGGAAAGAACCGGAAAAGAGCCGGTGGCGGGGGCCCGCGAGGGGGCGGGGAACGGCCGGAAACCGCCCACCGCTGCGCGGCCGATACCCTAGGGGCGTGACGTTCCCGGTAGTCGGCATGGTCGGCGGGGGCCAGCTCGCTCGTATGACACACGAGGCGGGCATCCCGTTGGGCATCAGGTTCAAGCTCCTCAGTGACACTCCTCAGGATTCCGCGGCGCAGGTCGTCGGCGATGTCGTCGTCGGCGACTACCGCGACCTCGACACGCTGCGCGAGTTCGCGCGCGGGTGCGACGTGATCACCTTCGACCACGAGCACGTGCCCACCGAGCACCTGCGGGCCCTGGAGGCGGACGGCATCCCCGTGCGCCCGGGTCCCGACGCGCTCGTGCACGCCCAGGACAAGGGGGTGATGCGCGCCAGGCTCGACGCGATCGGCATCCCCTGCCCGCGGCACCGGATCGTGAGCGACCCGGCCGACGTGGCGGCGTTCGCGGCGGAGGGCGATGGCTTCCCGGTCGTCCTGAAGACCGTCCGCGGCGGCTACGACGGCAAGGGCGTGTGGGTCGTGGACTCCGAGGAGGAGGCCGCCGACCCGTTCCGCGCGGGCGTCCCGGTCCTCGCCGAGGAGAAGGTCGACTACGTCCGCGAGCTCGCCGCCAATGTGGTGCGCTCCCCGCACGGCCAGGCCGTCGCCTACCCGGTCGTGGAGTCCCGGCAGGTGAACGGCGTCTGCGACACCGTGATCGCGCCCGCTCCCGGCCTCGACGACGACCTCGCGCTGCACGCCGAGCAGATGGCCCTGACCATCGCCAAGGAGCTGGGCGTCGTCGGCCATCTCGCCGTCGAGCTGTTCCAGACCCGCGACGGCCGCGTCCTGGTCAACGAGCTCGCGATGCGCCCGCACAACTCCGGCCACTGGTCGCAGGACGGCGCGATCACGTCCCAGTTCGCCAACCACGTCCGCGCGGTCCTCGACCTCCCGCTCGGCGACCCGCGCCCGCGCGCGAAGTGGACGGTCATGGTCAACGTCCTGGGCGGCGACTACCCGGACATGTACTCCGCGTACCTGCACTGCATGGCCCGCGACCCCCAGCTCAAGATCCACATGTACGGCAAGGACGTGAAGCCCGGCCGCAAGGTCGGCCACGTCAACACCTACGGCGACGACCTGGACGACGTGCTGGAGCGCGCCCGTCACGCTGCCGGCTACCTGAGAGGCACGATCACCGAATGAGCCCAGTCGTAGGCATCGTCATGGGGTCGGACTCGGACTGGCCCGTCATGGAGGCCGCCGCCAAGGCCCTGGACGAGTTCGAGATCGACTACGAGGTCGACGTCGTCTCCGCGCACCGCATGCCGCGCGAGATGCTCGCGTACGGCGAGCAGGCGGCCGACCGGGGCCTGAAGGTGATCATCGCGGGCGCGGGCGGCGCCGCCCACCTGCCCGGCATGCTCGCCTCCGTCACCCCGCTGCCCGTCATCGGCGTCCCCGTCCCGCTGAAGTACCTCGACGGCATGGACTCGCTGCTGTCCATCGTGCAGATGCCGGCCGGCGTTCCGGTCGCCACGGTCTCCGTCGCCGGCGCCCGCAACGCCGGCCTGCTGGCGGCCCGCATCCTCGCGGCGCACGACGAGGACCTGCTCTCCCGCATGCGGGACTTCCAGCAGGAGCTGAACGACCAGGCCACCGAGAAGGGCAAGCGCCTGCGCGCCAAGGTCGAGGGCGGCGGCAACGGCTTCGGCTTCGGGAAGTGAGCGCGATGACCTCGCCCTCGCTGCCGCGGGCCCGGTCCCTGCTGGGCGAGTTCCCGGTCGTCGACGGCCACAACGACCTGCCCTGGGCGCTGCGCGAGAAGGCCCGCTACGACCTCGACGCCCTCGACGTCGCCGTCCGCCAGGACGCCGCCCTGCACACCGACATCCCGCGGCTGCGCGAGGGCGGCGTCGGCGCCCAGTACTGGTCGGTGTACGTGCCGTCGGACCTGCCCGACCCGGTGCCGGCCACGCTGGAGCAGATCGACTGCGTACGGCGGCTGCTGGCGCGGCATCCGAAGGACCTGGCGCCCGCGCTGACGGCGGCCGACATGGAGTCCGCGCGCGGCGAGGGCCGCATCGCCTCCCTGATGGGCGCCGAGGGCGGCCACTCCATCGCGAACTCCCTGGGCACCCTGCGCGGCCTGTACGAGCTGGGCGTGCGCTACCTGACGCTCACCCACAACGACAACGTGGACTGGGCGGACTCCGCGACGGACGAGCCCGGCGTCGGCGGCCTGTCGGCGTTCGGCCGCGAGGTCGTCCGGGAGATGAACCGCCTCGGCATGCTGGTCGACCTCTCCCACGTGGCCGCCACGACCATGCGGGACGCGCTCGACGCCACCTCCGCCCCGGTGATCTTCTCCCACTCCTCCTCCCGCGCGGTGTGCGACCACCCCCGCAACATCCCCGACGACGTCCTCGAACGCCTCCCGGCCAACGGCGGGGTGGCGATGGTGACGTTCGTGCCGAAGTTCGTGCTCCAGGCGGCCGTGGACTGGACGGCCGCGGCCGACGAGAACCTGCGCGCGCACGGCCTGCACCATCTGGACACCGGTGCCGAGGCGATGCGGCTGCACCGGGCCTTCGAGGAGCGCAACCCGCGCCCGGTCGCCACGGTCGCGACGGTCGCCGACCACCTCGACCACATGCGCGAGGTCGCGGGCGTCGACCACCTGGGCATCGGCGGCGACTACGACGGCACGGCCTTCACCCCGGACGGCCTCGGCGACGTCTCCTGCTACCCCAACCTGCTGGCCGAACTGCTCGACCGCGGCTGGTCCACGGCCGACCTGGCCAAGCTGACCTGGCAGAACGCGGTGCGGGTGCTGGGCGCGGCGGAGGACGTGGCCCGTGACCTCCGGGCGACCCGCCCGCCGTCCCACGCCACCATCGACCAGCTCGACGGCTGATCGCCGCGGCCTGACCCGGCCGGGTACCGCGCGGCCCGCGCGGTACCCCCGAACGCACCGCCCACCAGGAAGCCCCGCGGGTGCCGTGGGACGGTGACCGTACGGACACCGATCACGTACGGAGACCGCCATGGCAGACCTCCAGCCCCAACTGCACACCAGGACAGAGGTCGGACGGCTCGGCGATCTGCCCGGGCCGTTCCCCGCGGAGCCCTACGACGCCCAGGACGCGCCGTACGACGGCGACGGCGAGGCGTACGACGGCGCGGGTGAGGACGAGGCGTACGACGGCGCGGGCGGGGCGGAGGGTGGCGAGGACGGCGAGCGTGGGCCGGGCGGCGGGGTGGCCGCGACGGATCCCCTGGAGCGGGCCCACGCCCTGCTCGCCGAGCACCCCGTCGCCGACGGCTACAGCGGCCTGCCCTGGGCACTGCGGCACCTGCCCTGGTACGACCTGGAGGCCGGCGAGAGCGCCGTCGACACGGACGTGCCCCGGATGCGCGAGGGCCACGTCGGCGCGCTGTTCTGGTCGCTGCACCTGCCCGACGGGCTGACCGGGGACCGCGCGATCGGCGCGACCCTGGAGCAGCTGGACCTGATCGAGAACGTCACGCGAGCGCACCCCCAGGGCCTGCGGCTGGCCCGCACCGCCGGTCAGCTCACCGACGCCCGCCTGTGCGGCCGGGTCGCCGTCGTGCCCGGCCCGGCCGGCGCCGCCGGCCTCGGCGACTCCCTCGGCATCCTGCGCGCCCTGCACTCCCTGGGCCTGCGCGTGCTGACCCTGTCCGGCGCGTCGTGGGCGAGCGAGGCCGGGCTGACCCGGTTCGGCGAGGAGGTGGTGCGGGAGATGAACCGGCTCGGCGTCCTCGCCGACCTCTCCGGCGCCTCCCCGGAGACCGTGCGCCGCGCCCTCGTCGTCTCCAAGGCGCCCGTGGTGTTCACCCGCTCCGCCGCCCGCTCCCTGCGCCCCCACCCGGCCAACCTCACCGACGACCTGCTGGCCGAGCTGGGCGCGGCCGAGGGGGTGTGCATGGTGCCGCTGACGGCCGAGCAGACCGGCCCGAGCGTCCGGGACGTCGCCGATCACCTCGACCACGTCCGCGCGGTCGCCGGACCGGCCTGCGTCGCCCTGTCCGGCACGTACGACGCGGGCACCGCCCACCCGCAGGAGCTCGGCGACGCCTCCTGCTACCCGCACCTGATCGCGGAGCTGCTGCGCCGCGACTGGCCGGAGACCGACATCGCCCTGCTCACCTGGGGCAACGTCCAGCGCCTGCTGCGCAGCGCCGACTTCACCGCCCGCGCCGCCCAGCAGCGCCGCGAGCCGTCGACGGCGACGATCGGCGAACTGGACGGCTGACGCCCGCCGGACCGGGACGGCCGGCGGCCGCATCGACGCAGGCGACGGACCGGCCGACAGCCGCACAGACGCAGGCATCGGACCGGCCGACAGCCGCACAGACGCACATCAGGCCCCGGACCGGCCGGCGGACGCACAGACGCAGGCGCCGGACCGGACGCCGCTGACGGCCGGGCTCAGGAGTGCTCGATCCGGCAGAGGCAGAACGGATGCCCGGCCGGATCGGCGTACACCTGGAAGTCCTTCTTCTCCCGGTCCTCCAGGTCCAGTGGGCGCGCCCCCAGCGACAGCACCCGCTCGTGGGCCGCGTCGATCTCCTCCCACGTCGATCCGGCGTCGAAGTCGAGGTGGAACTGCTGGGAGTCGCGGTCCGCGCGCGGCCACTGCGGCGCGGCGTACCCCTCCGCCCGCTGGAAGGCCAGCCGCGGCCCGCCGGGAACCTGGAGGACGACCCAGTCGGGGTCCTCCTCCACGGGCGTGCCGCCCGCCACGCCCGCGTAGAACCGGGCGAGTGCGCGCGGGTCGGGGCAGTCGAGGACGACGGAGCGGAAGCGTGCCACGGTCACAGGGGTCCTCCCGGTCAGCAGGCGCAGAGGCAGAACGGGTGCCCGGCCGGGTCCGCGTAAACCCGGTAGCTCCGCGAGCCGTCCCCGGCGTCCAGCACCTTCGCGCCGAGCGCCAGCACGCCCTTCTCGGCGGCGTCCAGGTCCGGGACGCTCAGGTCGAGGTGGAGCTGCTGCGAACGGTCCGGCGCGGGCCACTCGGGCGCCACGTGCCCGGGCGCGGCCTGGAAGGCCAGCGTCTGACCGCCGGGCGTCCTCAGGTCCACCCAGTCGCCGTCGCCCTCCACGGTGCCGCCCAGCACCTCGGCGTAGAAACCGGCGAGGGCACGGGGGTCCGGGCAGTCCAGTACGACGGCGCCGAGTTCGGCGAGAGCCATGGCTTCCTCCTAGAGACGTTGTCACCAGCGGTGTTACCCGCAATCCGGGGTAACCGGTAACCGTTACTGCATGCTGCCGCATAAGGGGTAACCTCGCAAGCGGTTTACCGGGAGGTAGCGTGCAGGCATGAGTGCGAGATCGGCTGCCCCGGGGAGCCTCGCCCTGGTCGAGTCCCTGGTGAACACGCTGGACATCCGGCCGGGCGCCGACGCGCTCGACACGGCGGAGGGCCGCGCGCGCTTCTCGCTCACCGAGGACGACGTCCCCGCGGCGCGCGAACTGCGCGAGTCGCTGCGGGCCGCGCTGCTCGCCCACGCGGGCCACCCGCCGCACGCCCCGGTCGCGCCCCTGGGCGACCTGCTCGCGTCGGCCCCGCTGCGCGTGACGGTCGACGCCGCCGACGGCGCGGCCGCCCTCGCCCCCGTCGACGGCGCCTGTCTGCTCTCCCGCGTCGCCGCCGCCGTCGCCGAGGCCCTGGTCGCGGGCACCTGGCAGCGGCTGAAGGCGTGCGAGGCCGAGGACTGCCACTGGGCGTACTACGACCGCAGCCCCGCGGGGCGTGGGCGCTGGTGCTCGATGCAGTCGTGCGGGGCCCGCGCGAAGATGCGCCGGTACCGGGCCAAGTAGGGCCCGCCGGGCCGTTCCCCGGCCGGGGGAGGGGCCGGTGGTGCAGAATGCAGCAGGACGCCGGTTCGGCCGACTGAGCCTCGGCCGAACCGGCGTCCGTCTCCCGCTCGTTACGCGGTGGGCCGGCCCATCGCGCGGTACGTCCAGCCGGCCTTGCGCCACAGCGCCGGGTCGAGCGCGTTGCGCCCGTCGAGGATCAGCCGCGCCGCCGCCACCTCGCCCAGCTCCGCCGGGTCCAGCTCCCGGAACTCCCGCCACTCCGTCAGGTGCAGCACCACGTCGGCGCCCCGCACGGCCTGCAGCGCACTGTCGGCGTACCCCAGCGTCGGGAAGAGCCGGCGGGCGTTGTCCATGCCCTTCGGGTCGTACACCGTCACCTGGCCGCCCTGCAGGTGGATCTGCCCGGCGACGTTCAGCGCGGGGGAGTCCCGCACGTCGTCCGAGTCGGGCTTGAAGGTGGCGCCGAGCACCGCGACCCGCTTGCCCAGGAACGGGCCGCCGCCGAGCTCCTGCCGCGTCAGTTCCACCATCCGCCCGCGCTGGCGCATGTTGATGGAGTCGATCTCGCGCAGGAACGTCAGCGCCTGGTCGGCGCCGAGCTCACCGGCCCGCGCCATGAACGCCCGGATGTCCTTCGGCAGGCACCCGCCGCCGAACCCGATCCCGGCCCGCAGGAACTTCCTGCCGATCCGGTCGTCGTAGCCGATCGCCTCGGCGAGCTTGGCCACGTCGCCGTCCGCGGCCTCGCACACCTCGGCCATGGCGTTGATGAAGGAGATCTTGGTGGCGAGGAAGGAGTTGGCGGAGGTCTTCACCAGCTCCGCGGTGGGGAAGTCGGTGACGACGAACGGCGTGCCCTCGGCGATCGGCGTCGCGTACACCTCGCGCAGCAGCCGCTCCGCCCGCTCGCTGCGCACCCCGGCCACGATCCGGTCGGGACGCAGCGTGTCCTGCACCGCGAACCCCTCGCGCAGGAACTCCGGGTTCCACGCCAGCTCGGCGTCCTCCCCGGCGGGCGCGTGCTCGGCGAGGTAGGCGGCGAGCCGGTCGGCGGAGCCCACCGGCACGGTGGACTTGCCGACCACCAGGGCGGGGCCGCTCAGATGCGGGGCGAGGGAGGCGAACGCGGCCTCGACGTACGCCATGTCGGCCGCGTACTCGCCGTGCCGCTGCGGGGTGTTGACGCACACGAAGTGCACGTCGCCGAACGCGCCGAGCTCGGCCCAGTCCTGGGTGAACCGCAGCCGCCCCGAGGAACCCTCGAAACCGGCCACGTGCTGCTTCAGCAGCTCCTCCAGGCCCGGCTCGTACATCGGGGTCTCGCCGCGCTGGAGCATCGCGATCTTCTCGGCGTCGACGTCCAGCCCCAGCACCTCGAACCCCAGCTCGGCCATGGCCGCGGCGTGCGTGGCGCCGAGATAGCCGGTACCGATCACAGTGATCTTGAGGGCCATGGGGTGCTCCAGAAGGCGACGGCGGTGGGACGGCGGTGATCCGGGCCTGAGCATAGTCGGGGGAGGCGGCGGCCAGTTTTCCCGCTGTCGCCAAGCTCACGTACCCCTGACGTCCGCGGACCCCTAAAATTTGTGTTACTTAACGGTAATTAGCGTCGGCAACGCAGCGTCTTTGGAGCGTGAGACACCTTGGCCGGATCGGCTGACTTCGACCTGTACCGCCCGTCCGAGGAGCACGACATGCTCCGCGACGCCGTCCGCTCGCTGGCCGAGGCGAAGATCGCGCCGTACGCCGCCGCGGTGGACGAGGAGGCCCGCTTCCCGCAGGAGGCCCTCGAGGCCCTGGTGGCGAACGACCTGCACGCCGTGCACGTGCCCGAGGAGTACGGCGGCGCGGGCGCCGACGCCCTCGCCACGGTCATCGTGATCGAGGAGGTGGCCCGCGTCTGCGCGTCCTCCTCCCTCATCCCCGCGGTGAACAAGCTCGGCTCACTGCCCGTCCTGCTCTCCGGCTCCGAAGAGCTGAAGAAGACGTACCTGACCGCGCTCGCCAAGGGCCAGGGAGGCTTCTCGTACTGCCTCTCCGAGCCGGACGCCGGCTCCGACGCGGCCGGCATGAAGACCAAGGCGGTCCGCGACGGCGACCACTGGGTCCTCAACGGCGTCAAGCGCTGGATCACCAACGCGGGCGTCTCCGAGTTCTACACGGTGATGGCGGTCACCGACCCCGCAAAGCGCTCCAAGGGCATCTCGGCGTTCGTCGTCGAGAAGTCCGACGAGGGCGTCTCCTTCGGCGCTCCGGAGAAGAAGCTCGGCATCAAGGGCTCGCCGACCCGCGAGGTCTACCTCGACAACGTGCGCATCCCCGCCGACCGCATGATCGGCGAGGAGGGCACCGGCTTCGCCACGGCGATGAAGACCCTCGACCACACCCGCATCACCATCGCCGCCCAGGCCCTCGGCATCGCCCAGGGCGCCCTCGACTACGCCAAGGGCTACGTCCAGGAGCGCAAGCAGTTCGGCAAGCCGATCGGCGACTTCCAGGGCATCCAGTTCATGCTCGCCGACATGGCCATGAAGATCTCGGCCGCCCGCGCCCTGACCTACCAGGCCGCGGCCGCCTCCGAACGCGGCGACGCCGACCTGACCTACCTGGGCGCCGCGGCCAAGTGCTTCGCCTCGGACGTCGCCATGGAGGTCACCACGGACGCCGTCCAGCTCCTCGGCGGCTACGGCTACACCCGCGACTACCCGGTCGAGCGCATGATGCGCGACGCCAAGATCACGCAGATCTACGAGGGCACGAACCAGGTCCAGCGCATCGTCATGGCCCGCAACCTTCCCTAGCGGCCCCCGCACGGTCGCGGTACAGCCCCCGGCATCGCGCCGGGGGCTGTGTCGTGCCCGGAGCGGTGGTCAGCCGGTCGTCAGGGTGGTGTCGTCGATGACGAAGCCGGTCTGGAGGCTGGAGTCCTCCGTCGCCGTGAAGGTGAGCGTGATCTGCCGGCCGAGGTACTGGCTCAGGTCGAGGGTGCGCTCGGTGTAGCCGGTGGCCGCGTCGGCGTTGGAGTACGTCTGCTTGGTGGTCCCGTCGACCTGGACCTTGAAGGTGTCGTACGCCGTCGTGCCGGACTCGGCGGTGTCGATGTGCAGCCAGTACTTCAGGGTCGCCTTGGTGCAGCCCGCCGGGACGGTCACGGTCTGGTTGACGGTGTCGGTGGCGGCGTAGCCGTAGCCGGCCAGCCAGGCGTAGCGGGTGCCGGAGTGCGCGGACTGGCCGCTGAACGAACCGATCGCGCCGGTGCTCCCGGTCCACGGCGAAGTGCCGTTCTCGAAGCCGCCGTTGGAGATCACCTGGGAGACGGTGCAGCCGCCCGCGCCGTTGACGGTCAGCGTGTACTGCGCGGTGTGCGTGGTGGTGCCGGTGCCGGTGAGGGTGATGGCGTACGTGCCGGGCGCCACGGAGGAGCCGACGCCGATCGTCGCGGTGGACGAGGCGCCGGAGGTCACCGAGGCCGGGCTGAAGGAGACGGTGACACCGGACGGGGCGCCCGAGGCGGACAGGTTCACCGTCTGCGCGGAGCCGCCGGTGGTGGCCGTGGAGACGGTGGTGGTCAGCGAGGCGCCCGGGGCCGCGCTGCCGGAGGCGGGGCTCGCCGCGATCGAGAAGTCGTTCGTGGGGGCGGTGCCCGAGACGGCCTGCGCCCACAGCGTGTAGGCGACGCCGTCGGCGCTGCGGTTCAGCCCGGTGACGTTGATGTTGGCGGTGGTGTCGCAGGAGGAGTGGTAGCAGCTGTCGTACGCGGCGCCCGCCGTGCCGCCCCACTTGGCCGCCTGCGCCGAGGTCTTGCGGGCGCTCGCGCCCATGGCGTAACCGGACGTGGGGACGCCGTAGTTCTCGAAGGAGTAGTCGTCGCTGCGGCCCGCCCCCTCGGTGTTCTCCTCGGGCTGGAGGTTCAGCGAGTCCCAGTACGCCTTCATCGGCGCGGCGGCGGTCGACGTGATGTGGTTGATGAAGTAGCCGCCGTTGGGCGAGGCGACCATGTCGAAGTTGTAGTACGCCTTGATCGCCGAGCGCTGCGCGGAGGTCAGCGAACGGACGTAGAAGGCCGAGCCGTTGAGGCCCTGCTCCTCGTCCGTCCACCAGCCGAAGCGGACGCGCGCCGCCATCGTCGGGTTCGTCTCGGCGAGCTTCAGCGCGACCTCCAGGAGGGTCGCGCTGCCGGAGCCGTTGTCGTTGATGCCGGGTCCGGCGGAGACGCCGTCCAGGTGCGAGCCGAACATGTACACCTTCGACGAGTCGCCCTGGGGCCACTCGGCGATCAGGTTGGGTCCGGCGCCGCTCGCGCAGCCGGAGGTGCAGGCCTGCTCGGTGACGGTGTAACCGGCCGCCTGGAGCTTGCCCTTCACATAGGCGACCGAGTCGCGGTAGCCCTGTCCGGACGACTTGCGGGTGCCGCCGTTGCGGTCGGCTATGGCGTTCAGTTCGGTCAGGTGCGCCTGGACCTTGGTCACGTCGATGTCGGGGGCGGTCGCGGCGAGGGCGGCCGGGGCCGAGAGCGTCGCGGCGCGGTGGCCCTCGGGGGCCGGCGCGGCACTCGCGGGGAGCGCGGCGAGGCCCAGTGCGGCGGCCAGCAGGAGGCCGGTCAGGGACAGGCCGGTCGGGGAGAGTCTTCGAAGCACCGTGTGTCCTTTGTGAGGTGGCAGGAAGCGGGAGGCGGGGCGTGGTGGTGCCCCGCCTCCCGCCCGATGCGGAGTCGGCTCGTGGTGAGCGTCTTACAAGCATGCACATGTCAAGCGAAACGCCAAGCCCCAGGCTGGGAGTTCTGTCGGATCACCCGGGGTGTGCGGTGTCGTTTCTGGGCGGTGAACGCCCGGTTCGGGTGCTGTGTGCGTTTGCGGTGCGGAATGTTGGGGTCCGCCCGGTGGCGTGTCGCGTTCGGCGGGCGTAGGACAGAGAGGCACGGGACCCGTCCGGGGTCCCTTCGTCCTCCAGGAGGAGCCATGAACCAGCCCGGAACCGCCGGCGCCATGAGCAAGGAGATGCAGGACTGCGTCGAGGCCTGCATGGCCTGCCACAGCGTGTGCGAGGAGACGATGAGCTCCTGCATGCAGATGGGCGGCCAGGCCCAGATGCAGATCATGCGGGCGCTGATCGACTGCTCGGAGATGACCCGCATGTGCGCCGACATGATGATGCGCCGTTCGCCCATGGCGGCCGAGATGTGCGCGTTGTGCGCCAAGGCGTGCGACATGTGCGCCGAGGCGTGTATGTCCATGCCGGACGACGCCCAGATGACGCGCTGCGCCGAGGCGTGCCGCCGCTGCGCGCAGATGTGCCGGACGATGGCGGGCGCCACCATGTGACGACCGCGCGACCACGCGTCCGCGGATCGGCGTCACCCGAACAGCGGCTCCAGCGCCCGTTCCAGGTCCGCCGGTTCGCGGAAGTGGAGCGAGTGCATGCCGACCGCGGCGGCCGTCGCCGCGTTCTGCTCGTCGTCGTCCACGAACAGGCAGCGGCCGGGACGGACGCCGGCCAGGGAGGCGGCCAGGCGGTAGATGCGCGGGTCCGGCTTGGCCAGTCCGACGCGGGCGCTGTTGACGACGTGGTCCGCGAGGTCGGTCAGCCCCAGGGTGGCCAGGTCGTCCTCCAGTCGGAGCGTCGCGTTGCTGACCAGCACCAGCGGCACACGGGTGCGCGCCCGGCGCAGCAGCGACACCACGGCCGCGTCGGCCGCGAACGGCGACTCCAGCAGGGCCGTGCCCAGCTCCCACGCCGTCGCCTCGGGCGCCAGTCCCGTCAGGCCCTCGGCGATCGACCGCGCCCACTCCTGCAGATCGGTGTGGCCCAGCAGCACCGGCTGCACGGTCTCCGGCGCGAAGGCCACCTTCATGGTGGTGCCCTCGGCCAGTCCGGCGGCGCGCTCCAGGGCGTGCAGCGCGGAGGAGTCGTAGGACCGGATCACGTTGTCGACGTCGCAGAGCACCGCGTCGAACGGTGCTCTGCCTGGCAGGTCACTCACTCGAGACCGTGACCTTCTCGTCGTTGTTCAGTTGGTTCACGAGCGTCTTCACCTTGGCCTTGTCCCAGACGAGGTTGCCGCCGACCGAACCGGATATCGGCATGTTCATCGAGGTGCCGTCGCCGCCGCTGACGCCCTTCATCGCCCAGAACATGGACGCCAGGTCCCACAGGCCCATGTCCTTGTCGACGATGAGGGAGTCCAGGCCCGCGCCCATCGTCGGGTAGAGCTTGAAGGGGTTCAGGACCGTCGAGGGGGTCGCCACCTGGTGGGCCAGCGCCGACAGGAACTTCTGCTGGTTCTTGGTGCGCTGCAGGTCGGAGGTGGCGAAGGCGTGCCGGGTCCGCACGAAGGCCAGGGCCTGCTCGCCGTTCAGCGTCTGCTTGCCGGCCGCGAAGTCGGCGCCGGAGTACTTGTCCTTGAAGCCCTTGTCGATGTCTATCGTCACGCCGCCGACGGCGTCCACGATGTTCGCGAAGCCGGCGAAGCCGATCTCCACGTAGTGGTCGATGTGCAGGCCGGTGTTGTACTCGATCGTGCGCACGAGGAGCGTCGGGCCGTCGAACGCGTAGGCCGCGTTCAGCTTGTTGGCGCCCAGCGGGCCCTTGATCTTGCCGGACTCGGACCCGCGGAACGTCGGGATCGTGACGTTGGAGTCGCGCGGCAGCGAGATGAGCGTGTCGCCGTTGTCGCCGACGTGCAGGATCATCATCGAGTCGGTCCGCTTGCCCTCCGCGGAGCCGGTGTGCAGCTTCTTCTTGTCCTCGTCGGACAGCCCGGCGCGGCTGTCGGAGCCGACGATGAGGTAGTTGGTGCCCTTGCCGGCCTCGGGGCGGTCGATGACCTTGGACAGGTCGACCTCGCGGTTGAGCTTGGAGTCGGCCCAGAAGTAGGTGCCGACGGTGGTCGCCACCAGCACCACGGAGAGGGTGACCGCCGTCCACTTGATACGGCGGCGCCAGTCCGGGCGGGGCCGCCCGCCGCCGGGACCGCCCGGCCCGCCGTAGACGTGGCCGGTGTTGTAGCCGCTGTCGTAACCGCCGCCGTCATGGCCACCGCCCTGGGCGCCGCCGTATCCCTGGCCGTCGATGTACGTCGGCTGCTGCGGCACCCCGCCGTAGGGCGGGGAGGCGGGGCCGGAGCCCTGGTACGGGCCCGAGGCGGTACGGCGGACCTGCCGCATCACACGGGCGCTCTCGGGCTGTGCGCTCGCGCTGCCGCGACCGTACCGGTCGCCGCGGTTCTCGTCGGACCATCCCTCGGGCCAATCGTTCATGGGCCCAAGTGTGCAGGGCGGGGCACTGGTCCTTACAAGGGTCGTCGGAAAATCAGGGCCCCGCTGTTGCCAACCCGACACAAAGTCCGCGGATGGCACCGCGGCATAAGGTGGAGGCCATGACAGATCAGGCCACCGCCCCGGAAGCGAACAACCAGGACATACCGGGTAAGCCGACCTCCGCTTCCCGTACCACCCTGAGCCACATCATGACCCACAACGACACCAACCTCCTGGGCACGGTGCACGGCGGTGTGATCATGAAACTGGTCGACGACGCGGCCGGCGCCGTAGCCGGCCGGCACAGCGGCGGGCCCGCCGTCACCGCGTCCATGGACGAGATGGCGTTCCTCGAGCCGGTGCGCGTCGGCGACCTCGTCCATGTGAAGGCACAGGTCAACTGGACCGGCCGGACCTCGATGGAGGTCGGCGTGCGGGTGCTGGCCGAGCGCTGGAACGAGTCCGCCCCGCCGACCCACGTCGGTTCGGCCTACCTCGTCTTCGCCGCCGTCGACGCCGACGGCACACCGCGCCGCGTACCGCCGGTGCTGCCGGAGACGGACCGGGACCGGCGCCGCTACCAGGAGGCCCAGATCCGCCGCACCCACCGCCTGGCCAGGCGCCGCGCCATCCTGCAACTCCGCGAGAAGCGCACGGCGGAGGGCTTCACGGAGTAAGAGCTCCGAACGGAATGGATGCCCGGCGGCGGGACGGGCGGCCCCCGGTCACGGGCACACCACCTCGTCGCCCGTCACCACCGCGCCCTGCCGCTGCGGGGCGTCCTCGCCGCGGACCTCGCGGACCTCGTGCGCGTCTGCGCCCGCGATGACCTTCAGGGTCGCACCGAGGCCCTTCGTCGGGCGCAGCCGGCTGCCGGGCAGGGCTGCCGCCAGCGACCGGGCGGAGCGGTCCCAGCGGGGGTCGAAGGCGACGACCGTCCGCCGCAGCGAGCGCTCGGCCGCGTTGGCCGGCGCCCCGGTGGTCCGGAACCCCGTCCGCGCCAGCGCCGCGTCGACGCGCCGGCCCAGGCCCGCCGTGCCGGTGCCGTTCTCCACCTGGACGCGGATCTGCTGCGGGGCCACCTCCACCCGCACCGCCCGGCTGGGCGGCCGGTGCACGGTGAGCGGCCGGTCGTCGCGCAGCCGGGCGAAGAGTGCGTCGGCCTTGGCGGTGTCCCACTTCAGGGTCGAGCCGTAGCCCTTGACGAGGTATCCCATCCGGCCGATGGGCACGGTCGTGAACTCCGAGGAGGCGGGGGAGAAGCCGCGCATGGCCCGGCCGAGCTCCAGCAGTTCGTCGGTGCCGAAGCCCTTGTCGGCCCGCACCGAGCCCAGCACCGCCCGGGTCACGTCCCGGAACTTCATCGGGTTCAGCAGCACCCCGGAGGAGGTGGCCCGGTCCACCAGCGCCGCCAGGAACCGCTGCTGGCGCTTCATCCGGCCGAGGTCGGAGGCGCCGTCGACGTGCCGCGAGCGGACGTACTGCAGCGCCTGGCCGCCCCCCAGGGTGTGCGTGCCGGCGGGCAGGTCCAGGCCGGTGTAGGAGTCCTTCAGCGGCCCGGCGGTGCAGATCTTCACCCCGCCCACCACGTCCACCGTCTTCATGAAGCTGGTGAAGTCGACCTCCAGGTAGTGGTCGATCTTCACGCGCGTCATCCGCTCGACCGTGCGCACGGTCAGGTTCGGACCGCCCTCCGCGTACGCCGCGTTGATCTTGATCGGGCGCGGGGGACGCCCCCCGGCGGAGGGCAGCTCGGCGTAGGAGTCGCGCGGCAGGCTCACCACACTGGCCCGCTCCCGGTCCTCCGAGATGTGCACGATCATCAGCGTGTCGGTGCAGTGACAGGGGGCGCCGCCCAGGTGGTACCGGCGCCGCTCCTGCTCGGTGATCCGGTCGCGCCCGTCGGTGCCGACCAGCAGGACGTTCATGCCGTGACCGGCCGGCGGACGGTTCTTCATGTCCTTGAAGGGGTCGACCCGGGCGATGTCCTGGTCGAGGCTGGTGACCATCGCGTGTCCGATGCCGGCGGAGGCGAGCACGACGACGGACAGCGTCGTCGCCGCCCGCATGGTCCAGCGCGGCTTCTTCCGCCGTACGGGCGGAAGCGGTGCGCGCGACCGCGGGGGGCGCCGCGGCGGACGCGGGAGCGGCGGCTGCGGGCGGCGCTGCGGGCGGACCGGGGCGGCGGACCGAGGCGGCGTGGGCATGGGGACACCTCCGGGCGGCGGCCGTACGTGGGATGTATGAGCACCGTAGGCCGATACGATCTTCCGCCCGCGGCGGCGCGCAACCGTGTCCCCCGTTCGCGGTAACGTAACGGGCGATGAACGCCAACCCCGACGTGCGGCTGCCCGCCGTTTCTGTGATCATGCCCGTCCTCAACGAGGAGCGGCATCTGCGCGGAGCCGTCCAAGCGATCCTCGCGCAGGAGTACGCCGGCGAGATGGAGGTCGTGATCGCCCTCGGTCCGTCCACGGACCGCACGGACGAGATCGCCGCCGAGCTCGTCCGCGAGGACCCGCGCGTCCACACCGTCCCGAACCCCACCGGCCGCACGCCGGCCGCCCTGAACGCCGCGATCAAGGCGTCCCGCCACCCGGTCGTCGTCCGCGTCGACGGGCACGGCATGCTCTCGCCGGACTACATCGCGACGGCCGTGCGGCTGCTGGAGGAGACCGGCGCGATGAACGTCGGCGGCATCATGCACGCCGAGGGCGAGAACGACTGGGAGCACGCGGTCGCCGCCGCGATGACGTCGAAGATAGGCGTCGGCAACGCCGCCTTCCACACGGGCGGCCAGGCAGGCCCGGCCGAGACCGTCTACCTGGGCGTCTTCCGGCGCGAGGCGCTGGAGCAACAGGGCGGCTACAACGAGGAGTTCATCCGCGCCCAGGACTGGGAGCTGAACTTCCGCATCCGGGAGGCCGGCGGGCTGATCTGGTTCTCGCCGGAGCTGAAGGTGTCCTACCGGCCGCGGCCGAGCGTCAGGGCGCTGGCCAAGCAGTACAAGGACTACGGGCGTTGGCGGCACGTCGTCGCCCGGTACCACGAGGGCTCCATCAACCTGCGCTATCTCGCCCCGCCCACGGCGGTCCTGGCGATGGCGGCGGGCCTGGTGACCGGGGCGGTCCTGACCCCCTGGGGCTTCGTCGTCCCCGGCGGCTACCTCGCGGCGATCCTGCTCGGGTCCGTACCGGCCGGCAAGGGGCTGCCGCTGAAGGCGCGGGTGCGGATACCCGTGGCCCTCGCGACGATGCACATGTCGTGGGGGTGGGGCTTCCTGACCAGCCCCAAGTCACTGGCGAAGAGGGTCATCGCCTCCCGGCGTCCCGCGGTGCTCGCCGCCGACTGACGGCGGCGCCTCGCGGTGCCCGGTCTCCGGCCGGGCGCGGCGCCTCGCGGTGCCCGGTCTCCGGCCGAGCACCGCGGACCGCTCGGCGGTCAACCCGGACTACCAGGTGTAGTCCGGGTTGACGTGCATGCACTGCTTCTTGTCGGACCCGTTGATGGCCTGCGCCGAGTCCGGGATCGAGTCGTCCTCCTGCTCGGCGGTGTACTTCGTGCCCGAGCGCCAGTCCGCGCCGACGACCAGGGTGACCCCGGACACGTCCGTCGACTTCTCCACCGACGACAACGGGACGCCCAGCGCCTCGGCCACCCGCTGGGCGTCGCCCTCCAGGTCCGCGCTCGGGTAGCGGATCACCGTCGTGTCCTCGCCGGCGCCGGCCGAGGCGTCCGCCGCCGCCTGTGTGAAGCCCTTGCCCACCAGCAGCCGCGCGATGTCGGACGCCCGCCCGGCGACCGGCGCCTCGATGTCGGTACGGGTGCCGTTCCGCACCTGCACCGCGATCTCGTCGTCCGCCGCGGCCGGGTCCGAGGACTTCTTGTCCTTCGCCGACTTCTTCTTGTCCTTGCCGTCGAGCGCGATGTCCTCGCGGACCAGCCGGAACAGCTTCGCCGCGTCACCGGGCCTGGGCACCACCCGGCCGCTGTCGTTCGCCGAGTACTGCCACGGCATCGTCGTCATGGTGATGCGCTTGGTGGGGACCTTCTTGAGCTCCTTGCTCAGGTCGTACAGCTTGGCCACCGTGCCGAGGCCGTCGTCGACGGTCAGCGCCTCGGTGGCCGTCTCGGCGAGCTTGCGCAGCTTGTTCGGGCTGCTGAGCGTGGCGTTCTCGCGCAGCTGGCGGACCATCGCGTTCATGTACTGGTGCTGGGCCCGGGCGCGGGCGATGTCGGTGTTGTCCTCGAAGCCGTACCGGGTGCGCAGCCACTGCAGGGCCTGCTCGCCCTTGATGTACGTCGTGCCCTTCTCCAGCTTCAGGCCCGAACCGTGGCCGGTGGAGGTGTGGGAGTAGATGTTGGCGTCCACGCACACCGGCACGCCGCCGATCGCGTCCGCCATCGACACCACGCCCGCGAAGTCGATCATCATGAAGTGGTCGATGTGTATGTCGGTGAGCTTCTCCCAGGTGGCGACCGTGCAGCCGGGCCCGCCACGGCCCAGCGAGTCGTTCGTCATCGCCTGCGTGAGCGCCCCGTAGACCTTGCCGCTGTCGGGGTCGGTGCACTCGGGGATGTCGAGGAGCGTGTCGCGGGGCATGCTCACGACCGACATGTTGGTGCGGTCCGCCGACACGTGCAGCAGCATCTGGACGTCCGCGCGCGGGGCGGTGTTGTAGGTGTCCTTGGCGCCGCCGAGCTTCTGGTTCTCCTTGCTGTTCCGCGCGTCCGAGCCGATCAGCAGGATGTTCAGCGGGGTCTGCCCGGCCGCGTTGGCCTTGGGCTTCGCCGCCCTGTCCTTCGCGTCGCCGATGTTGAGGTCGTCCTTCTTGATGTTGCCGTTGAGATGCCGGTAGTAGAGGTACCCGGCACCCGCGGTGCCCAGTATCACCACCGCCAGGACCATCGCCGACCAGCGCAGGACGCGCCGTCTGCGGCGCGGCCGGTCACCGTCGGGGCCTTTTTCGCGCCGCCCGTCGCCACCCCGGCCGTGCCCGGCCGGCGTGTCCTGTTGCTGGTCCTGTTCCTGGTCCTGGTCCCGCGGCGTGAGGGACATGGTGTCCTCGACCGCGGCGACCTCTCCGCGCACACTGCTACGCGTCAACTCCCTGTCCTTTCCACCCCTGCGCCGGCATCGCGACGTGGATCACCGAGACCGCTCGGTCGGGAGCGTGTGCGGGCCTCGTTTCCACCATGGGTCGTGGGACTGCCCGGGGCTCTCGGACGTGAGCGCGCCTCATCATTCTGCAGCCGGTTAGGAGTTCGCTGTGGGTCACCGGGCGAAGGCCGGATCCCCGTGCGTACCGGCCTCGACGCGAGCACGCGTCGTCGCACACGTCTTCTGCACCGATTTCCCCTGCTTTCAGCCCGATCGGGCACGCCAGAACGCCACGGCACGGGTCCGCCGTACGTCCTGGAGACACACGACGGGCCCGTGAGGTTGCGCTGCTACCAGCGGTAGGGCGCGTACACGTCCATGCAGGGGCTCTTGTCCGAGCCGTTGATGGCGTCGGTGCCCTTGGGCAGGTCGCCCGCCTCGGGCGTGGACTGCTTGGGATACGCGGTGCCCGTGCGCCAGTCGGCGCCGATCACGACCGTGACCCGGGAGACGTCGGTAGACCGCTTCACCGAACTCAGCGGGATCCCCAGCGACGTGGCGACCCGCTGGGCGTCGCCCTCCAGGTCGACGCTCGGGTAGCGCACCACCGTCCGGTCCTCGGACAGGCCCGCCGTGGCGTCCTTGGACGCCTGCGTGAACCCCTTGCCCACCAGCTCCTGGGCGATCACGCCCGCGCGCCCGGAGACCGGGCCGAGCGTGGCGGTCCCGGTGGCGTTCTGCACCGTGACGCCGATCTCGGCGTCGGGCACCGAAGGGGCCTTGGTGGGCTTGTCCTTCGAGGTCTTGTTCTTCGAGTCCGACGCCTTGCCCTTGTCGTCGAGGGGCACGTCGTCGCGCAGCATCCGCCACAGCTGCTCGGCGCTCGCGCCGTCCGGCACGACGTGGTCGGCGTTGCCCGGGTCGGGGACGTTCGGCATCGTCACCGAGGTGATGCGGTCCGTGGGCACCGACTTCAGCTGCGCGCCCAGGTCGTAGAGCTTCTTGACGGTGCCGATCTCCTCGGAGACCGACAGGGACTTGGTGGCCGCCTCGGCGAGGTCGGTCAGCCGGCCGGTGTCGGTGAAGACGTTCTGGTCCTTGAGCTTGCGGATCATCGAGTTCAGGTACATGTGCTGGGCGCGGGCCCGCATCAGGTCGCTGCCCCAGGCGTGCCGGGTGCGCAGCCACTGCAGGGCCTGCTTGCCCTTGACCTTGTGGGTGCCGGCCGTCAGCTTCAGACCGGACCCGCCGGGCACCGCGGCCGTCGGGTGGTCCCACACGTTCTGGTTCACGCACACGTCGACGCCGCCGACGGCGTCGGCCATCCGCACCACGCCCGCGAAGTCGATCGTCATCCAGTGGTCGATGTAGACCCCGGTGAGGTTCTCCCAGGTGGCCAGCGTGCAGCCGGCGCCGCCGCGGGCCAGCGAGGTGTTGATGATGTCGGTGACCGCCGGGTACACCTTGCCGCTGTCGGGATCGGTGCACCTGGGGATGTCGACGCGGGTGTCGCGCGGGATGCTCACCATCGCGGCGCTCTTGCGGTCCGCGGACAGGTGGATGAGCATCTGCACGTCGCCCAGCGGCGGGCTGCCGCGGTCGTACTTGGCGCCGCCCAGTTTCACGTTCTCGTCGGAGTTACGGCTGTCCGAGCCGATCAGCAGGATGTTGAGCGGGGTCTGCCCGGCCGCGTTGGCCCCGGGCTTGTGCGCCCTGGAGTCGCCGCTGCTGCGCTGGCCCTTGTGGAGGTTGTCGTTGAGGTGCTGGTAGTACAGGTATCCGGCGCCGGCCGTGCCGAGTATCAGCACCGCCAGAGTGGTCGCCGACCATCTCAGCGCCCGCCGCCCCTGCTTCGGCGCGCCCCGGCGGCGTCCACCGCGCCCCGTGGCCCCCGCATCGGAGCTGCCGGATCTGCCGGAGCCGTCCGCCTCCCGCGTGCTCCCCTCCCGGGTGTCCCCCCGGCCGTCCGAAGCCCGCGGAACGCCCCCTCGCGTCCCCTCCCCACGCACACCGCTCTGCGTCATTCCCCCGCCTTCCCCAGCCGCACCCCGCCGAACGGGCCTGTCGTACGTCCTGTTAGACGCACGACAGGCCCGTCACGTCACTTGGCGCACTCGACCTTGTCGGCCGTCGTCTTGTTGTCGACGTCCGGTGCCTTAGTCGGCGCGGAATACGACTTCCCCGCCCCCGGGAAGTCCTTGCCCAGGGTCAGCGTCATCGCCGGCAGTCCCTGGTCGTTGGTCACGCTCTTGCCCGGCTTCATCTGCGCGCCGGACAGGCCGAGGATCGCGGCCAGCCGCCGGGCCTGGTCCGCCTGGTCGGGGGCGTACTCGAGGGTGGTCTTCGCCTGCTCGCCGTCCGCGTTGCCCGCGTTCTCGGACTTCAGCACGCCCGCGTCGTTCTGCAGGTAGCTGAGTTCGGCCTGCGCGCTGCCGGACTCGGCACCGCCGTTGAGGATCCGCACCCGCACCTCGGAGGCGGCGGACTTGGTGCCCTTGAGGCGGGCGGCGAGGGCGGCGCTCTCCTTCTTCTTCTTGGCCTTGACCGCGGTGAAGGAGACGTCGTTCTTGATCGCGTCGAACACCTGCTGCGCCGCGCCCGGCCTCAGCACGACGGTCGCCTTCACCGTCTCGGCCGGGTTGTCGTCCACCGGCACGGTGGTGAACGTCAGGTTCTTCGGATTGAGCTTGCCCAGCTCCAGACCGAGGTCCTTCAGCTTGCCGATGCTGTCGAGGTTGGAGTCGACGGTCAGCGCCTTGGTGCCCGCCTCGGCGACCTTCATCATCTTCGTCGGGCTGGTGAGCGTGTCGTTCGACTTCAGCTTGCGCATCAGCGCGCTGAGGAACTGCTGCTGCAGCGTGATCCGGCTCAGGTCGCCGCCGAAGCCGACCGCGTGCCGGGTGCGCACGAAGGCGAGCGCGGTCTCGCCCTCGATGTGCCGCATGCCCTTCTTCAGGTTCAGGTGCGAGTCGGGGTCGTTGATGTCCTTGCCGAGGCAGACGTCCACCCCGCCCACCGCGGTGGTCAGCGTCTTGACCGCGTTGAAGTCGGCGACCATGAAGTTGTCCGGCTTGATGCCGGTCAGCTCGGTGACGGTCCGCGCGACGCAGCTCGGCGTGCGCTCGTCCTGGCCGAGGCTGGTGTTGAAGCGGACGCCCGTCGTGCCCGCGATGACCTTCTCGGTGCCGTCGGCCTGCTTGGTCGGGCAGTCCGGGATGTCGGTGATCAGGTCGCGGGGGATGCTCAGCGCCGTGGCGTTCGAGCGGTCCTTGGCGACGTGCAGCAGGATCGTGGTGTCGGCGTGGCCGACGCTGTCCTTGTCGCCGTACTTGTCGTTGCCCTTGCCGGTGCGTTTGTCGGTGCCGATCAGCAGGATGTTGATCGCCTTGCCCTTGCTGAAGCCACCGGTGCTCGCGCCGTCGTCGGAGACGGACTCGATGTTGTTGTTGAGGTGCTCGATGTACAGATAGGCGCTGCCCGCCGCGGCGAGCAGCACGAAGGCCATGGTGCCGCCGGTCCACAGCACCACCCGCTTGGCCTTGTTCTTCTTCTTGGCCGGCCGGCGGCCGCGCCGGCCCGGCAGCGGCTCCTCGGGCTCGCCCCGCCGTCTGCGCGGGGCGGGGACGTCCCGTCCGGGCGCGCGCTCGGGGGCCGCCGTACGACCCTCTGCGCCCCGGCCGTCAGCGCTCCGGCCGTCGGCGCCCCGGCTGTCAGCGCTCCGGCCGCGCGCGCCACGACCGCCCGCGTCGGCGGGAGCCGATCTGCGGGGACCGGGAACCGATTGCGCTCCGGAAGGGGTCAGTCGCAATTCGTATTCGCCGGTGTTCGGATTGAGTACCCACTGGTCTGCGGGGTCAATGTTGTCCGCCCGCCCACGGCTTTGCGCGTCCACGGTTGTCCGAATCCTCCGTCAGGGCCACGCGGCGCCTTCCCCCTCAAAGACGCTCGGGTCTCGGTCACTAGTGCCAGGCCCCGGGGATGTCCTCGCGGCCGGATGATGCACCGGATCGCTCACACTATCCGCCCGGTTCGGCATGGAGCGACGACGGTGACAAATTCCACGTCCCTACAACTGGGCAATCCGCCCATTTCCGTGGACTTTCTTAACACGGCTGTTCGCTGACTTGGCGTTCGCTTTACCGGCAGGTCTGCTCGGTGGCGGTGTTCCCGCGGAACGCGGGTGGGGGAGAAGCGCCGTCCTCGGGGTAATCGTGCGAGGGGGCGCGCGCGTCCGGGCCCGAATCGGCCTGTGGGCCTGCGGAGGAACGGGCGGTCGAATTGGGAATTTTTGTGGCGGAATGCTGGGGAATTTCCTTGCCGACCGTCACCGGCGCGTCCCTGCGCGGCCGTTCGAACGGTTTCTCCGCCTCGGGTCCCACGGGCTGGTCGCGGTCGGCGTCATGGACGTACGGCGTGCGCGGCACGGCCAGGACCGCGCCTGCTGTGGGGAGATGTCGTGCAGAACCGCCGCCGGCGGGCCGTCCGGTCGGTGTCGCTGTCGTCGCCGGGGTACTCGCGGGCGCGCGCGTGGCCGGGCGTCCGCTCGCGGACGCCCCCGCGCCGGGACGCGGGGTGCGCGCGGTGTCGGTCACGCCCGGTCCGCCTGGGCGTGCGAGCGTACTGGTCCTACGGCCATGCCCCGAGGAAGGTCCCGACGGCGGCCGGTGCTGCCCCGAACGGGCGGCCGCATCGCCGGTGGCCCCGGTCAGCGGCGTACGACCGTCACCCGCTCGCTCTCCACCCGCTTCGCCAGCGCCTCTTCCCCCAGTCGCTCCAGGTTCCGGCACAGCACCACCGACCCTCCGGTCGCGAGCGGCGCGTACAGCCCCGCGTTCAGCCCCTCCCAGGTGTCGTACGGCAGCCCGGACAGCAGTCGCGAGCCGGGCCCGGTCAGCCCCAGCCCCGGCGCCTCCGCCGCTGCCCGCTCGACCACCTCGGCCGCGCTGAACTCCCGCCCGGCCACGATCAGCGCGGGCTCCTCGGGGTCGACCGGGACGAACGGCGCGAACCGGTCGCCCTGCCCCGGCGCCTCGACGGCGTAGTCGGCGAACCCGGCCGGCGGCTGCGGGAACCGCCCGCCCAGCGGCCGCAGCGCCAGTGCGACGCGCTCCCCGCCGCACGCCCGCGCCCGCTCCAGCGAGTCCGGCCCGCTCACCACGACGTCGGCCGCCGCCGGGTCCCCGGCCACGTCCGCGACCACGCCCACCGAGGCGCACGCCAGCAGCCACACCGCGGTCTGCCAGTGCGCGGGCAGCAGCAGCGCGACCCGGTCGCCGGGCGCGGCGGCGAGGTCGCCCTGGAGGAGGTTGGCGGTCTTGGCCACCCAATTGGCGAAGGTGGCCACGGACAGTTCGACCCGTTCTCCCGTGGCGTCGTCGTAGAACGTCACCAGGGGGCGTCCGGGATCCGCGGCGAGCGCGGAAGACAGCAGGTCGGCGGGGGTGCGGTCGCTGGCGTTCACCCGGGCAAGCGTACGCGGGCGCCGGGCCCGGCACCGGGCGGTGGGGCCACCGGTTCGGGGGAACGACAGCCGACGGCCCGTCAAATCCCAAATGGACAGGTATGGGTGTATCTGTTCAATATCCGGAGCATGCGTGGATTCCTTGTTTCCTCCATCGGCGTCACCTGCGCGGCCGCCCTCGCCCTCCCGCTCACCCCGCCCGCGGCCGCCGCGCCGGGCGGGCCGGCACCGGGCGGTGCGGCACCCGTGCCGGCCACCGCCCGGTCCGCCGCCTTCGAGGCCACCGCCCGGTCCGGTGCCTCCGAGGCCGCGGCCCGGTCCGGTGCCTCCGAGGCCGCGGCCCAGTCCGGTGCCTCCGAGACCGCCGCCCGGTCCGCCGCCTCCGAGACCGCCGACCTGCCCGGCAGCACCCAGTCCCTGCGCCTGTTCCCCCTGGCCCGCGGCCGCGGCTCGGCCACCTCCGCCCCCGCCGCCGAGCAGGGGCTCGGCCGCCGCGACGTACGGCACTTCTCGCTGGTCGGCGTCGTCTGGGACGATGCGGACACCGACCTGCACGGCCGGGTCCAGGTCCGCACCCGCGCCGCCGGCACCGGCGCCTGGTCCGGCTGGCAGGCCCTGCAGACGCACAGCGACGACGCGGCCGACCCCGGCACCGCCGAGCGCGCCTCCGGCCGCGTCCGCGGCTCCACCGCGCCGCTGTGGGTGGGCGACTCGGACGGCGTGGAGGTGCGCGTCAGGGCGGAGGGCGCGCCGCGCGCCGGAGAGACCGGCCGCGGCTCCCGCGCCGAGCCGGGCGCCTCCCCGCTGCCCTCGGGCCTGCGCCTGGAACTCGTCGACCCGGGCGACGCGTCCCCCGCGCGCGGGGCCGGCCCGGCCGTGCACCGCGGCGCCCCGGCGGCTGCCCGCCCGCTCACCGGACCGGCCGTCGCCGCCTCCGCCGCCAACGCCGGACTCGCCCCGCTCGGCGCCACCGAGATCCCCGCGCTGGACAGGGCCGCCACCGTGCGGGAGATGTCGGCGCTGCGTGCCGGCGGGCTGACGTCGAGTCAGCGGGCGAAGCCGTACATCGGCCCGCGCCCGAGGATCGTCACCCGGCGCGGCTGGGGCGCGGACGAGGGGCTGCGCGAAGGGGGGTTCGTCTTCACGAAGAAGGTGAAGGCGGCCTTCGTGCACCACACGGCGACCGGCAACGGGTACAGCTGCTCCCAGGCGGCCTCCGTCATCCGCGGCATCTACCGCTACCACGTCCGCAGCATGGGCTGGCGGGACATCGGCTACAACTTCCTCGTCGACAAGTGCGGAAACATCTACGAGGGCCGTGCCGGAGGGGTCGCGAAGCCGGTCATGGGCGCCCACACCCTCGGCTTCAACAGCGACAGCATGGGGATCGCCGTCCTCGGCACCTTCGGCTCGCACAAGCCGCCCGCGGCCGCGCTGCGGGCCATCGCCCGGCTGACGGCGTGGAAGCTCGGCCTGTGGGGCGGCAATCCGCGCGGCAAGACATACCTGAAGTCCGCCGGTGGCAATCTCTACCGCAAGGGAAGGAACGTACGACTGAACGTGATCTCCGGCCATCGTGACGGCTTCCTGACGGAGTGTCCGGGCCGGCAGCTCTACCGCAAGCTCGGCACAGCCCGTTCGACCGCGGCGCGCTACCAGGGGCGTCAGCCGAGCGGGTGAGGGCGGGCGCCGGAACCGCGGCAGGCCGTACGACCGTCGAAGGCGTCGCACGACGGTCTGCACACACTGGCCGGCCGAAGGACAGTTCGGCCGGTCCCGGCAGGAAGCAGGGACGACAGGTGACAGAAGCGATCCTCCTGGTCGGCGGCAAGGGCACGCGGCTGCGGCCGCTCACGGTGCACACGCCGAAGCCCATGGTCCGGGCGGCCGGGGTCCCCTTCCTCACACACCAGCTGGCGAGAGCGAGAGCCGCCGGCGTCGAGCACATCGTCCTGGCCACCTCCTACCTGGCCGAGGTCTTCGAGCCGTACTTCGGCGACGGCTCGTCCCTCGGCCTCCACCTCGAGTACGTGACCGAGGAGGAGCCCCTCGGCACGGGCGGAGCCATCCGCAACGTCGCCTCCCGCCTCCACTCCGGCCCCGACGACCCGGTCCTGGTCTTCAACGGCGACATCCTCACCGGCCTCGACATCCGCAGGCTGGTCGCCACCCACGAGACGACCGGCGCGGACGTCTCCCTGCACCTGACGAAGGTCACCGACCCGCGCGCCTACGGCCTGGTCCCCACGGACGGCACCGGCCGCGTCCTGGCGTTCCTGGAGAAGCCGCAGACCCCCGAGGAGATCGTCACCGACCAGATCAACGCGGGGGCGTACGTCTTCCGCCGCTCGGTCATCGACACCATCCCGTCCGGCCGCCCGGTCTCGGTGGAGCGCGAGACGTTCCCCGACCTGCTGTCGGCCGGGGCGCACCTGCAGGGCATGGTCGACTCCACGTACTGGCTGGACCTGGGCACGCCGGCCGCCTTCGTGCGCGGCTCGGCGGACCTGGTCCTCGGCCGCGCCCCGTCGCCCGCGGTCCCCGGCCGCTGCGGCGACCGCCTGATCCTGCCGACGGCCAGGGTCGCCCCCGACGCGAAGCTGACGGGCGGCACGGTGGTGGGCGAGGGCGCGTTCGTGGCGGAGGGCGCCCGCGTCTTCGGCTCGACGATCCTGCCCGGCGCCGTGATCGAGCCCGGCGCCGTCGTCACCGACTCGCTCATCGGAACCCGTGCCCGCGTCGGCGAGCGCTCCGTGCTCACCGGCACGGTCATCGGCGACGGCGCGGTCGTCGGCGCCGACAACGAACTGCGCGACGGCGTGCGGGTGTGGTGCGACGCGCGCATCCCGGCGGGGGCGCTGCGCTTCTCCTCGGACCGGTGAACCCGGACGAGCGAATCAGCCCCGTCCGGCGTTCGAGGACGAGGCCGGTCAGGCCGATGCGGGGCCGCGGCCCGGACGGCGTCGATCGCGCCGCCGATGGAGACGAGTCCGGTGTCCTTCTGCAGCGACACCAGGTCGCCTGGCTCGAC
>NZ_JBFADM010000081.1:0-31295 GCF_040641355.1 Streptomyces sp. NPDC020996
GTGATGATCACGGGCGACAATCCGCTGACCGCGAAGGCGATCGCCGAGGAGGCGGGCGTGGCTGGCCTTCAGCTCGTCGACGCGGCCGCCGGCGATCACCTTGCCGCGGTCGACGACGGTCAGCTCGCCGGCGAGCTGCTCCGCCTCCTCCATGTACTGCGTGGTCAGCAGGACCGTCACGCCGTCCCCGACCATGGCCTTGACCTCGTCCCACACCTCGTTGCGGGTGCGCGGGTCGAGCCCGGTGGTCGGCTCGTCGAGGAACAGCACCTCGGGCCGCCCGATCATCGACGCGGCGAGGTCGAGCCGCCGCCGCATGCCGCCGGAGTAGGTGTGCACCGGCCGCCGGGCGGCGTCGGTGAGCGAGAACCGCTCCAGCAGTTCGTCGGCGCGCGCCCGGGCGTCCCGGCGGGACAGGTCGAGCAGCCGCCCGATCATGTACAGGTTCTCCCAGCCGGGGATCTTCTCGTCGACGGAGGCGTACTGACCGGTGAGCCCTATCACCCGGCGCAGCTGCCGGGGCTGGCGCACGACGTCGTGGCCGGCCACGGTCGCCCGGCCGGCGTCGGGGGCGAGCAGGGTGGACAGGATCCGCACGAGGGTGGTCTTGCCGGCGCCGTTCGGCCCGAGCACACCCATCACGGTGCCCTCGCGCACGTCCAGGTCGACGCCGTCCAGCGCCTTGGTCTCGCCGTAGTGCTTGACCAGCCCCCGCACGGTGACGGCCAGACCGCCGCCACTGGGTTCGTTGTCGATTCGCGTCATGCCGAAGACGCTCCCAGCCCCGGCCGACACCCCACCGACACGCTCCCGTCACCACCGACAGTCCTCCGACACGCCACCGACACCCCACGTGGTCACCCGCCGCCGGAACCGCCCGGCGACGGTCGGCGGACCGCCCCGGGCGGCGGTCAGCAGCCCGCCACGCCTCGCGCCGCTCGGCAGCCCGCCCGGCCTCGGCCGCCGGGGCCGCCCGTACACCGCTGGGCGACCGCGGGTAGACCTTCCGCAGGTCGCCCCGGGCCGCCCCGTCGGTAGACCGCCCGGTCACCCGCCGCCAGTACCGACCGGCCGCCCGCCCGACACCCCGGCGCCCGACACCCCTGCGCCCGACACCCCGGCGCCCCCGACACCGCCCGGCGACAGCCCACAGGCGCCGGAAAAGGCGACAGCCCGCCGACGGGGGAAGATCGGCGGGCTGCCTTGGTGCCGTAGTGGCTCAGTGCACGGAGCCGCGACTGCACGGAGTGCCCCGTGCCGCGACGGCTCCGTGGCTCAGTGGCTCAGTGGACGGAGTGCTCCTCCGCGGGGAACACGCCGCCGGTGACGTCCTCGGCGAAGTGCTTCACGGCGTCGGTCATGACCGTGCGCAGGTCCGCGTACTTCTTGACGAACTTCGGCACCCGGCCGGAGGTCAGCCCCAGCATGTCCGTCCAGACCAGCACCTGCGCGTCGGTGTCCGGACCGGCGCCGATGCCGACCGTCGGAATGTGCAGCACCCGGGTCACCTCGGCCGCCAGCTCCGCCGGCACCAGTTCCAGCACCACCGCGAACGCGCCCGCGTCCTGCACGGCCTTCGCGTCCCGCAGCAGCTGCTGGGCGGCCTCCTCGCCGCGGCCCTGTACCCGGTAGCCCATGGCGTTGACGGACTGCGGGGTGAGGCCGATGTGCGCCATGACCGGGATGCCCGACTCCACCAGCAGGCGGATCTGCTCGTGGGAGCGTTCGCCGCCCTCCAGCTTCACGGCGCCGACGCCCGCCTCCTTCACCATCCGGGTCGCCGAGCGCAGCGCCTGCACCGGGCCCTCCTGGTAGGAGCCGAAGGGCAGGTCGCCCACGATCAGGGAGCGCCGCGTGCCGCGCACCACCGCGGCCGACAGCATGGTCATCTCGTCGAGGGTGACGGGCACGGTCGTGTCGTACCCGAGGTGGCAGTTGCCCGCGGAGTCGCCGACCAGGATCACCGGGATCCCGGCCTCGTCGAAGACGGAGGCGGTCATGGCGTCGTACGCGGTGAGCATCGGCCACTTCTCGCCGCGCTCCTTGGCGAGCGCGATGTCGCGGACGGTGATGCGGCGCGTGCCCTTGCCCCCGTACAGCGCCCTGCTGCCGTCGGAGGGCCCGTTCTGCACGGTCTGGGCAGCCGAAAGCTGCGTCATTGCAACGGCTCCTTCAGTCATCTCGAGGCGCCCTGCCGGCGTCCCCGGATCCCCTCCATGGTGGCACCTCGCGACAGGCAGGACCAGTGGGGGATCCGTCACGTGAGGACTCACATAAGGCACGTGAGGACTCACGTAAGGACTGGGCAAAACATTTACGATACGGCACGGTCTCGTATCGGAAGGCGCCTAGGCTGGACGTCATGACCACTCCACCCGTTGCGGCCGGCCGCATACCGGAAGCGGTGCACCGGCGCCGCTGGGCGATCCTCGGCGTGCTGATGCTGAGCCTGCTGATCGTCGTGCTCGACAACTCGATCCTGAACGTCGCCATCAAGACGATCTCGACGCCGGCCCCCACCGGACTGGGCGCCACGCAGAGCGAGCTGGAGTGGGCGATCAACGCCTACACCCTCGTCTTCGCCGGACTGCTGTTCACCGCCGGGCTCCTCGGCGACCGGCTGGGACGCAAGAAGGTCCTGCTCGGCGGCCTCGCGGTGTTCGGCATCGGCTCCGCCCTGGCCGCCGAGTCCGGCTCGCCGGCCCAGCTGATCCTCTTCCGCGCCGTGATGGGCCTGGGCGCCGCGTTCGTCATGCCGGCCACCCTCGCCGTCCTGATGAACGTCTTCGAGCGCAACGAGCAGCCCAAGGCCATCGGCATCTGGGCCGGCGGCGTGGGCCTGGCCATCGCCATCGGCCCGATCACCGGCGGTCTGCTCCTGGACCACTTCTGGTGGGGCTCCGTCTTCCTCATCAACGTGCCGATCGTGCTCCTGGCGCTCGCGCTGATGCTGTGGCTGGTACCCGACTCCCGCGACCCGAAGCCCGGCCGCGTCGACCCGGTCGGCGTCGTGCTGTCCGTCGTCGGCCTGGTCCTGCTCGTCTACGGCATCATCAAGGGCGGCCAGCTCGCCGACTTCACCGACGTCACGGTGCTGGCGACCATCGCCGCCGGCCTGCTCGTACTGGCCGGCTTCGTGTGGTACGAGAAGCGCAGCGACCACCCGTCCCTCGACGTCACGTACTTCAGGAACCGGGTCTTCTCGGCCGCGATCGGTGCCATCGCGCTGGTCTTCTTCGCGCTGATGGGCGTGACCTTCTTCTCGGTCTTCTACATGCAGAGCGTGCGCGGCTACACGCCGCTGAAGTCCGGCGTGCTGATGCTGCCACTGGCCGCCGCCCAGATGATCTTCGCGCCGCGCGCCCGGCTGCTCGTCGACCGCTTCGGCAACAGGGCGACGACCACCGGCGGCATGATCGTCATCGTGGCGACCCTGGCCGCGTTCGCCTCCTTCCAGGCGGACACCCCGATCTGGGTGCTGGAGGTCGTCTTCTTCCTCATGGGCACCGGCATGGCGCACATCATGACCCCCGTCAGCGTCGTCATCATGCAGGCCCTGCCGCGCGAGAAGGCCGGCTCCGCCTCCGCCCTCAGCAACACCTTCCGCCAGGTCGGCGGCGCGCTCGGCATCGCGGTCCTGGGCTCGGCGCTGTCCACGGCCTACCGCAACGGCATCGAGGGCAAGCTGGGCGCGCTCCCGGCCGGCCTGCGGGACACCGCCGGAGAGTCCATCGAGGCCACGCTCGGCGTCGCCGCCAAGCTCGGCCCGCAGGGAAGGGCGCTGGTCACGCCCGCCAACGACGCGTTCCTGCACGCGATGCACGTGACCGCGCTGTGGGGAGCGGGTGTGGCGGCCGTCGGCGTGGTCGTCGTGGCGCTCTTCCTGCCGGGCAGGCAGCCGGCCGGTCAGGAGAACGAGGCGGAGCAGGAGTTGGTGACGGCGACGGAATGACACCTTCCGCCCTTCCGGGTACGACGACATCCCCGCCGGGCATGCTCGACGTACCCGCGCAGGACGACCGGACGACCCGCGACCGGACGCCCAGCCGCTCGGACGGCCGAACGCCCAGCCGCCCGCACGTCCGAACGCCCAGCCGCTCGGACGGCCGAACGCCCGGACGACCGGTCCGCGATGACGAGAGGACCCAGTGAAGTGAGCCTGGCCGACAGCCCAGTCGCGCCCGAGGTGCCCGTGCGGGGACGCCCCCGCAGCGAGGCGGTCGAGCGTGCGATCGTCGAGGGCGTGATGAAGCTCCTGGAGGAGGGCGTGCCGCTGGCCGAGCTCTCCATCGAGCGCATCGCCCGCACCGCCGGGGTCGGCAAGGCCACCATCTACCGCCGCTGGAGCGGCAAGGAGGCCCTCTTCGTCGACGTCATCCGTACCGCCGAGCCCCCGGACCCGCTGCTGCCGGGCACCTCGATGCGCGACGACCTGGTGGCGCTGCTGGAACAGCAGCGCCGGCGCGGCCTGTTGACCCGGTCCTCGGTGCTGCTGCACAACGTCTTCGCCCAGATGAAGTCCAGCCCGAAGATCTGGGCCGCGTACCACGGGACGGTCGTCGAGCCGCGCCGCAGGCTCCAGGTGGAGATCCTGCGCCGCGGGCAGGCCGGCGGCGAACTGCGCCCGGACGTCGACGTGGAGCTGCTGAGCGACCTGTTCGTCGGCCCGATGCTGCTGCGCACCGTCATGCGCCCGGACGCCGACCTGCCCGAGGGCCTGTCCGAGCAGATCGTGGACACGCTTCTGGATGGGCTACGGCCCGTCAGTTCGCCTGCCGCGTAGGCCGTCTGTGCGCGTTTCGTCACAGAGCGCGCTTTCCCGCGCGGCCCGCGGAACCCCCGCGACCGGTTGCGTCGTCCCAGTGCCTGTACGGCCGCCCAGGGGCGGCGAGAACGGAGCCGATCATCCCCTAGGGTCTTAGGGCACGGGGGGACGTACGGTGTGCACGGCAGGCAGTGAGGCGACGGTATGGCGCAGCAGGCGTACATGACGGAAACGGAGAACGGAGGCCCGGGTCCCGGGCGCCGGGGAGCCACGTTCCGGCGCCTGCTCGGCCGACTGGTCGCCGGCTGGCGCGGGGACCCCAGAATCTGGCGGCGCGGCATCGTCCTCGCCGCGCTCGCGGTGATCCTGGCGCTGGTGATGCTGCTGCACGCGCGGATCCCGAACGCGATCGGCAACACCGGCAGCCTCACCGAGACGTTCCTGCCCTGGCTGGGCCTGTTCGTCCCGGTGCTGCTGCTGCTCGCCCTGGTGCGCAGGTCGGCCACCGCGCTGATCGCGCTGCTGGTGCCGGCGGTCGTCTGGCTGAACGTCTTCGGCGGCCTGCTCACCGACAAGACCGGCGGCGGCGGCGACCTCACCGTCGCCACGCACAACGTCAACGCCGACAACCCCGACCCGTCGGCCACCGCCCGCGACGTGGCCGCCTCCGGTGCCGACGTGGTGGCCCTGGAGGAGCTCAGGGCCTCGGCGGTGCCCGTCTACGCGAAGGCGCTGGCCTCGACGTACCCGTACCACTCGGTGCAGGGGACGGTCGGGCTGTGGAGCAAGTACCGGATCGCCGGCGTGAAGCCGGTGGACATCAAGCTGGGCTGGACCCGCGCGATGCGCGCCACGGTCACGACCCCCTACGGGCCGATCGCGGTGTACGTCGCCCACCTGCCGTCGGTGCGGGTGAAGGTGGAGGCCGGGTTCACCGCACGGCAGCGGGACAAGAGCGCGGACGCGCTGGGCGAGGCCATCGCCGACGAGAAGCTGCCCCGGAAGATCCTGCTCGGCGACCTCAACGGCACCATGAACGACCGTGCCCTGAAGGCCGTCACCTCCCAGATGCGCTCCACGCAGGGCGCGTCGGGCAGCGGCTTCGGATTCAGCTGGCCGGCCACGTTCCCGATGGCGAGGATCGACCAGATCATGGTGCAGGGCATCGAGCCGGTGACGTCCTGGACGCTGCCGAGGACCGCGAGCGACCACCTGCCGGTGGCGGCCCGGGTGAGGCTCGACACGAGCTCCTGACCCGCCGGAATACCGGCCCGGGGAGATTTTGTTCCGCCATTGAACATAAACTGGTCCGGAACTTCGCTCTCCCCTGGAAAGGCACAGGCCCCTCCATGCCTCTGGCCCTGCTCGCCCTGGCCGTCGGCGCCTTCGGCATCGGCACCACCGAATTCGTGATGATGGGCCTGCTGCCCGACGTCGCCGACGACCTGCACGTGTCCGTCCCCGGCGCCGGGCACCTGGTGTCGGCCTACGCGCTCGGCGTCGTCGTCGGCGCCCCGCTGCTCGCCGCCGGCACCGCGCGCCTGGCCCGGCGCACGGTCCTGATCGGCCTGATGGCGCTGTTCGTCGCCGGCAACGCGCTCTCGGCGCTCGCGCCCGGCTACGACTGGCTGCTGGCGGCCCGCTTCCTGAGCGGACTGCCGCACGGCGCCTTCTTCGGCGTCGGCGCGGTCGTCGCCACCACCCTGGTCGCGCCGGAGCGCAAGGCCCGCTCCGTGTCGCTGATGTTCCTCGGCCTGACGGTCGCGAACGTCGTCGGCGTGCCGGCCGCCACGCTCATGGGGCAGCACCTGGGCTGGCGGGCGACGTTCCTCGGCGTCAGCGCGATCGGCCTCGCGGCGATCACCTCGCTGGCGCTGCTGCTCCCGCACGACCACACGCCCGCCCCGGCCGCGGGCCTGCGCGGCGAGCTGGCCGCCCTGCGCTCCCTTCCGGTCTGGCTGGCCCTCGGCACGACGGTGGCGGGCTTCGGCGCCCTGTTCGCCGCGTACAGCTACATCACCCCGATGCTCACGGACGCCGCCGGGTACGCCGACGCCAGCGTCACCGTGCTGCTGGCCCTGTTCGGCGTCGGCGCGACCGCAGGCAACCTGCTGGGCGGCCGGCTGGCGGACCGCTCGATGCGCGGCACCCTCTTCGGCGGGCTGACCTCGCTGGCGGCGGTACTGCTCCTCTTCCCGGTGCTGATGCGCGCCGAGTGGAGCGCGGCGGCCGCGGTGACCCTGCTCGGCCTGGCGGCGTTCGTCACGGGCTCCCCGCTCCAGCTGATGGTGATGGAGAAGGCGGCGGCCGGCCCCTCCCTGGCCTCCTCCGCCAACCAGGCCGCCTTCAACCTGGCCAACGCCGGCGGCGCCTGGATCGGCGGCCTGGCCCTCGCGTCCGGTTCCGGCCCGACCTCCCCGGCACTGGCGGGCGCGGCGCTGGCCGTCCTCGGCCTGGGCGTGGCGGGCACGGCGTTCGCGGTGGACCGGCGCCGCGAGGTCGTCCGGGTGGGCCGCGTGGTCGCCGCGCACGTCCCGGACGAGCCGGCGATGTCGCACCACTGACCTGGGCTCCGCCTCCTGAACGGTTGTGGGGCACCGTCTTCCGGCGGACCCGTACTTGATCGGTAACAGAGCTCCGGGGATGGCCAGTTATGGGCGATTCCCGGTGCAGAATCGCCCTGCTGTCGAAACGACACAGACCATGCACACCGATCACGGGGGAGACACCATGAACGCCACTGCCCGCAGAAACGGCGAGAGCCGCAGCGGTTGGAGGGCCTGCGCCCTGGGTGCGGCGGCGATCGCCGCGCTGCTGACAACCACGGCGTGCCAGTCCGGTGGCGGCGATACCGCGGCCGAATCCAAGTCCTCGGCCCGGCCCAGCGCGACGAGTTCGGCGACGGCGACCGCGACGGCGACGCCGCCCGGCGACAGCGGCGGCGAAAGCGAGGAGAGCGGGGACACCGGCGGCACGAGCGCGTCCGGCTTCCCCCTCTGCACCCTGGAGGACTTGTCGATCTCGGCCACGGACTACGACGCGAAGGGTGACCCGGTTCGGCGCATCCTCCTCGTCGCCACCAACACGGGCGACAACAAGTGTGACGTCCAGAACGCCCCCGAGGTCACGCTCGGCGACGCCAAGAGCCCGGCACCGGTCCTGGAGGGTGACGCGGCCGAGGAGCCCTTCAGCCTCGCTCCCGGCGAGAAGGCGTACGCCGGTCTGCTCGCCACCGGCGGCCACATGGACAGCTACGACGTGAAGTCCATGACCCTCACCCTCGGCAGCCCCGGCGGCGAGACCAAGGCCGAAGACCCGATCAACGTGTCCATGCCCGTCGCGTCGTTCCCGGCCGACGACGGCCAGCGCGTCACGAACTGGGCCGCCACCGAGGGCCTCGCCATGCGCCCGGTCACCAGCCGGTCCTGACGGACCTTCACCCCGCCCTTCCTGGACATCGGCTCGGTTGCGGCGCGAGTGCGCCGATGTCCAGGACAGGAACTGACCTATTTGCTGTCCATCGTCGCTGCCGGCAATCAACGTCAGCGAAAGGACCGCGATGATCGAGCAGACCAGCGCCGCGCCGGAGGGCTACACCACCGTTGCTCCCTGGGTCGTCACCGACGACACGGGGGCATTCCTCGACTTTGTGGCCCAGGCGTTCGGGGGAGACGAACTCGGGCGGGTATCGACCGAGGACGGCCTGATCGGGCACGGTGAGATCCGAGTCGGCGACACCGTGGTGCTGGCCTTCGACCGGCGCGCGGACTGGCCCACCATGCCGAGCCTGCTGCGTGTCTTCGTCGCCGACGCGGAGGAGGCGTTCTCACAAGCCGTCGCAGCCGGCGGCCGTGTCGTCACGTCCCTGGCCGACGATGCCTTCGGACAGCGTGGAGGGCGGATCAAGGACCCCTTCGGCAACATCTGGTGGGTGGTCAGCCGGGTGGAGGACGTCTCCGAGGACGACATGTGGAAGAGGCTGCGGGACCCCGTGTACGCCGCGGCCATGCGGGTGGCTCAGGAGACACTCGACGCCGAGCTCGGCGGTCGGCCCCGGGGACGCAGCAGTGCGCCCGTCAGGACGACCGGCTGACCCATGATGTCGTTCTCCCAGTTCGCACCAGACCGTCTTGCGGTCCGCTCCCTGGTCGACGCCCCATCGTCGGGCGAGTGCGTCGACCAGGGTCAGACCGCGGCCCGACTCGGCCGTCTCGGCGGCGGACAGGAGCGTCGGCAGTGCGCGGGGGTCCGGATCGGTGACCTCGACGCGGGTGTGGCCGTGGGGCGTACTGGTGACGCGGACGGTCACCGGGGTTCCCTCGCCGAGATGGTCGATCACGTTCGTCACCAGCTCCGTGGCGCACAGCAGGACGTCGAAGTCCAGGTCGCGGAGGCGCTGGCGCAACTCGGGCACGGCCTTCGGGGTGGCGAGCAGGCTGAGTTCGAAGGTCATCGGTCGGCCGCCGTCCTGCGGAGGGCGGTGGCGAGCGCGTGGGCCGTGGCGGTGTTGCAGTTCCCGAGCGCGACGAGACCGGCGGGCGGGGAGTACGTGCCCGCGAAGCTCGGCAGGTCCACGCGGAGGGACGGCAGCGTGATGCCGTGCAGGGCGAGGGCGGTGCGCAGGTTCTCGACGCAGAGGGTGACGTCGTAGGGCGTGGGGGAGCGGTCGGGCATGGGGGGTGACAACCTTCTGAGCGGTGTGTGACGAACACCTCACAGACTGTCGCCGGGCCCGCTAGCGTGGAAGGCGATTCGCGTCCGCGACGCGAACGGCGGAAACGGCACGGTGAGTTACGGCGGTGAGCACATGGTCCGACGCAAGGACATCGACGGTTCGATCAGCGTCCCCGACTTCTACGGCAAGGAGTTGCGGTGGAAGCGGGAGGCGGCGGGACTGTCGCTGGAGGCGTTCCTAGAAGGCAGCTTCTACGGCAAGACGTACCTCAGCGACATCGAGCGCGGGCAGCGCCGGATGCCGGTCGATCTGGCCCGCCATGCGGATCGTGTGCTGGGCACCGACGGTTTCTTCGAGCGGCGTTGCGAGGACGTGCGGAGGGCGCGGAGAGCCGGGCATCCCGTCTATTTCGAGAAGGTCTTGGAGGCGGAGAAGTATGCCTTGACCATCGAGGAATGGTGCCCAACGCTCATCCCAGGGCTGCTCCAGACTCCGGCCTACGCGCGGGCCGTCATCCTGGCGGGCCTCCCGCTGTCCGCCGACGCCGAGGTGGAGGAGAAGGTCAACGCCCGGATGGCGCGCGCCGACCTCTTCGAGGCAGACCACAGCACCCCGGAGTACTGGGTCATCCTGCACGAGTCGTTGATCACCGAACCGCTGCTGGGGGCGCAGGACATGAGCAGGCAGCTTGACCGCATCGCGGAGCTGGCGGACCGGCGCCGAATCACTCCGCAGATCGTCCCGCGAAATCAGAAGGCGTACCCCTTGATGGCCGCCTCCATCATGACCATGACGTTTCCGGATGCTCCGCCCCTCGTATACACCGAGGCGTCCTACAGCGGAGACACCGTCGACGATCCAGCCCTCGTGGAGCGGTACCGCAAGGCATACGATCGGCTCAGGGCCGTAGCGCTGTCACCAGACACGTCCCTGGCCATGATCAAGGCGGCGGCAGAGGATTATCGAAGTGGCAAGCAACGGGATCGACTTGAGTGACGCTCTCTGGTTCAAGAGCAGCCACAGCAACGAGGACGGCGGCAACTGCGTCGAGGTCGCCAGCGACTTCCCAGGCGCCGCCCTGTGGCGCAAGTCCACCTACAGCAACGGCAGCGGCGGCGACTGCGTCGAAGTCGCCGACAACATCCCCGGCCTGGTCCCCGTCCGGGACTCAAAGGCCCCCGACGGCCCCGCCCTGCTCCTCACCGGCGCCGCCTGGGCCCCCTTCGTCGCCTCGCTCAAGAGGTGAACGGCGGCCCGACGGGGCGGTTGTCGGTGGCCTGCGGTACTGACCTTCAGGCGGGTGGAACAGACGACCCTCAAGCAGCGTTCTGCTCCGGGATGGCGGGAAGCACCTTCTCGGCGATGTCGAGGAGCACCCTGTCGTCCGGGAGCGCTCCGGACTTGCTCCAGACGGTGATGTCGTAGGAGCCGCCCCGGTCCTTCCGGTCGAGGGCTACGGACAGCGTCCTGGTCGGCGGTCCCTGGGTGACCGGGCCTGCGGATTCGCCACCCCCGAGACTGATCTCGAACTGCGCGGTGTGATCCGAAGTGAAGACCGCGGGCCGGCCGAGAACCGTGACTGTCTTGAGGTCCTTCTCGACCTCGTCACCCGCGATTTTGATCAGCTTCACGTACTGGGCGGTCGACAGCTCGTCGTAAGTGGCCGAGAGGTTCACGGTGTATGTGTCGAACGTGATCTCGGCCTCCGGCTGGGCGACCTTCCTGTCAGTCAGGGGAGCGGTGCCGTCGGTGCCGGAAGCCGTGGACGCGGTCTCTCCGGGCGTTCCGAGGAGCCGGGCCAGGTCGGGCCGGTTGAGCGCCTCGCACAGCTCGTCACCGGTCACGGGCCGGGGCGTCTTCTCGTAGGCCTTCGGCGGCTTCTCGTGTTCCGTACCGGAACACGAAGCGGGCTGCGGCGTGCCGTCGTGGGACGGCAGCACGCGTTGACCCACCCACAGCACGGCCCCGACTACCCCGAACAGGGCCACGGCCGCGACGGCTTGGCCCCACGCGTTGGGCTCCTTCTGCGGCGTGTTCGGGCCGGGACGCGTTCCGGCTCCGGCCAGGGGCCGGGCCTGAGCTGGCGCCTGGGCGGCGGCGGTGTCGGTCACCGCCACGTCCGTGGAGGCCGCCGGGCCCGTGTTCCGCCGTGCGCGAAGCGCCCGCGTCACCATGTGGACGCGTATCGCGGTGAACACCAGGAACACCACACCGATACCGGCCCCGACCCAGGACCGGTCGTGGACGGCGAGATACATGAGGCGCAGGCCGAGAACGGCCCCGATCACGATGAGCAGGGGTTCGCGGACCCAGAACGGCAGGACGCGAAGGAGTAGACCGAGCATTCGTTGATCTCACCATGTCAAGATCGCGTTCGCCGTGGTGGAAGCCACAGTTCCGGGAAGGATCCGGGAAGCCGGGTCCCCGGCCCCACGCGCTCGGGTCGGAGCTCGGTGCTTGCCGACTGGCGGGGGCCCGTGCGCCCGTCGGTCAGCGCTCCGCCTCCGCGTCGTCGAACCGGGCCAGGTCCCGCAGCCAGGCCCGCGCGTTGCCGTCCGACGGGGCGCGCCAGTCGCCGCGCGGGGAGAGCGAGCCGCCCGCCGAGACCTTCGGCCCGTTCGGCATGGCCGAGCGCTTGAACTGGGCGAACGCGAAGAAGCGGCGGCAGAACACCTCCAGCCAGCGCCGGATCTCCGCGAGGTCGTAGGCCACCCGCTTGGCCTCCGGGAAGTTCGGCGGCCAGGCGCCGGCCTCCGGGTCGTGCCAGGCGTGCCAGGCCAGGAAGGCGATCTTCGACGGCCGGAAGCCGTAGCGCAGCACGTGGAAGAGCGTGAAGTCGTGCAGCGCGTACGGGCCGATCTTCGACTCCGTCGACTGCATCTCCTCGCCGGGGACCAGCTCCGGGCTGATCTCGGTGTCGAGGATCGCGGCGAGCGTGCGGCCGGTCTCCTCGTCGAACTGGCCGCTGCTGATGACCCAGCGGATGAGGTGCTGGATCAGCGTCTTCGGCACCCCGCCGTTGACGTTGTAGTGGCTCATCTGGTCGCCCACGCCGTACGTGGACCAGCCGAGCGCCAGCTCCGACAGGTCACCGGTCCCGAGGACGATGCCGTCGCGCTGGTTGGCGAGCCGGAACAGGTAGTCGGTGCGCAGTCCGGCCTGCACGTTCTCGAAGGTGACGTCGTACACCGGCTCGCCGGAGGCGAACGGGTGGCCCATCTCCTTCAGCATCAGCCGTGCCGTCGGCGTGATGTCCAGCTCGGCCGCGGTGACGCCGAGCGAGTTCATCAGCTTGTGGGCGTTGTCCTTGGTGTGGTCGCTGGTGGCGAACCCGGGCAGGGTGAACGCCAGGATGTCGCTGCGCGGGCGGCCCGCGCGGTCCATGGCGCGGGCGGCGACGATCAGCGCGTGCGTGGAGTCGAGGCCGCCGGACACCCCGATGACCACCTTCGGCCCGCCGATCGCGGCCAGCCGCTGCTGGAGGCCCGCGACCTGGATGTTGTACGCCTCGTAGCAGTCCAGCGCGAGCCGGTCGGGGTCGGCCGGCACGAACGGGAACCGCTCCACCCGCCGCCGCAGCCCGAGGTCGGTGAGCGGCGGCTCCAGCGTGAACGTGACGGTGCGGAAGTCGCCGGTGCGCGCGCTGTGCGTGCGCCGGTTGTCGTCGAAGGTGCCCATCCGCTGCCGTTCCTGCCGCAGCAGGTCGAGGTCGACGTCGGCGACGGCGTACTGGTCGGCGAGCGGGAAGCGGTCCGACTCGTCGAGCAGCGCCCCGTTCTCGTAGATCATGGCCTGCCCGTCCCAGGACAGGTCGGTGGTCGACTCGCCCAGGCCGGCCGCCGCGTAGACGTACGCGGCGAGGCAGCGCGAGGACGCCGAACGGCACAGCAGCCTGCGGTCCTCGGCCCGCCCGACCGTGATGGGGCTGCCGGAGAGGTTGACCAGGACGGTCGCGCCGGCCAGCGCGGCCTCCGCGCTCGGCGGCACCGGCACCCACATGTCCTCGCAGACCTCGGCGTGCAGCACCAGCCCGGGCACGTCCGCGGCATCGAAGAGCAGGTCCACCCCGAACGGCACGGCCTCGCCGCCGACCCGGATCGTCCCGCCGCGCTCGTCGTCGCCCCCGGCGAGCTGCCGGCGCTCGTAGAACTCGCGGTAGTTCGGCGGGTACGACTTCGGCACGACACCGAGGATCCGCCCGCGGTGCACGACCACGGCGCAGTTGTAGATCCGGTTGCGGTGCCGCAGCGGGGCGCCGACGACCAGCACCGGCAGCAGCTCGGCCGACCCGGCCACCACGCTCGCGAGGGCCGCCTCGACGCCGTCCAGCAGCGCGTCCTGGAGCAGCAGGTCCTCGATCGAGTAGCCGCACAGCACCATCTCCGGGAAGACCGCGACGGCGACCCCCTCCTCGGCACACCGGCGCGCCTGCCGCAGCACCGCCTCGGCGTTGGCGGGCGGGTCGGCGATCACGGTGTGGCCCGTGCAGGCGGCGACCCGCGCGAAGCCGTGCTGATAGATCGACCAGAAGTTCAACGGAGACGGAGACACGACGCCAGTGTAATCGTCAGACCGACGCGATAGTCGTGCGGGATGCGTCGACGCCGTATGACTGTCGACTGGACAGGAGATGAGTGACGTCGTCGGCGCCGCCGCCCGGAAGGTCGCCGGTGGCACCGACCGGCATACGGGAGCCGGCGGGCGAAGACGCCGGAGTCAGGCACCGGCGGCGGGCAGCCCGGCAAGCGGACGCGTGTCCCAACGCGTGTAGCAGGCGAGGGCCAGCACGGCCAGACCAGCGGTGACCAGTGCGGAAGTCATCGAATCCAGGGGCTGCACGAGAACCGCCCAGAACCGCGCACCACGGCTGTCGTCGACGCCTGCGAGCAGTTCGGGCAGGGCCACGACGAGAACCGCCAGCCAGGCGGCGCGATGTCCCACGCCGACCGAGGCGAGGGCCGCCACCGCGGTCAGCAGCACGGCGTTGCGCAGCATGATTCCGTGCCAGGCAGGGGCAGCGAGCGGCAGCATGGCGGCCGCGGTGGCCGTGGCACTTGCCAGAACAGTCGCGTACCAGCTTACCCGGGCGCCGTACAGACGCCGTCGCGGCGTCCGGGCTTCGAGATGCGGCATCGGGTTGTCCAAGAGGAGTCCGACCGCGAGCGCGGCCACCGCGGGCGCGAACGGGGCCAGAGGCTGCCGAGCCGACATCGCCAGGGTCGGCACGTCGCACGGTGTCACCACGGCCGCCAGCAAGACCGCGAGGCTCGCGCCGAGCAGGGACACCAGTGAGCAGCGCGATGCCATGAAACCCAGTGCGGGCTTCACGGCGCCCAGAGTCGGTGCCCTCATGGTGTCACCCCGTCCGGGTAGGTGGGAGTCGTCCGATCGCAGGCCCATGCCCGGGCGTAGGCCTCCTGGACCCAGGCCCGCTGCGTAGCGGTGTCCAAGGAGCGCAGTTGCTGCACCGGTTGCGGGGGATAGCGGCCCGGTGCATCGGTGCCGAACTCCCGCAGGAACCAGCCGTACAGAATGGCCTGGCGCTCCACCTGCTCACTTGTCGGACGGGCACAGCCCGTCTGGATGGTGGCGGCCATGACCAGTGCGGCCGGTGGTACGTGCGTACGCCCGTTGACGGCAGCCACGGAGATGACGCCGTCCCGGCGGTCCGGGATCCTGACCGAGTCACCTGCCGCGATGACGTACGTGACCGGAGGTTCGACTCCCCATGCCCGCATGCGTCGTACGACCGGGGTCAGGCTTGCGGCGACTCGGGGGTACAGCGACTCGAAGCCGTCGCCGGCGCACACGGTGAGCCCGTCGGCCTGGCGGGCACAGTGTGCGGCGGAGACAGCCGGTTTCCAGTACGAGCGGCCGGAGGCGGCGGCAGGCACGGTGACCAGCGAGAGGACGAGCCCTGCCACGAGCAGGCCGCGCCGGAGAACAGTGGGCAACAGTTGCCCGAGTACCACGACGAGCACTCCGGCGTAGACAGCCGCCTGCAAGGCGTAGCTCGACGTCACCGGCTGCCAGCCCAGGAGGCTGCTCGCGGAGGTGAACCACATGATGCGCTGGGCCTCGGCACCGGACAATACGACGGCGACCAGGGCGAGGGTCAGCAAAGGAGCCGCGAAGACCCAGCGCAGATACCAGCCGACCAGCGCACCCAGGGCGCAGAACCCCCAAACGGCGATGTACTGCACCGCGATGATCAGCGGCTGCACCGGGCCGACGGCGTCGGAGAGGGAAGCGGCCATGAGGTGGACGGCAAGGAAAAGGGTGTGCAGCATGGTCCACCAGGTCGCCGCTCCGGCCCACACGGCGAAGACATTGGCGCTGCCACGTGAGGGACCGGTGAGGAAAGCGTCCAGTCGGCGTCGTGTGAGCCATGCCTCCCACGCCACCGTCCCGGCGATCACGGCTCCGCCGAACACCAGCCACTCGCCCGCGAGGACTGTGGCCCACGGCCACTCGAAGCGGAATCGAGGGCTGGGATCGCCCAGCCGGAGGAGCAGCTCGATCACTGCGGCGATCGCAAGGAAGAACGGTGCGTAGGACGTGCGGGTCCAGATCCGCCACAGGGTCATTGCGCATCACCTCCGCGAGGGCCGGTCAGCTCCAGGAAGGCCTGCTGCAGGGATCCGGAGCCGCCTTCGGCACGGGCGGACAGCTCTGAGACCGGGCCGGTGAAACGCGCCTTGCCCTCGCTCAGGACGACCAGGTTGCCGCCCATGGCCTCGGCGTCCTCCAAGAGGTGGGTACTCACCACGACCGTCGTCGTCCGAGCCAGTTCGGGCAGCAGAGTGCGCAGTTCGGCACGCTGGTGCGGATCCAGCCCGGCCGTCGGCTCGTCCAGAAGCAGCAACGCGGGGTTGTGGACCAGAGCCTGGGCGATGCCGGCGCGGCGCAGGAGCCCGCCGGACAGGGAACGCATACGGTCACCGGCGCGGTCGTCGAGGCCGACGCGCTCCAGCGCTCGCCGGACGCTGCTTGCCCTGATCGAGCGCGGTACACGATGCAGCCAGGCGAAGTGCTCGACGAAGTCCGTCACGGTGAACCGGGGCGGGAACCCGAAGGACTGCGGCAGATATCCGATGTCGCCCACCGAAGGGCTGATGGTGCCGCGCTGTGGGCGGAGTTCCCCGAGGACGAGCCGGAACAGCGTCGTCTTTCCAGCGCCGTTGACACCCGCGACGAAGTTCATACCCGGTGTGAGCATCGCACTGACCCCATGGAGCACCGGGCGTCTGCGGTAGCCGAAGTGGACGTCGGTGAGGGTGACGGTTGGTTGCATGGCTGCCGATCCGCTGAGAGGGTGGGGGGCCGATGCGCGGGGCGGGTCGCAGTCGCCCCGCGCATCCTCAGATCAGTCGTTCGCCCGATCGGTCACGGACCGGGGCGAGGAGCCGATCAGTTGTAGTGCGAGCCGCGGATGATCGTGGCCGTGCACTTATCCTTGTGCCACTTCACGTCGATGCAGCCCTTGAGGGCGCCGCGGCCGCTGTTGTACTCGGGATGTACCTCGTCCCACTGGTACCAGTACTGCCAGGTGGTGTTGGCGTTCTCGCGGCCGGTTTCGCTGTGGTCGGTGTGATACCAGGCCGTGGAGCAACTGGCGCTGGACATCGATGTCGGGTAGCAGCTCTGTGTGTTGCCGTACCAGTCGGCCCGGCCGTACACACCGCGTTCCCGGTCGGGGTCGCCGCCCGGTTCCATGAGGTGGATCAGGGCCTCGATCCGGGTGCCGCGGTTCAGGTCCTCGACCACGCCGCGGAAGTGACCACCCCACTTGACGGTGGAGCCGTAACCGCTGGCAGTGTAGTCGGGCCAACTGCCCCCTGGCATGGTCGCAGCCGCCGCCGCATTCCCCACCAGACCGGTGGTGTGGTCCGGCGTGTTGGTGAAGACGGAGTGGGCGATGGCCGGCGTGTCGGTCTCCTGTTCGGTGAAGTCGGCGTCGTAGGTCGCGTCGGCGGGGTCGGCGTCGTCCGCGAAAGCGAGGACGGTGGGACCGGTGACGAGGGCGGCGATGGTCGCAGCCCCCAGAGCGGCCAGGCGGAGCGATGCAGAAGTGCGTCTCACACGGGTTCCTTCGGCAGGGCGCCCGCCGGTGGTGCGGGCGCGCACGGAGGTGGTGGTCATGCCTGCATGCAGGTTGATCGCGCTCGTCGATCTTCGACTCCCGCACAGGAAACGCACAAGTGAATAAATGGAACTTGATGAAAATCTGATCCTGGAAGCAATGGTTCCGTCAGAGAATGTGTGTTGACCGGTAAAGTCGATGCGAGTCGGTCGCAGGAGGATTGGGTGATCGGCTGATTTCTCCGAAATTCCGCCCTTGCGTGCGCCTTGGCTCTACGTGGTTCATTTCAATCAGCGTATGGAGGTGCAGTTTTGTCACTGTGGTGGGGACGAAAATGGGCAACTCGGTTGAAGCGCGTTGCCTCGATGCGAGGCTCGTCGAATTCCGGGGCGGGCTCGGCGAAACTGGAAGGCGTTCCGCCGGCCAGTCATACGGAGGGCGCGTCAACGGAATCGGCGGAGGGCGGGCAAAGGCGCTGCCCCCATTGCGGCAGTACCGACACGATCAGTCCCGTCTGTGGGTTGTGCGGAGCTCAACTGCCGCGATCGTCGTGAAATGCGAAATGCGCCTGCCCCTCTCGCCGAGAGGCAGGCGCATGATGCGTCGAACGGCTGTCAGCGCAGCCGGTACGACTCCACGTAGCCGTTCGCGGGGGTGCCCACGCCGGTGACGTCGTCGTAGCCCTTCACCGCGGACAGCGAGCTGTCCTTGCCGAGGCTGCGGACCGAGGTGATCAGGCCGTCCGTCGCGTCGTAGCCGTTCGCGAAGTCGACGCGGGCCACCGCCAGGTCGTTGCCCGTCGGCCTGTCCGTGACGTCGTAGTACACCTTCGACCCGTACCGGGCGTAGATCAGCGGGTTGGCGAAGCCGATCGCCTTGCCGCCGCGGGCCTCCTGGGCGAGCGCCTGGACGGCCGCGATGACCGGCGCGGCGAGCGAGGTGCCGCCGATGCGGTACTCGTCATAGCCGAGCGTCCCGTCCGGCAGAGTCTGCGTCTGGCCCACCTTGAAGCCGGTGTTCGGGTCTCCGACCGCCGCGATGTCCGGCACGACTCGGTTGCCCGCCGGGTCGTTGGCCGTGGCGAGCGCGTTCGGGACGACACCCTTCTGGTAGTCGGGCTCGGCGACCGTCCTGCTGGTGCCGCCGCCCGCACCCGAGGTGAACACGCCGGGGAAATTCACCCAGCTCGTGCCGTCGTCCGACAGCACGGCCTTCTCGGTGCCCCAGCCGGTCTCCCACAGGTACTTGTCGTCCTTGCCGACGGCCAGCGAGGTACCGCCGACCGCCGTGACCCAAGCCGAGTTGGCCGGGGTGTCGACCTGCTTCACCTTGGTGTTGGCGACCTCGTCGCCGTTGTCGCCGGAGGAGAAGTAGAAGCCGATGCCCTCGACGGCGCCGAACTGGAAGACCTGGTCGTAGGCGGCCGCGAGGTCCGGCGTCTGGTTGGCCTCGACGTCGCCCCACGAGTTGGACACGATGTCGGCGAGGTGGTTGTCGACCACCTTGCTGAGCGTGTCCAGCAGGTCGTCGTCGTAGCAGGACGCGGCGCCCAGGTAGGTGACGTCCGCGGCCGGCGCGACCGCGTGCACGGCCTCGACGTCGAGGGTCTCCTCGCCGTACCAGCCGGCGGCACCGCACTCCTTGGGACCGGTGTGCGTGTACTTCTTGGGCAGCACCTGGTGCAGCTGGGTGGTCCTCCAGGCCGCGTCGCCGTGCTTCTTCGCGTAGGTCTGCGCATCGTAGGCGATGTACGGCGAGGAGTACGCGTCGGTGATGGCGACCCGGACACCCTTGCCGGTGTACTTGCCCGCGCCGTAGGCGGCGCGCAGCTGCTTGCCGGTGTAACCCTGAACCGCGTACGGGATCTTCCCGCCGTAGGCGTCCGGCAGCGTGCTCGCGATGTTCGAGCCGTAGTACGAGGAGAACGGTCCGGAGTTGCGGAACACCGTCTCCGGCGGGGGCAGTTGGTCGTCGTGAGTGGCCTTGTGCGGGGCGTTGTCCAGGCCGGTGACCGTCAGGACGGCGCCCTTCAGGCTTTCCGGCACCGAGGCCGTCTTCGCGGGCGCGCGGTAGGTCCGGGAACCCTTGACGTAGTTGTGCAGCTGGGTGCCGAAGGCCTTCTCGGCGGCGGCGACGTCCCCGGTGACGGTGACGTAGTGCCGCGTGACGCCGGTGACCTTCAGGCCCGCGGACCTCAGCCACGACTTGACCGCGGCCACCTGGGCCTTGGTCGCGCCGAAGCGGGCCTGCGCCTTACCGGCGCTCAGGTAGTGGCCGTACTTCGCCGACTCGGGGTCGGAGACGGCCTTCGCGTAGGCGGCGAGGCCGGAGGCGTCCCGGCCCGCCAGATAGACCCGGGCGGTGACCTGGGCGCCGTCGGAGGCGGCGCCCTTGTCGGCCTTGGCGGTGGCCCACGCGGGCTTGGTGCCCACGAGCGCGTCCCGGCCCGGGTGGTCCGCGGCGTGCGCCGCGGGTATGCCGAGCGCCAGCGCGCCGGCGAGCATCGGCAGTGTCGCTGCCAGGCTCACTCCGGCGCGCATCTTGGCGCGGTTTGATCTCATAGAACCCCCTGCGATGCGGTTCTTCGCACGTGTGGTCGGTCGCCGTGTGATCCGCGTAGAACCGGGCCGCGGCGGAGGCGCGGAAATGGATCAAACGGTAGGGGTCACTCTCTCGATGAACCGTTCATGCCAGGGGAATGCGCAGCCCAAGAAGAGCCCAAGAGACGTCATCTATGGGTGATTTGAGGCTTACGCCCGCTGAACCGCCCGGAAGTGGCGGCCGTTCAGCCCTCTTCCTGGTGCACATGCTGCGGCGCTGTGCTGAATTCACGTTCGCCGACGGGGGCGGCGCCCCGGCTCGACACCGAACGCAGGAGGACGGCCACGAGCACCGCCGCCGCGGCCAGGGCCACGCTGCCGCAGCGCAGCGCCAGATGGAGCCCTTCGACGAAGGCGGCGTCCACGGCTTCCTGGACGGACGCGGGCGGCACCCGGGTCCGGTCCGCACCCGTGCCGACGACCGAGGCCGCGATGGAGCGGCGGGCTTCGGCGGGTACGCCGATCCGGTCGAGCGATCCGGTCAGCGTGGCGGCCAGCCGGCTGCTGAGGGCGGCTCCCAGGACGGCGACGCCGACGACGCCGCCGATCTCGCGGAGCATGTTGAGGGTCGCGGAGGCCATGCCGGCCCGGTCGAGCGGAACGCGCTTCATGACCGTGACGGACACCGGTGTGAAGGTCATCCCCATCCCGGTTCCCATGGCGAGCAACACCCAAAGGTACTCCGGGTAGCGGGCGTGCTCACCGTAGAGCGAGAGGCCGCCGAGCGCCGCCGCGCACAGGGTCAGGCCGGTCACCAGCGGAATCCGCGGGCCGCGGCGCGTGGTGAGTGCGGCGGACAGCGGCGCCGCGACGGCGATCATCGCGGTCATGGGCAGCCCTGCCAGGCCCGCGCCCGACGGCGCCCAGCCCATCACGTCCTGCATGAGCAACGGCAGGAAGAACGACGCGCCGAACATGCCGAAGCTGATCATGAATCCGCTCACCGCGGCTCCGCTGAGCATCGGGTCCCGGAAGAAGCACAGGTCCAACATGGGTTCGCAGGTGCGGAGTTCGACCGCGACGAAGGCCGACAGGGCTGCTGCCGCCACCGCCGCGAGGGTCAGGACACGGACGTCGGTCCAGCCGCGGGCCGGCCCTTCGACGAGGGCGTAGACCAGCGCGCCGAAGCCGAGCACCGACAGCGACTGGCCCGGAAGGTCCACTCGCCTGGCCCGGCCCGCGAACTCCGGGAGCACCCGGGCGGCGAGCAGCAACCCTGCCGCTCCGATGGGGACGTTGACCCAGAACACGCTGGCCCAGCCGAACGCGTCCACCAGCGGCCCGCCCAGGACCGGACCGATCGTCAGGCCCAGGGCGGAGACGCCGGACCAGAGCCCGACAGCCCGGGCCCGCTCCCTTTCGTCGGTGAAGACGTGCCGCAGGATCGACAGGCTGCCCGGCGTGAGCAGTGCCGCGCCGAGTCCTTGCAGCATCCGCGCGGCGATCAGCAGGCCGATCGACCCGGACAGCGCCGCCGCCGCCGATCCCGCCGTGAACAGCGCCAGTCCGGTGAGGAAGATCCGTCTGCGGCCGTACCGGTCGCCGAGTGTGCCGCCGGTGAGCAGGAGGGCGGCGTAGACCAGGCCGTACCCCTCGACCACCCACTGGAGTCCGCTGACGCCGGCGTGCAGCTGCTGCCCGATGCGGGGCAGGGCGTTGTTGACGATGACGTTGTCGAGCATCGCCATGAACATCGTGGCGCACAGGACGGCCAGCACGAGCCCCTTGCGCCGGGAGGTCAACTCCTCCATCACATTCCCTAACGGTGTTAGTCGATACCCGGAGCCGACAGCGTGCCCCTAACGGTGTTAGATTGCAAACCGGGTTTTTCGACGGAGGGTGGCCGGTGGTACGAGACAGCGGTGCGGCCGAGGGCGCCGCGCAGCCGGGACTGACCCGCCAGTCGCTCCTCGCGGCGGCCCTGCGAGTGCTGGAACGTGAGGGCGTCGGCGGGCTGTCGATGCGCAAGGTCGCCGCCGAACTGGGAGTGAAGGCAGCCTCCCTGTACTGGCACGTCCGCAACAAGGAACAGCTGCTGGACCTGCTCGCCGACGAACTCATGGCCGATGCCGAGCCGCCGCCCAGGCAGGGCGACTGGCGGGAGCAGCTCCGCGAGTACTCGCTGCGCTACCGGCGCCACCTGCTCGGCAAACGCGACTCCGCCAAGGTCGTCGCGGGGCGGCTCGCTCTGGGCCCGAACCTGCTGCGTCTCATGGAGGACCAGTTGGACCGGCTGCGTGAAGCCGGATTCGCCGACGCCGACGCCGCCCTGGCCAACTACCTTCTCGGCGCCTTCGTCCAGGGCTTCGTGCTCCAGGAGCAGTCACCCATCTCCGCGTCCGAGACCGAGGGCGCCAGCCGTTCCGAAGTCGCCCGGGCGGCGGCCGACCGGCTGCGCGGACTGCCGCAGACGACGTTCCCGAACCTTGTCGCCCTGGCCGGCGACCTCACCACCCCGTCGATGGACGACCGCTTCGCCTTCGGCCTCGAACGTCTCCTCGACGGGCTGGCGACCCTGCTCACCGAGAACCACGCACATCCGGACAGCTGAACCGGCTGCGGTGGCAGGCAGCATGGGGCCCCACGCTGCCTACGGCCCGGGCATCGCGCCGCTACGGCCTGGGCTTCGCGCCCCGCTCCTTGAGCATGTCCGCCATGAGGGCGATCTCCGACTCCTGTGCCTCGACCATGCCCTGGGCCAGCCGCTTCTCCACGCCGACCGTGCACTTGGCCGCGCAGCCCTCGGCCATGTGGACGCCGCCCTTGTGATGGTCCGTCATCAACTGCAGGTAGTAGACCTCCGCCTGCCTGCCGCTGAGCGTGCCGAGCTTCTTCATCTCGGTGTCGGTGGCCATGCCCGGCATCAGCGCGCCGTCGCCGGAGCCGGAGGTCATGTCACCCATGCCCATCCAGGTCATCGGCGCGTCGGCCGACACCTTCGGCAGCCCCCACAGGTCCAGCCAGCCCAGCAGCATGCCGCGCTGGTTGGCCTGCGTCTGCGCGATGTCGTAGGCGAGCCGCCGCACCTCCGTGTCCTTGGTGCGGTCGCGCACGATGTACGACATCTCCACGGCCTGCTGGTGATGGACCGCCATGTCCCGTGCGAAACCGGCGTCCGCGGAGTCGGCGGCCGGCACCTTGCCGCCGCCGTCGTCGTCCGCGACCGCGTACGTGATCGCACCGGCCGCGACGAGCGCCGCCGCGGCGGCGCCCGCGATCCAGCCGACGTGCCTCACTTCATCCTCCCGCCGGTGCACGAGGCACCCGGCTCGGGCGTCTGCTTGCCCTGCACGTAGGCGGCGAAGAACTTGTCCACCGCCGGGTCGTCGGCGCTCTTGACGGTGAGCTGGTGGCCCCACGCCGACAGCATCAGCGGCGCCGCCTGCTTCGGGTACGGGCTCATCAGGGTGTACGGCGTCTTCTTCACCTTCGCCGCGAGCGCGGCGACGTCGCTCTTGGCGGCCTTGTCGGTGTACGTCACCCACACCGCGCCGTGCTCCAGCGAGTGCACGGCGTTCACGTCCTGCACCGGCTCGGTGTAGACGTTGCCGTTGCAGTTGAGCCACACCGGGTTGTGGTTGCCGCCCACCGGGGGGTGCATGGGGTAGGCCACCGACGTGCCGACGTGCGTCCGGGAGAGCTTGCCCGACCAGGTGCGCACGCCGTCCTTGCCGGTCACGAAGTGACCGGCGTCACCCGAGCCCTTCGCGTCGGACGACGCCCCGCCGGAGTCGTCCGACTGCGACCGGACGACGAAGACCCCGCCGACGACGAGACCGGCCACGGCCACCACACCGGCCGCGACGACGAGTATCCGGTTCCGCCGCTCGCGAGACCGTTCCGCGCGCCGCATCTCCTCTATGCGCGCCTTGCGTGCCGCGCTGGTGGTCTTCGAGCCCATGGGGTGTCCTTCTGGGGAAAGGGGACCGGTCCGGTCCGCTGATCGTAATGGCGCGCACCGGGCGGCAGACCGGAGGCGCCGGGGAAAGACCGGATCGATACGGGGCGGAGTGGGTCCCCGGAAAATTTGTACCGCGGATGCGTATTACCTACTCTGCTGGTATGCGGCTGTTGCGATCCACCGACCTGGCTCTGCGTGTGCTCATGCAGCTGGCCGTGGCGGATGCCGCCGCGATCCCCACCACCCGGGACGTCGCGTCCGTGGTGTCGGCTCCTTACACGCACGTCGCGAAGGTCGTGGCCGAATTGCAGCGCCTGGGCCTGGTCGACGCCCGCCGCGGCCGGGGCGGCGGGCTCGCGCTCACCGAGAAGGGCCGCACGGCGTCCGTGGGAGGTGTGGTGCGCACCTTCGAGGGCGTCACCGAGGTCGTCGAGTGCGAGGGCGCCACGCCCTGCCCGCTGAGCTCCGACTGCCGGCTGCGCGGCGCGCTGAAGCGGGCCCAGGAGGCGTTCTTCGCCTCGCTGGACCCGCTCACCATCGCGGACATGGTCGCCGCCCCCGCCGGCCCGATGCTGCTGCAGATCGGCAGGGCGGCTCCCTGAACCGCCGAATGTCCCCGTTACGCCTGGCCCTCCTGCGCCAGCCACAGGTCCGGCCCGAACACCTCGTAGTGGATGTCGGCCGGCGCCACGCCCTTCTCGATCAGCTGGGTCCGCACCGTGCGCATGAAGGGCAGCGGGCCGCACAGGTACGCGCGCGTGCCGGCGGGCACGTCCACGTCCGCGAGGTCGACCAGGCCGGTGCGGCCGGACTCGCCGGCGTCCGCCTCGTACCAGAAGTGGACCGACGCCTCCGCGAGCTTGCTCGCGTAGGCGGCGTGGTCGGCGCGCAGGGCGTGCGCGGCGGGGGAGCGGTCGCCGTGCACGACGGTGACCGGGGCGCGGTGGCCGGTCTCCGCGAGCTGGGCCAGCATCGCGACGATCGGGGTCACGCCGATGCCGGCGGACGCCAGCAGCAGGGGCGTGTCCGCGGCGTCGTCCAGGACGAGGTCGCCGTAGGGGGCGGACAGCTCCAGGACGCTGCCCACACGCGCGTGCGTGTGGAGGTGGTGGGAGACCTCGCCGTCGGGCGCCGAGCCGTCCCCGTTCACCCGCTTGACGCTGATCTGCCGCTCCGTCGAGCCGGGCGCCCCGGTGAGGCTGTACTGGCGTATCTGGCGGGCGCCGTCCGGCAGCTCGACGCGTACCGAGACGTACTGGCCCGCCCGGAAGCCGGGCACCGGACCGCCGTCCACCGGGCGCAGCCGGAAGGTGACGACGTCGGCGGTCTCCGTCGCGCGCTCGACGACCTCCCACTGCCGCCAGTCGGGGTCGCCGGCCTCCTCGTACAGCCGCTTCTCGATCGCGACCAGCGCGTTCGCCATCAGCCAATAGACCTCGTCCCAGGCGGCGGCCACCTCGGGCGTGACGGCCTCGCCGAGGACGCCGGCGATGGCGGCGAAGAGGTGCTCGTGGACGATCGCGTACTGGTCCGGCGTGACGCCGAGCGAGGCGTGTTTGTGGGCGATGCGGGACAGCATCGCGTCCGGCCGGCGGTCCGGGTGGTCCAGCAGGTGCGTCGCGAAGGCGGCGATGGAACCGGCCAGTGCCTGGCGCTGGGTGCCGGCCGCCTGGTTGCCGCGGTTGAAGAGGTCGCGCAGCAGTTCGGGCCGGGCGGCGAACATGCCGGCGTAGAAGCGCTCGGTGATCTCGTCCAGGTGCGCGCCCACGGCGGGGAGGGTGGCGCGGACGGTGGCGGCGGACTGTTCGGACAGCATGGTGGCTCCTCGGGTCTCAACTGATAGATCACGCTAGTAAAACTTGCATTTGAGATGCAAATTAAGCGGACGTGGCGTGGCTCACGCACGCGCACAACCGGCCATTACGGATGTCCGCGCGAACAGGCAAGATGGGCGTTGGAGCGTCGCAGCCGTACACCTGCCGTACGCGAGGCGTTCAGGCCGGGGTCGGACGGCCGATCATGGGCGGCAACGCGCATGAAATGCTGTTGTGGTGGGATGCTCAGGTGCCCGACCGCCTCCCGTGGCGGGGAGACGAACGGCCTGACCAGCAAGGATGGGGAAGCGCAAGATGGACAAGCAGCAGGAGTTCGTGCTCCGGACGTTGGAGGAGCGCGACATCCGGTTCGTACGCCTGTGGTTCACGGACGTGCTGGGCTTCCTGAAGTCCGTGGCCGTGGCCCCCGCCGAACTGGAGCAGGCCTTCGACGAGGGCATCGGCTTCGACGGCTCGGCGATCGAGGGCTTCGCCCGGGTCTACGAGTCCGACATGATCGCCAAGCCGGACCCGTCGACCTTCCAGATCCTGCCCTGGCGCGCCGAGGCCCCCGGCACCGCCCGCATGTTCTGCGACATCCTGATGCCGGACGGCTCGCCGTCCTTCGCGGACCCGCGCTACGTCCTCAAGCGCGCCCTCGCCCGCACCTCCGACCTGGGCTTCACCTTCTACACCCACCCGGAGATCGAGTTCTTCCTGCTGAAGGACAAGCCGGTGGACGGCTCCCGCCCGACCCCGGCCGACAACTCCGGCTACTTCGACCACACCCCGCAGAACATCGGCATGGACTTCCGCCGCCAGGCGATCACCATGCTGGAGTCGATGGGCATCTCGGTGGAGTTCTCCCACCACGAGGGCGCCCCCGGCCAGCAGGAGATCGACCTGCGCTACGCCGACGCGCTCTCCACGGCGGACAACCTCATGACCTTCCGCCTGGTGATGAAGCAGGTGGCGCTGGAGCAGGGCGTGCAGGCGACGTTCATGCCGAAGCCGTTCTCCGAGCACCCCGGCTCCGGCATGCACACGCACCTCTCCCTCTTCGAGGGCGACCGCAACGCCTTCTACGAGTCGGGCGCCGAGTACCAGCTCTCCAAGGTCGGCCGCTCCTTCATCGCGGGCCTGCTGCGGCACGCGGCGGAGACCTCCGCGGTCACCAACCAGTGGGTGAACTCCTACAAGCGCATCTGGGGCGGCTCCGAACGCACCGCCGGCGCCGGCGGAGAGGCCCCCTCCTACATCTGCTGGGGCCACAACAACCGCTCCGCCCTGGTCCGCGTGCCGATGTACAAGCCCGGCAAGACCGGCTCCGCGCGCGTGGAGGTCCGCTCCCTGGACTCCGGCGCCAACCCCTACCTGGCGTACGCCGTCCTGCTGGCCGCGGGCCTGAAGGGCATCGAGGAGGGCTACGAGCTCCCGCCGGGCGCCGAGGACGACGTCTGGGCCCTCTCCGACGCCGAACGCCGCGCGATGGGCATCGAACCCCTCCCGCAGAACCTCGGCGAGGCCCTCTCCCTGATGGAACGCAGCGACCTGGTCGCCGAGACCCTCGGCGAACACGTCTTCGACTTCTTCCTCCGCAACAAGCGCCAGGAATGGGAGGCGTACCGCTCCGAGGTCACGGCCTTCGAGCTCAAGAACCTGCTGCCGGTGCTGTAGCCACAGCCCAGCACGGGTTTCCCGCTGATTCAGCGGATGGGGCCGACGGTCACGGACCGTCGGCCCGGTCGATCCCATGCGCTGAAGGTCTCGTCGTCGAGCAGCCCGATGAGGTAGGGGCGGGAGACATTGCGGACGTCGGCCGCCTGCCGCGCGGTGAGCTCCACGTCCACCGGCATGATCTGCACGCCCTTGCCGCTCGCCGGTGCTGCCAGCGTGCCTTCGGTTCCGGCCTGCGGCCGTGTGCGGTGGTGGGCATCGCGGTCCCCCTTCGAGTCGCCTGATCGCCGTATTCCCGACACGGCTGAGTGTTTGGCGAAGTCGGTCAGAGGTACGCCGGAGAAACCGCCGCCGTGCTGATGCGTCGCGGCTTGCCCGTGCCGTCCGCCGGGACTTCGTACAGGTCGGCTCCGTAGTCGCCCGGGAGGGCGTAGACGAGGGTGTCGGTGTTCTGCCAGAGAGCCTGGTCGTCGACGCTGCGGGGTTCTGCCAGCGGCGTCTCGCGCATCGTGCGCAGGTCGAGGACGTACAGGCGCCACGGGGCGTCCTTCGGCAGGCCAGGGACCCGCTTCTTGAACGCGACGCGGGTGCCGTCGGGGGAGAGGGACGGGCATTCGACGTTCGCGCGCAGGGTGGTGACGGTGCGGGTGCGCAGGTCGCCGCGGACCAGGTAGGTGCGCCCCTTCGTCGCCAGCGTCGCGTAGAACGTGCGGTCGTCCGCGGCGAACGTCACGCCCCAGAAGTTCACGTCCGACGAGCGGTAGCGGTGCCCGTCCCTCACGATCCGGAACGCCTCCAGGGACGGGATCAGCTTCCCCGTGCGCACGTCCACGATCGCCGCCCGCGTCGAGAAGTCCGTCCCCGCGTACGAGTCGCCGCCGACGAACGCGGTCCACGTGGCCAGGTGGCCGCTCGGCGAGACACGGGCCCGGGAGGGGATGCCGGGGACGTCGTAACGGGCCCTCACCCGCAGACGCGCGTCCAGGACGAGGGCCCGGTAGGTGTCCGAGACCGCGCCGTGCACCGCCTGCAGGCACACGCCCGTGCCCGCGGCGGCGTGCAGGCGCAGGCACTTGACGCCCGATGCGATCCTGGGGCCGGACGGATCCGAGGCCGCGACCGTGGTCAGCTCGTCGCGGTGCGGACCCCAGGCCATGTTGCGGAAGACCAGCCGGCCCGGCGCGTTCAGGACGACCTTCCCGGAGGTCACCCGCGGCCCGCCCGCCCGTGCCTGGTCCCGGCGCTCCGCACGCGCCGACGCGTGCAGCACGGACGCCACCGCGACCGCCGCCAGCACCACCACGGCCGACAACAGGACGACGACGCGATTGCGAGCGGTCATGACGCACAGCCCTTCCTCAGCACGGTCACGGACACGGCCGCGCACACCGCCAGCGCCGCCGTCGACGCCAGCAGCGCCGTACGGTCGCCCCACAGCGTCCAGGCCGCGCCGAAGCCCAGCGAGCACGCGAACCGGGCGACCGCCTGCCCGGTCTGCACGACCGCCAGCCCCGACGAGCGCAGCTCCTCCGGAACCCCGTCCGACGCCGCCGCCATCAGCACGCCGTCGGTCGCGGCGTAGAAACCGCCGAGCAGCGCCAGGACGGCGTACGGCATCGCGGCGCCGTGCCACGACGTGAGCAGCAGCCCGTACGCCAGCAGCAGCGCCCCGTGCCCGGCCAGGAACACCCGCCACCGCCCCGCCCGGTCCGCCAGCCGCCCCAACGGCACCGCCAGCAGCAGGAACGCGGCGGCCGTCCCCAGCGGCAGCAGCGCGAACCACCGGTCGGCGACCCCCGTACGGCGCTGCAACAACAGATAGACGAACGCATCGCTGACCGTCGCCAGACCCAGCAGCACCGCACACACCGTGAGCCGCCGCAGTTCGCGCCGCCGCAGCAGCCCCACCGCCGCCCGCAGCGTGGGCCGCTCGGACACCTGTCCCGACCGCGCCCCGCCCGGCACGAACAGCACCAGCACCAGCACGCCCACCGCGGCAACGCAGAAGCTCACCGTGAAGACGGCGTCGTAGCCGTCCACCGTGGCCCGCAGGATCCAGAACGCCGCCAGCGGCCCCAGCAGCGCACCCGCCGTGTCCATGGCCCGGTGCACGCCGAAGGCCCGCCCCCGCGTCTCCGGCGTGGACGCCAACGAGATCAGGGCGTCGCGCGGGGCGGTGCGCAGCCCCTTGCCGGTGCGGTCGGCGGCCAGCACCAGCCCGATCGGCGTCAGCGAGTGCACCACCAGCAACAGCGGCTTGCACACAGCCGAGACCCCGTACCCGACCCCGGCCACCCACTTGTGCCGGCCCCCGCCCCGGTCGGCCAGGTGGCCCCCGGCCAGCCGGACCAGCGCCGAGAACCCGTTGTAGACGCCGTCCAGCAGCCCGAATCCCAACGGCGACAGACCCAGCCCCGCCACCAGGTACAGCGGCAGCACCGCCGTCACCATCTCCGACGACACGTCGGTGATCAGGCTGACCGTGCCGAGCGCGAGGACCGTGGGGGCGACCGCGACGCGCCGCCCGGCCGGGGGCCGGACGGCGCCGTCCGCGGACGCCGGCGTCGCGCGGCTGTCCGCTACGTACATGTCAGGACGCCCAGATGCCCGTGATGTCCTTGGCGGAGGCCGCGTTGCCCGCATGGCTGCTCAGCCCCTGCGAGTCCTCCAGCGTCCGCAGCAGGTCGTAGTGGTTGTACGTGGTGGAGGTCGACGATCCCGCGGCCACCGGCTGCCCGTACAGCACCGTCGGGATGCGGTTGCCGCTGAGCCGGTTGTCCTCGTCGAAGGTGACGACCAGGAGACTGTTGTGCGTCTTGGCCCACGTGGCGTAGGCGCCGAGGTTGTTCTTCAGCCAGGTGTCACCGGTCGACACCGAACAGTCGTGCATGTCGCTGCACAGGTTCGGGATCACGTACGACACGTCGGGCAGCGTCGAGTAGTCGGCCGGGAACTGCGCCAGCGTCTTGGCGCTCGACGTCGGCACGTTGCTGAAGCCGAACCACGGGTTGTGTTTCTGGGCGTAGTTCCCGCTGCTGCACGTCGTCGAGCCCTGGCTCGGCAGCGACTCGTTGTAACTGGCCCAGGTGCCGCCCGCGGCGATCACCTCGGAGGCCAGGTTGGCGGCCGACGAGAAGCCCGGCGTGACGCAGCTGTCATCCGTGACGCCCTGGGTGGAGCCCGAGAACATCGCGTAGTAGTTGGGCTGGCTCGGGTGCGTCTCGGCGTACGCCTGGGTGAGGTTGGCGCCGCCGGACTTCAGCGAGTTGATGTACGGGGCGCTGGAGGAGCCGATCACCTGGCTGTAGGCGTGGTTCTCGAAGACCACGACCACGACGTGGTCCGGGGCCGGCACGCCGGTCGCGGCGGACGACGAGCCGCCGAGACCGGCCCACAGACCGGCGGCCGCCGCGGTGAGGCCGAACGACGCGAGCGCGGCACGGCTGCGTCGGAACACGAAACTGCCGGACACATCTACCTCCCGGAGGGGGACAGGAATGGCGGTGCCATAAATCATGCACACGTCAAAAGCGCCCTACTCCACCTCATCCACCCCGCCAAATGAAGTCCACGTGAACTACTGAAGCGCCCCCCGAACCATCCCGCCACCCGCACCCGCCCACACCGGTGAAACCGCACCACCCGCGCCCGCGGACGGCGGGAGGGCGCATCCGGGCCGTCGCAGCACCCGCGCCCGCGGACGGCGGGAGGGCGCATCCGGGCCGTCGCAGCACCCGCGCCCGCGGACGGCGGGAGGGCGCATCCGGGCCGTCGCAGCAC
>NZ_JBFADM010000082.1:0-16100 GCF_040641355.1 Streptomyces sp. NPDC020996
ATCTACAGTTAGAGCTCTACCCTCTTCCCCCCCACGACGCTCTCCCGATCTCGCGCGGCGGCCGACCGACGGCTGGCAGCCTGACGCCCCGCCGGGCGGGGGGCCGCTCGGGCGGCGCCCCGGCCCGGCCGGGAAGAAGAAGCGGCAAACATGCCACAAGGTGTGGTGCGACGACGTGCTGGAGGTAAGTCGAGATGAGCAGCGTGGAGCACGAGGAAGAATTCGCCGTGGTGGTGAACGGCGAACAGCAGTACTCGGTGTGGCCGGCTCACCGTGAGGTCCCCGACGGCTGGGAACGGGAAGGCACCGTCGGTCCGAAGGACACGTGTCTGGCGCATATCAGCCGTGTGTGGACAGACATGCGCCCGCTGAGCCTGCGGCACGCCATGGACGGTCAGCCGCCGAAGAACATGTGACCCCCGAGCGACCGGAGCGACCGCCCCCTCGCTCCGGTCCCGTTCCGGACCGTCGGGGCTCCGGTGCCACCCCGGGGCCGCGCCCGTCGGTGCACGGGGGCGGGCACACGCGGATTCAACGGGTGTAGTCGTGGAATCCGCGGCCGGACTTCTTTCCGAGCAGCCCCGCTTCGACCATGCGGAGCAAAAGGGGCGGCGGGGAGTGCAGAGGCTCCTTGAACTCCGCATACAGGGAGTCGGCGATGGCCTTGAGGGTGTCGAGGCCGATCAGGTCGGCCAGCCGCAGCGGGCCCATCGGATGGGCGCAGCCGAGGACCATGCCGTTGTCGATGTCATCGGCGGAGGTGAAGCCCGACTCGAGCATGCGGATGGCCGAGAGGAGATACGGCACGAGGAGGGCGTTGACGACGAAGCCGGCGCGGTCCTGGGAGCCGATCACCTTCTTCCCGAGCGCACCGGTGACGAAGTGCGCGGCTCTTTCTCGCGTCTGGCTGCTCGTCAGGAGCGAGGGCACCAGTTCCACCAACTCCAGCACCGGTACCGGATTGAAAAAATGGATGCCGATGACCTGGTCGGGACGTTGGGTGGCCCTTCCGAGCTTCATGATCGGAACGGAGGAGGTGTTGGAGGCCAGGATCGCGTCCGGACGTACCACGACCTTGTCCAGGGCGGTGAAGACATCCGTCTTCGTCTGCTCGTTCTCCACGATCGCCTCGATGACCGCGTCGCGGTCCGCCATGTCGGACAGGTCCGTGGTGAACCGGATCCGGTCGAGGGCGGCGTCGCGATCAGCCTCGGCGAGCTTGCCGCGCCGGACAGCCCGGTCGAGCGAGGCGACGACTCGCCGCCGTCCGGCGGCCACACCCTCGGCGTCGACCTCCTGGACGATGACGTCCAACCCGGCTCGGGCGCACACCTCCGCGATCCCGCCGCCCATCAGTCCCGAGCCGACGACTCCGACACGGCCGATGTCGTCGCCTCCCTGGGGACGTACGGCGGAGCCCGGGCCCGCCATTGTCGTGGTGGCCGGATTCTCGACCTTGCCGGCGGTGCCGGACAGCGGCAGCGGCCGGGTGCCGCTCACCGGCCGTCACCCCCGGAAGCACGCAGGTAGACGGTCTTGGTCCGGGTGAAGAACTCGAGGGCCGCGCGGCCCTGTTCCTTCGGCCCGTAGCCGCTGTGCTTCGCCCCTCCGAACGGCACATGGGGCTCGGCGCCGGCGGTCTCGGAGTTGATGTGGAGTATGCCGACGTCGACCTCGTCGACGGCCTGGCTGACAGCCCTGAAGTCGTCGGTGAACACCGCGGCGGACAGCCCGAATTCACTCTCGTTGACGAGATCGAAGGCATGTCGCGCATCACGCGCACGGCGGACCGCCAGCACGGGGCCGAACAACTCCTCGCGCCACAGCTCATCATCGCCGGCCAGTTCGACCACCGTGGGCTGGAGGAACGCGCCAGTCGCCCGGTCGTCGTCGTAGGGGCGTCCTCCGGTGAGGATCTCGACGCCGGGCCGGGCCGCGCCCGCGTCCACCGCTCGCTGGATCTCGTCCCGCGCTTGGAGTGACACGACGGGTCCCATCCCGGTCCTCTCGTCGAGCGGGTCTCCCACCCGCAGATCCGCCACCCGCTTGGTGAGCAGATCGAGGAACTCGTCGGCCACCGAGTCCTCCACGATGAGGCGTGACGTCGCGGTGCACTTCTGGCCCGTGGAACGGAAGGCACCCGCCACCACCTCCGCCGCCGCAAGGTCATGGTCGGCGCTCGCCAGCACGACGGCCGCGTTCTTGCCCCCCATCTCCGTCTGGACCGGTCGCGCCAGTCGGCCGCACGATGCGATCAGGCCCCGGCCGATGGACGTCGACCCGGTGAAGGTGACCGCATCGACTCCAGGGTGCTCCGCCAGGCGGCCGCCCAGCGCGCCACCACAGATGAGCAGAGACAGAACGCCCTCCGGCAACCCGGCTTCGACCAGGGCCTCGGCGAGGCGCAGGGCCAGCAGTGGGACCGCGCTGGCCGGCTTCCACACCACGACGTTGCCGTAACTGAGGGCAGGCGCGATCTTCCAGGCGGGAATGGCGATGGGGAAGTTGAACGGGGTCACCGCGGCCACCACACCGACCGGGCGCCGGATCACCTGGATCTGCTCACCCGCACGGGAGGAAGCGAACACCGCGCCGACCGGGCGGAGTGCTTCACCGGCGTAGTAGCGGAAGATGTCGGCGGCGCGCCGGACCTCCGCGACGCCCTCCGCACGGGTCTTGCCCTCTTCCCACGCCAGTTCCTCCCCCCACTGCTCGGCGCGGGCGTCCAGGACGTCAGCCGTCCGGTGAAGGATCCGGCCGCGTACGGGATGCGGTGTCGCCGCCCACTTCGGGAAGGCTTCGCGAGCGGCGGTGACGGCCCGGTCGAGGTCACGCTCCTGGGCGAGCTGTCCCACGGCCACGGCCTCGCTCGGCCGTGCCGGGTTCGTGTCGACGATCTCAGCGCCGTCGCCCGGCTGCCATGTGCCGGCGATGAGCTGGCGCAGGGTCCGGGGCGCCCGGGCGGTTGCCCCCGCGGGTGAGGCATCGCTCGCACTGTGTGGCATGGCCTTCCTTTCCAAATCGCCGCCGCTCTGCGCGTCGGCACACCTCTGGTGCTCATGGACCTGACGTGGCGGCCATTCTGGGAAACGGCTGGTCGGTCACGCACTCGACGAAATGGCGTGGCCTTCCGGCCTCGGCCACGCCGATCCGTCGATCGCGCGGCCGGACGGTGGTGCTCTGCCCGGGTGGCCGGACGCTGGGCGGGGTGCCGGCCCGCTGCCTGACCGGCAGCGGCGGGACGCAGGTGACGGTCCGTCCGGATGCACCAGGCAGCCGAGGCGCGGTGGCGAGGCTGCCGCATGCGTGCCGTGCATGGCCCTGGGGGCCCGGTGGAGCAGGAAAGGGGCGGGGATCCGAGGATCCCCGCCCCTTTCCGTGTCTCCGGTTCCACGGTCAGCTCTTCACCGGTTCCTTCGGAATCGCGTCGTCATACGGCGCGGTGCTGCGGTCGTGGAGCGGATGCACCGCCATGTACGCCAGGCCGACGCCGATCACGACGACTCCGGACAGCGCCACGATCCAGTTGTCGTACCAGGGGGCGTCCGGTGTACGGGGCCATGCCATGTTGACCATGGCGGCGATGCCGTAGACGAGGGCAGCGACGTTCACCGGCAGGCCCCACCGCCCCAGGGTGTACTTGCCGCTCGGCACCCAGCCCTTGAGCCGGGCGCGGAGCGCGGCCAGCACCACCATCTGGAAGCCGATGTATATGCCCAGTGCGGCGAAGCTGATGATCTTCGTGATCGCGTCGGTGGAGAACTTCGAGCCGAGGACGATCACGGCCGGCACCACGGCGGAGAGGATCAGCGCGTAGGGCGGCACATGCTTGGTCTTGGAGAACTTCTTCAGCAGCGAGCTGCCGATGATCATCCCGTCACGGCCGTAGGAGTAGGCCAGCCGGCTGGCCGCCGCCTGCAGGCTCATGGCGCAGGAGAGGAACGAGAGCAGGACCACGACGAGCACGATCCGGGCGCCGACGGCACCGAACGCCTGGTTGAGCACGGTGCTCACCGGGTCGGCGTCCTTGCCGGAGATGACGGCCGTGAAGTCCGTGACCGACAGGATCAGGGCGAGGCAGACGAAGGTCGCCGCGGCACCGCCGATGTAGATGGTGCGGCGCATCGCCTTCGGGATCAGCCGGCCCGGGTCGGGTACCTCTTCGGCGACGTCTCCACAGGCCTCGAAGCCGTAGTACTGGAAGACGCCGATCAGCGCCGCGGCCGCGAACGCGGGAAGGTAGCTGCCGTCGCCTCCGGCGCCGAAGCTGTCGAACAGGACCCCGAGGTTGTGCTCGCGGTGTGCGATCAGTAGCCACCCGCCGACCGCGAGGGCGCCGAGGATCTCAGCGGCGAATCCGATCAGCGCGGCCATGGCGAGCACCTTGGTGCCCAGGAAGTTGATCACGGTTGCCAGGCCCAGCAGGACGAGCGCGCACACGATGGTGGTGTTCACCGTGGGCTCGAAGCCGAAGGCGACCGCGATGTAGGGTCCGGCTCCGTAGACGACCGAGGCGATCGTGACCAGGAGCGCGACCATGTAGACCCAGCCCGTCATCCATGCGTACCGGCGCCCCCAGAGCCGGCGTGCCCATGGGTAGACTCCGCCTGCGACGGGGAACTGCGCGACCACCTCGCTGAAGACGAGCGCCACCATGAGCTGGCCGACGCCGACGACCAGGAAGCTCCAGATCATCGGCGGGCCGCCCTGGGCGAGGGCGTACGCGAAGAGCGTGTAGACACCGACCACCGGGGACAGGTAGGTGAACCCGAGCGAGAAGTTCGCCCAGGGGCTCATGTCCCGCTTGAACTCGGACTGATAGCCAAGGGCGTGGAGATGAGCGGCGTCGTCGTGGTGGTCGGACTGGGGGGAGCCGTCGGACTCCGCCGATGGTGACGTCGTACTGGTCATCCGGTCTTCCTCTGGTTCTGAGAGGGCCGCAACTCACGCTGCGGGTTTCGCGGAAACCTATAGTTCTAGTTGTTAAGCGTCAAGCGTTGAGTGAGGCCGATCGACTACATTGGGCGCGCCCGGATCGCCGGGGGTGAAAGGAGGCCGGTAGATGTCCGCACTCGCTGCGCTTCTCGGGTCCTCGACGGGGGGCGGCCGGGCCCAGGAGGTCGTCCAGCGGATAACCGAGGCGATCTACCTTGGCCTGCTGAGCGATGGGGAGAAGCTGCCCGTGGAGGTCCAGCTCGCGGCCCAGTTCAACGTCGCGCCGATGACGGTGCGCGAGGCGCTGTCCGAACTGCGTGAGCAGGGCCTGGTCGAGACGAAGCGGGGACGCAGTGGTGGTTCGTTCGTCCGGCATCCCAAGTCGCCGCCGGTCGAGCCGCAGCGCCAGCGCTTGGCCGCGATGACGATCTCGGGGCTGCGCGACATCGTGGACGAACACCTGGCCGTGGCCGGCCGGTCGGCGCAGCTCGCCGCCGAGCGCGCCTCGGCGGTCAATGTCCGTCGGCTGTTCACCCTGACCGAGCAGCTTCGCACGGCGGACAACCTCGGTGACCGCATCCGGGCCGACTGCCGCTTCCACATCGAGCTGGCGGTGGCCGCACAGTCCCCCCGCCTGACCCGGCTCGAAGCGAACCTCCAGGCAGAGGTGTCCGGTCTGCTCTGGCTGCCCATCGGCCCCGAGATCGATCTGGACGCGGTGGTGGAGGAACATCACGCGATCGCGACCGCGGTCGTGTCCGAGAACGGTGACGAGGCCCGACGGCTCACCGAAGAGCACGTGGCGGGCAATCTCCGCAGGCTCACCGCCCTCCACCTCCTGCAGACCGAGGAAGGAGCGCAGCTGTGAACGCGAAGCTGCCCGGCCCCGACGCCGCCACCCTGGCTCGCACGGCCTCCGACGTGCTCGAGCCGGTGTTCGCCAGGCTCTCCCGGATCGCCGAGGCCGTCGTCGAGAGCCGTCCGCCGCGCGGCGGCTGGTCCGAGGCCCACCTCGCCAAGGTGCAGAAGCTGCTGGTCGAGCTGGTCGCGGAGGACCGTCTCGCGGTCGGCTTCGGCTTCGCCGCCGCTCCCGGGCAGATCGACGGCCAGGACCGGTACATCGCCTGGTGGCAGCGGCAGGGGGAGCGGGTGGTCCGGCTGCGGCTCAACTTCGATCCGATGAGCGTCGACGTCTACGACTACCTCCAGATGGAGTGGTTCCAGCTCGCCCAGCAGCCGCGGAGCCGGGTCGCGTACGGTCCGTACGTCGACTACTCCGGCTCCGAGCTGTACGTCGTGACCGCAGCCGTCCCGATCGTCGCGGACGGCGACTTCCTCGGCGTCGCGGGCGTGGATCTGTCGGTCGGCGATCTCGAACGCAGGCTGATCGCCGTGCTGCGCGGCGCGTGCACCGAGGCCGTCCTCGTCAACGCCGAGCGCCGGGTGATCGCAGCGAACACGCCGCGCTGGGTGATCGGCGCGAGGCTACCGCAGATGCCGGCACCTTCGGGGTCCGCGGCCCCGAGTCCCTTCGTCGATGTGGCGGAGCTGCCCCTGGGCACGGGATGGGTGCTCGCCCTCGCCGAGTCGGAGGCGCCGGCGAATCGGTGACGGCGAGGTCTTGACAATTAAAAACTCTAAATCCAGGGTATTGAGCCATGCACCGGCCCAAGCTCCCTGGAGGTTGTCCATGCCGACCCTCGCCCCCGGTTCCCCTCCCGTCCTGGACGTGGCTGACCCGTCCTTCTCGATCACCTCTGACGAAGTCCACGCCGCCCGCGAACGCAGTTGGTACGCCACGACGCCGTACGGGATCGCGGTCCTGCGCTACGACGAGATGAGCAGGCTGCTCAAGCACCCCAAGCTCCGCCAGGGCAGCGTCGCCTGGCCGGCCCACAACGGGGTCACCGAGGGCCCGTTCGCACAGTGGTGGGCGAGCTGGATCCTGAACAAGGAGGGCGCCGAGCACCACCGGCTGCGGCGGCTGATGAACCCCGCGTTCTCGCCGAAGCTGATCGGCGGACTCGTGCCGCGGTTCCAGGCGCTCGCCACCGAACTGGTCGACGGCTTCGCCAAGCCCGACGAATGCGAGTTCGTCACCGAGTTCGCCGAGCCGTACGCGGCCCGGGTCATCGCGATCATGCTCGGCCTGCCCGAGGAGGAGTGGCCGGTCATCGCCCGCGAGTCGGCCACCATCGGACTCGCGATGGGCGTGACGCTCCGCGAGGACCTGCCCAAGATCGAGGCGGCGCTCGCCCGGCTCTACGACTACTGCGACGCACTGATCGCGGATCGCCGGGCCGCCCCGCGCGAGGACTTCGTCACCGCGCTGGTGAAGGCATCCCGCGCCGAGGACGGCCGGCTCAGCGACGCCGAACTGCGCGACAGCATGGTGCTGTTGATATTCGGAGGCTTCGACACCACCCGCAACCAGCTCGGGTTGGCGATGCAGACCTTCAGCCGCCACCTCGACCAGTGGGACCTGCTGGCCGAACGGCCTGAACTCGGCGGCAAGGCCGTCGAGGAGGTCATGCGGGTGAACCCGACCGTCCGCTGGGTCACTCGCGAGGTGCTCGAGGACTTCACCTTCGAAGGCCTCGACCTGACCGCCGGGACCACGGTGCATCTCTACAGCGAGTCGGCCGGGACCGACCCGCGGGTCTTCCCCCGTGGATTCGACATCACCGCCGAGCGCAAGCCTCACTTCGGTTTCGGCGGTGGCGCGCACCACTGCCTGGGGCACTTCGTCGCCCGCTCCGACATGAGCGAGGCGCTGCCGCTGCTGGCCCGCCGGATGCGCGACATCCGGATCCTGCCCGGTGCGACGTGGATGCCCGACTCGGGCAACACCGGTCCGCTGAGTCTGCCCATCGGGTTCACTCGCGCCCTCTGACCACACCTCACACCTCACACCTCACACCCCACACTCCACACCTCACACCCCACCATGCCCGCCGCTCCAAGGAGTTCTTATGAAGGTGAATGTCGACCTTTCCCTGTGCCAGGACCACGGTCAGTGCGCCATCGCCGCTCCCGAGGTCTTCCGGATGAACGACGAGGGCCGGCTCGAGTACGACGGCACGCCCGACGAAGCGATGCGGGAGTACGTCGAGGAAGCCGCCGACGTCTGCCCCGTGCAGGCAATCCTGATCGAGGGCTGATGCCGGCCCGCCAGCACGTCGCCGTCGTCGGTGCCTCGCTCGGCGGCCTCCGAGCCGCTGAGCAACTGCGCGCCGCGGGCCACGACGGACCGATCACCGTGTTCGGTGCCGAGCCGCACCCGCCTTACAACCGGCCGCCGCTGTCCAAGGAGGTACTCGCAGATCCCCGGGCCGCCGAGCCGTCCGCACTCGCCGAACGGCTGTCCTTCCGACGCCGGGCCGGCACCGCGGACGTCGAGTTCCGGCTGGGCGACCCCGTCACCTCGACCGACCTGGCAGCCGGGACGCTCGCCACCCAGTCGGGCCATCATGCCGTTTACGACGGACTGGTCGTGGCAACCGGCCTGCGCCCCCGCCGGCTCGGCACACCCGGCCCGGCAGCAGGCCGCCATGTGCTCCGCACCGTGGAGGACTGCCACGGGCTGCGCGCCGCCCTGCGCCGGCCCGGACCCACCCGGGTCGTCGTGATCGGCGCCGGCTTCATCGGCTGTGAGGTCGCGGCGACGCTGAGCACCCTGGGGCACACCGTCACCGTCGTCGAGCCGGCCGGTCCGCCCATGGCGCGAGTGATCGGCGATCTGCTCGCGACGGCCGTGCAACGCCACCACGAGGCGGCAGGGATCCGGTTCGTCCTCGGTACGGGAGTCACCACCTTCACCGGCGACGACCGCGTCACCGGTGTCGTCCTCGACAGCGGCGACACCCTCCCGGCCGACGTGGTCGTGGAGGCGGTCGGCTCGGTCTGCAACACCGAGTGGCTGGAGGGCAACGGACTCCCCCTGGACAACGGCGTCCTGACGGGCAATCACCTACAGGTCACCGGCGCGCCCCGCGCGGTCGCCGTGGGCGACGTCGCCCGCTTCCCCAACCCGCTCTTCGACGAGGTCCCCAGGCGGGTCGAGCACTGGTCCGTCCCCACCGACACCGCCAGGCGGGCCGCGGCCACCTTGGTCGCGCTGCTGGCGGGCGAGCCCCCGGACGGGGCGCCGTTCGCCCCGGTCCCCTCCTTCTGGAGCGACCAACTCGGCCTGCGGTTCCAGAGCTACGGCTCCCCGGCCCTGGCCGACGAGGTCCGCGTCGAGGAAGGCGACCCGCACCACCTGCCAGGCGGCTTGCTGGCCAGGTATCACCGCGACGGGCGCCTGGTCGGCACCCTCGCCGTCAACATCGCTCCCGCCCGGCAGCGCGAACTCCGCAGCGAGTTCACCGTACTCGTCCCCACCGCCTGACGCGGTCCTACGACCAGACAGGGAAACACCTGTGAGCACAAGCGCTCTCGATCAGCACCGCCAGGAGAACGCGTCCAGCCCGCACCTCGCTGACGCCCTCGCCAAGATCAAGAAGTACGGCGTCAAGTACGTCTACTACCAGTCCGTGTCCATCACCGGCCGTGTCGTCGGCAAGGTGATGCCGGCCCGCCACCTCGAGCGGATCGCGGTCAAGGGTGTGCAACAGCACCGCACCGCGGTCGCGAACCTGCAGACCACGCGTGAGGGACTGCTGCTCGGCGGCGGCGTGCACGCCGCCGAGTACACCGTGATCCCCGACCTTGACACGTTCGCGGTACTGCCGTGGGACACCTCCTTCGCCCGGGTGTTCTGCCGGCTCTACGAGCCCGACCACCTCGGCGACGGTGCCGGTGCGCCGTACGCCTGTGATGCCCGTGGCGTTCTCAAGCGCGTCCACGCGGAGTTCACCCAGCGCACCGGTCTGGAGATGCGCACCGGCTGCGAGCCGGAGATGACCTGGAAGGGGGAGGGGCTCCAGGCCCGGTTCCGGCCGGGATCGAGCCCGGCCTACCACATCGAGCACCTCGAGCGGAACCGGCAGATCGTGAAGAAGGTGATCGACTACGCCGAGGCACTCGGCCTCGACATGATCGAGGGCGACTACGAGGACGAGTTCCAGATCGAGCTCAACTTCATGTACGACCACGCCGACCTGACCGCGGACCGGCTCATCACCTACCGCCAGGTCTGCAAGCAGGTCGCCCGTGAGCTCGACATCGAGGCGAGTTTCATGCCCAAGCCGGCCACCGGCATGATGGGCAACGGCTGCCACCACAACTTCAGTCTCTGGCGCGACGGCGTCAACGTGCTGGAGGACCCCGGAGTCACCGAGCTGAACCTCTCCCAGGAAGGACGGCACGCCCTCGGCGGCCTTCTCCTCCACTCAGCCGGCGCGATGCTGATCAACGGCTCGACGGTCAACTCCTACAAGCGTTACTGGGACGCAGGCCAGTTCGCGCCCTCGAAGATCAACTGGGGCATGGACAACAAGACCTGCACCGTCCGGCTCTCCGCGAACGGACGCCTGGAGTACAAGCTGCCCGACGCCGCGGTGAACCCCTACCTCTCCCACGCCGTCATGATCGCAGCCTGCGAGGACGGCCTGAAGAACGCCACCGACCCGGGGGAACCCGACCAGGGCTCCTCGTACGAGGGCACGCAGGACGCCCGCTTCCCCGAACTGCCGATGACCCTGGGCGACGCCATCACCGCCTTCCGCCGGGACACGGTGATCACCTCCGCGCTCGGCGAGGAACTGTCCACGCTCCTGGTCGACTACCACACCGACGAGTGGGCCCGGTTCTGCGGCCATGTCACCGACTGGGAGCGCTCGACCTACTGGGACGACGCCCCGTGAGCGCCGCGACACCGTTGCGGCTGGCCTGCCTGGATGCCGAGGCGCCCCCGCTGTTCACGTTGTGGTCGGCCGAACACGGCCGCCTGGGCTTCGAGCCCGCCGTGGCCGAGATCCTGGCCGCCGAACTCGGCCGACCGGTCGAGTGGGTCCGCGTGCCGTGGGACCGGATGATCCCGGCCGTGCAGGCGCACGCCGCGGACGCGGTGCTGTGCGGGCAGGGCATCACCCCGGCGCGTCAGGCTCAGGTCGACTTCACCCGGCCGTACGCCGTCTTCCACGAGAGCGTGCTGGTCCGCCGCGGCTCGGGCATCACCTCGGCCCAGGACCTCGCCGGACGGCGAGTGGCCGCCATCGACGGCAGTACGAACATGGCGCTGGCCGAGACGTTCGACGGCGCCGTCCTGGTCGGGTTCGGGTCCGACGGCTCCGACGACGTGTACGGCGACATGCTCGCCGCGCTCGAGACCGGGGACGTGGACGCCGTCGTCGACGACGACGTCGTGTTCGTTCCCCTGGGGGAGAACGACCCGCGGTTCCAGCTCGCCTTCACCGTGCGCACCGGCAACCGCTGGGGCATCGGGGTGGCCAAGGACCGTCCCGAGGTGCACGCGGAGCTGGACGCCGCCCTCGCCCGAGTGATCGAGGACGGGCGCCATCGAGCGGCATGGGACGAGTGGCTGCCCAGCCTCGACTATCCCTTCAAGGAGGCCTGAGTGCGCCCCCTGGTGGCGGTCATCGGCCGCCGCGCCGACTCCGTGCCCATCCTGCGCTTCAGCGCGACGCTCGCCGCCGAGGCGATCTGCGAAGCGGTGTACGCCGCGGGTGGTGAACCGGTGGTGCTGCACGGACCGGCGGCCGATCCGGCGTACGGGCTCGTGCAGCGACTCGAAAGGTTCGGCGGCGTCCTGATGCCGGGCGGCGCCGACCTGGGACCGGAGCGCTACGGCCGGCGCCCACTGCCGGAGACGGTCGACGTGGTCGGCTTCCAGGACGACCTCGACCTGGCGACGGCCCGCGCCGTGACAGCCGCGCGACTGCCGACGCTGGCGATCTGCCGGGGGATGCAGGCGCTGAACGTCGCCCTCGGCGGCACCCTGCACCAGCACCTGCCGGAGACCACCGTCGGTCACCGCGACGGCGTGCACGAGGTGCACGTGGTGCACGGCTCCCGCCTGCACGGCGTGGTCGGCCGCGAGCGGGTGCCGGTGTCGTCGTACCACCACCAGGCGATCGACGTGCTCGCCGCCGGCCTCGTGGTGACCGCGACGGCGGCGGACGGCGTCATCGAGGCCGTCGAGCACCGCGACGCCGACATCCTCGCCGTCCAGTGGCATCCCGAAGACCTGCACACGAGTTCCGCCTCGGACGCGGCCATCTTCACCGACCTGGTCGAGCGTGCTCACAAGAGAAGGGACAACCGATGACCGTGACGCCCGACCGAGGCGCACTCGAGAAACGCGCCGCCGAACTGACCCTGCCGACCCGGCTGTTCATCGACGGCGAGTTCGTCGACGCCGCGAGCGGGGCGACCTTCGACTGCGTCTCACCGCGCAACGGCACGGTGATCGCCGAAGTGGCCGAAGGGGACGAGACCGACGTCGAACGTGCGGTGGCCGCCGCCCGAGCCGCCTTCGAGGACGGCCGCTGGGCACGCCGGTCACCGCGCGAACGCCGCATCGTCCTGCAGCGCCTGGCCCGGCTCGTCGAGGAACACGCCGAGGAGCTGGCGCTCATCGAGGCGATCGACATGGGCAAACCGTTCACCGACGCGCTCGCCGTCGACCTCCGGGTCACCGTCCAGACCCTCGACTTCTACGCGGAGGCGATCGACAAGACCTACGACGAGGTCGCACCGACCGCCGAGGACGTGCTGGCCACCATCACCCGCGAGCCCCTGGGCGTCGTCGCCGCGGTGGTGCCCTGGAACTTCCCCCTCATGATGGCGATCTGGAAGGTCGCCCCGGCCCTCGCCGTCGGCAACTCGGTGGTCGTGAAACCGGCCGAGCAGTCCCCGCTGACCGCACTGCGACTGGCCGAACTGGCGGCCGAGGCCGGACTCCCCGCCGGCGTCCTCAACGTCGTCCCCGGCTTCGGGCCGACCGCCGGCCGCGCCATCGGCGTGCACATGGACATCGACGCCGTCGCCTTCACCGGCTCCGGGCCCGTCGGCCGCCGCTTCCTGCAGTACGCCGCCGAGTCGAACATCAAGCAGGTCTCCCTGGAACTCGGCGGCAAGTCACCACAGATCGTGCTGCCCGACGCCCCCGACCTCGACCGGGTCGCCGAAGCGATCGCCACCGGAATCTTCTTCAACCAGGGCGAGGTCTGCACCGGCGGCTCCCGGATGCTCGTACACCGGTCGGTCAAGGACGAACTGCTCGAGAAGGTGCTGGAGGCCTCCCGCCGCAAGCGGGTCGGCGACCCGCTCGATCCTGGTGTCGACATCGGCGCGCTCGTGGAGTCCGAGCACATGAACCGGGTCCTCGGCTACATCGACATCGGCCGCGAAGAAGGCGCCCGCACCGTCCTCGGCGGCGGAAGGGTCCTCACCGAGAGCGGCGGCTACTTCGTCGAACCCACCGTCTTCGACCAGGTCGACCCGCACATGCGGATCGCGCAGGAGGAGATCTTCGGCCCGGTGCTGTCGGTCATCGAGTTCGACTCGGTGGACGAGGCGGTCCGGATCGCCAACGGCACGCCCTACGGGCTCGCCGCCGCGCTGTGGACCACCGACCTCTCCACCGCCCACCGCGTCTCCCGGCGCCTGCGCGCCGGCACCGTGTGGGTCAACTGCTACGACGACAGCGACATCACGGTCCCCTTCGGCGGCTACGGCCAATCCGGCTTCGGACGCGACAAGTCCCTCCACGCACTCGACAAGTACGCACACCTCAAGAGCACCTGGATCAAACTATGACGCCGGTCGTCCGCATAGAGGAGGTGACGCCGGCCCGGCCTCTGCCGGAGCATCCCGTGGCGCATGTCGCGGTACTGGTGTCCCTCAATTTCCCCGGCCTCGACGAACAGGTCGCGGGACTGGTCCGCCGCTTCACCCGGGTCGCGCTGGAGACACTGGTGCGGCTCGGCGCCTCGTACACGTTGCTGGACACCTCGGCGCCGTTGCCGGACCCCGAAGCGGCGGCCCGGTTCGACGGGCTGCTCCTGCTCGGGGGCGGTGACATCGACGGCGGATGCTACGGCTCGTCCCTGGTCGACGTCCCGCACTCCTATGGTGTGGACGCCCGCGCCGATCGCGACGCCCTCAGCGCGATCGCGGCGGCCGAGAAGGCCGGCCGGCCGATACTCGGCATCTGCCGTGGCTCCCAGCTGCTCAATGTCCACCGCGGCGGAACGATCATCCCCGACATCGAGGAGTTCACCCTGCACCGCGGCGGCGAGGGGCGACCGGTGTTCCTCGACGAGAAGATCCGGCTCGTGCCCAGCACCCGCCTGCACGGCATCATGGGCGTCGACAGCCTCGTCGGCCGCTCCGGCCACCACCAGGCCGTGGACAGGCTCGGCTCCGGGCTGGTCCTCGCCGCAGTCGCTCAGGACGGCATCGTCGAGGGCATCGAGGACCCCGAGCGCTGGCTGATCGGCGTGCAGTGGCATCCGGAGGACGACGACGGTCCGGAAGCGGACCGCCTGCGTCTCTTCGCCGGCTTCGTCGAGGCCTGCGCCACCGGTTGAGGCCGGCGAGGGCGAGCGGATCGTGATGCGGGCACGGGAGCGTGGCCGGGGCGGGGTCCGTCCCGGCGTCGAAACACTCGACGAGTTGTCCCGGGCTCGCCGTCCCGGCACTCCGATCGGTCCATCGCTGCGGCCGTGGGCCGGTGTTTGGCTGAGACGCCCAACCCCTCTACAAACCCGGAGGACGAACCATGCCCGAAGCCACCCGGCCGGCCGGCGGTCCACAACTCGCCCAGATCCGGCGGGTCGTGAGCGAGATCCCCGGCCCGCGGTCACGTGAACTGCTGGCCCGTCAACGCACGCTGGTACCGGCCGGCGTCGGTGCGACGCTGCCGGTGTTCGTCGAGGCGGCCGGAGGCGGAGTGATCGTCGACGCGGACGGAAACTCCTTCATCGACTTCGGCAGCGGGATCGCCGTGACCACGGTCGGCAACTCGGCGCCGGCCGTGGCCGGGCGGGCTGCGGCGCAGTTGAGCCGGTTCACCCACACCTGCTTCTTGGTGAACCCCTACGAGTCGTACCTCGACGTGTGCGAAAAGCTGAACACACTCGCTCCCATCCGTGGTGACAAGCGCACCATTCTGGTGAACTCGGGCGCCGAAGCGGTGGAGAACGCCGTCAAGATCGCGCGTGCCGCCACCGGTCGCCCGGGCATCGTCGTCTTCGACCATGCCTTCCACGGCCGCACGCTGCTCACCATGACCCTCACCGCGAAGAACAAGCCCTACAAGCAGGGCTTCGGCCCGTTCGTTCCGGAGGTCCACCGGGCGCCGATGGCTTATCCGTACCGCTGGCCCACCGGCCCCGAGAACTGCGCCGAGGAGGCCGCGCAGGCTCTTGCGGACCTGCTGGACAGGCAGGTGGGTGCGGACAACGTCGCCGCCGTCCTGGTGGAGCCGATCCAGGGCGAGGGCGGCTTCGTGGTTCCGGCGCCCGGCTTCCTGACGCAGGTCGCGGCGATCTGCCGCGACCGCGGAATCCTGCTGATCATCGACGAGGTCCAGGCCGGTATGGCCCGCACCGGACGCATGTTCGCCTGTGAGTACGAAGATGTCCAGCCCGATCTGATCACCACGGCGAAGGGGCTCGCGGGCGGGCTTCCGCTGGGAGCGGTGACCGGCCGCGCCGAGTTGATGGACGCCGTTCCGGCCGGCGGACTGGGCGGCACCTACAGCGGCAACCCGGTGGCCTGCGAAGCCGCTCTGGGCGTCTTCGAGGAGATCGAGAAGCACGATCTGCTGGAGCGCGCCCTGGAGATCGGGGACACCATGCTGGAGCACCTGAGCGCACTCGCCGACACCCACAAGGTGATCGGCGACGTGCGGGGCCGGGGCGCGATGGTGGCCATCGAACTGGTCGAGCAGCACGGCGACCGGGTCCCCGCGCCCGACCTCACCGCCCGCATCGCCCGGCGCTGCCATGAGAACGGGCTGCTGGTCCTGACCGCCGGGAGCTACGGCAACGTCCTGCGCTTCCTGCCGCCGCTGTCCATACCCGACGCCCTGCTGGAGGAAGGCCTGACCATCCTGAGCGAGGCCGTCGCGCAGGAAGCGGCGGCCGCCGCATGACCGATCCGGCCGCCGGTGAGCCGGGGGGGGACCCGCCGCCCCCGCCCGCCCCCACCCACAACCGCCCCCCAAACACACCCCCGCCAAGGGCGGCGGAGAG
>NZ_JBFADM010000082.1:16110-30702 GCF_040641355.1 Streptomyces sp. NPDC020996
CCGCAGCTAGGCGGACGCGGCGGGGGGTGTGGGGGGGTCACCCCCCGCCCCGGATCCCTGCCACACCGTCAGCGCCAGCAGAAGCTCCGCCCGGACATGGGCGGATTCCAGATCCGCGGCGACCAACGTCTGAACGCGTGTCATGCGGGCGCGCAACGTGTGCCGGTGCACACCCAGATGGGCGGAAGCAGCCTCCCACTGACCGTTGTGCTCCAGGAAGGCCCGCAGGGAAGCGAGCAGTTCGGTGTCGTTGGCGTCGTCGTACGCGGCCAGCGGACCCAGCCGGGCGACGGACAGGGACTCCAGCACCGCCCTCGTATGCGGCTCTGTGACCAGAACCTGGCCGGCGAGGGACGCGAAGTGCACCACGTCCGCACCGCCCCGTGCCCGGGCGGCCGACAGAGCGCTGAGGGCCTCAGCCAGGGCCGCGGGCCCGTCCCCCAGCTCGTGCACCGCGCTGAGCCCGGCAGCCGGACGCGCCTTCTGCCGGTCGGCGAGTTCGCTCACGACCGCCTGGGCCGTCGCCGCGTGGCCCGCCGGCAGCAGCACCACGACGGCGCCGTCGAGCACAGCTCCGAACAGCGGCAGTCCCCGCTCGTCCAGGGCCTCGCCCACCGCCGCGAGTGTTCCTCGCGGACTGCCGTCCTCCAGCGCCAGGACGCGGACGCCGTCACGGCTCGGGAATCCGGCCTCGACCAGGTGGTCCCGGGCGGCCTGAGACGCGATGGTTCCCTCCAGCAGCAGCCGCAGGATCGTGCCGTTCAGGCGGCGCTGCTCGTCGCGCACACGCACCGGCTTCTCCGCCTCCAGAGCGACCAGGGACGCCGCGTGGCCGAGCAGAAGGTGGTCCACCGCGGTCAGCGGCCGGTCGGCCACCAGGACCAGGCGGCCGTGCGCGCGGGGACCCACCTGTACCTGCTGGACGGCGACCACGCCGTCGGGTCCGCTGCTGACCGAAGCGGCCGCTCGGACAGCCGGACCCTGGCCGGTGACCTCGTCGAGGGCCGGCACCGCTGCGTCCGGCGGATGACAGGCCCGTACCCGCCCTTCGGAATCCAGGAACGCCACATGTGTGCCGGAGGAGACGGCCAGTTCCCTCACCACCGCCTGCGCACCGCCGGCCAGCGCGGCCCGGGTCATCCGCGGTTGGATGCGAGATGCCTGGACCACTCCTTCGTACTGCTGCTCGGCCAGCCTTTCCATGACGGCCTTGGTGACGGCCACGAACGGTGTGCGCAGCGGTACCTCCAGCAGCGGCAGCCCAGCCTCCTCGGCAGCCTCGATCAGCTCGGCCGGCACCCGGCCGTGCGAGAGGCCGACGCCGAAGCCGACCGCGGCGACACCGGCGTCGGCCAGCCGCCGGACGTAGTCGTGACGGGCCTGGGGATCCTCCGGCAGGCGCAGGCCCGTGGTGAGCACCAGCTCGCCGCCTCCGAGCCACGGGCTCGGATCGGCGAGTTCGATGCTGTGCGCCCAGGTCACCTCACGTTCCTGGTGACGTGTCCCGGCGAGGACCTTGAGACGCAGCTCGGGACGCCGCAGCAGCCAGCCGAGAGGGACACTCATGCGCACACCACCAGGACCTACGTTTCGGGAACACATCTGCCGCGGACGGCTCAGCGTGCCACAGCGAACGTGCAGCCGTAGGACCTGCCCCTGGCATCCCGTGCGTGCCGACGCATCCGCCCACGCGCGTTGCGCCGGGTACCGGTCCCTCCCGTGACGGCGAGTGCACGATGAGTGATCCGCCCTTCGCGGCGGTCCAGGACCATTCCCATGCTTCTCCGGCCTTCGTGCGCACGAAGGAGCCCTGCGAGCCGCCCTGGGCAGGCGGACAGGCGGTTTGGGAGGATCTCGCGGTGACCGGAACCGATGACACCGCCCGCCGGACGCTTCTCCGCCGCGGCTTCGCTCTTGAGTACGCCACCCTCGGCTGGAACGTGATCGGCATCGTGGTGCTTGCCCTCGCGGCGATCTCGGCGAGGTCTGTGGCGCTGGCCGGGTTCGGCCTGGACTCCCTGATCGAGATCGGCGCCTCCACCGTAGTGATCTGGGAGCTGTCCGGTACCGGAGAGGACCGCCGGCGCCGTGCGCTGAGGCTGATCGGTTTCGGCTTCGGGCTACTGGCGGTGTACCTGCTGGTGCAGTCCACCTGGGTACTGGCCGCCGGCTTCCAGCCCCACCACTCGCCATTCGGCATTGGCTGGACGGCGGTGACGGCCGCGGTCATGTTCGCGCTCGCCGCCGGCAAGGCACGCACCGGCACCGCACTGGACAACCCGGTGCTGAAGACGGAGGGCCGAGTCACCCTGATCGACGGCCTGCTGGCCGCCGCCGTGTTGCTGGGCCTCGTACTGAACTCGCTGGCCGGCCTGTGGTGGGCTGACCCGGCCGCTGGGTACGTGCTGGTCTACTACGCGCTGCGCGAGGTCAAGGAGATCTTCTTCGACGAGCACTGAAGGCGGGGGCGTCGCCGATGCCGTCGCCGGACGCGCCCAGGTCCACGACGGTGTCGGTGTCGGCGTGCTCGATCACCCGGGGTTGTCTCCGGTTCGCCTGTCCGGGGCCGGCGTGCGGCCCGCCCGGGGGTCGTGTGGTCCGTGGGCCAGGGCCGGATTACCAGCCGTCCTCGGCGCGCCGGTCGCAGCGCAGCGCGACCGCGTCCGGGCCAAGGAGGGCCGCGCGTCCTGACGAACCCTCGGCTGCTGATCTTGACCATCCAAGACCCCCAACTGCCCCCAACTGAGTTGAGCTGAGAGGCTACCCAGGCGGCCAGGGGGTGCGTCGAGCCAGTCGCGCAGGACACCGTGCCGGAACTGGTACGCGGATCCTGTGTGCCGGCAAACCGCCATGACGACTGGCGGATGGCCGCCCGGCTTCTGCTCCAGGTGCTGGAGAACGAGGAGGCACAGCACAAACGGCCGGCCGCAGGCAAGCAGAGCCGGATCGACCTCGGCTACCAGCGACGGTGAAGGGCGGGCCAGGCAAAGCTGCGCGAGCGCCCGCGTGGGGAGGGCCGACGGCCCGGCGAGCCGGAAACGTCCCGGGTCGAATGGTCCGGCGTCGGCGATGAGGAGGCCGTGGCCCTCTTCCACGGCATCTACGCCGACGGCCTCGACGCCCTCCTGCGCGCGGTCACCGCCGCCTGACCACACCCCGGCATGCCGGACGCCGGTTGTGGGGAAAGGAGGTGACTTCCCTCACGTCCTCGTTCCTTGGCAACGTGCCCAGACAGTAGATGACGTGTGGGCGACATGGGCGGATCCGGCGCATGGAAGCGGGCATACGCGGCACCTCGGCCGGGGTCACCGGCTGGTCACGAGCCACCAAGCCGTCGGACCGTCTCTTCCGTCCTTATGACGGGGTGTGAGGCGTCGTCGGCATCCGGTGCGGCGGCTCGGCACAATCGCGGGCCGGATTCAAGGGTGCCCCTTCCGTACTGGGCGAGGTAGTGGAAGCCCTCGTTGCCGTGTGCTCACGCGGCTTTCGACAATGACGGCTCCGCAAGGCGTCCCCGCAGGTCAAGGCCAGTGTCTGTACGAAACCAGGCCTGCGGGAGGCGCAAGGAGAGTCGACCGGAGGAGGTCCGCATGAGGAACCACCGGAAGCACCGCAGGAAGACGCGCCGCCGGCCCATAGCCGTCGCCGTTTTGGCGATGGGCGCGGTGGCGGTGCCGTCGGCCGCCATGGCGTGCATGGGTGACCAAGGAGCCGAGGCCGTCACCGCCACGTCCAGCGGTTCCTGGACCGGCGGATGGAAGGCGTCCTGGGGCGGGCACCGGGGACGGGACGTCCGGACCGCGAAGCCCACGACGACGGCTTCGCCCTCGGCCTCGCCGACGACCTCTCCCGGGACTGCGGCGCCCGCCCCGGAGAAGCCCAAGGCGCCCGTCTCGAAGACGCCCCCGCCCGCCCCGACGAGGAGCACCGCCGAGCCGAAGCCGACCGCCGCGCCCCCCGCGCCGACAACCGCCGCACCGAAGCCGTCCGCGACCACGGCCCCCGCCGCCGACACGGAGACCCCCGCGTCCGCCGCGGTCGCCCGCGTGGTCGCCCTGGTCAACAGCGAGTGTGCCAAGGTCGGTTGCTCCCCGGTCACCCTGAACGCGAAGCTCTCGCAGGCCGCCCAGGCCCACAGCGCGGACATGGCGAGCCACAACACCATGTCGCACACCGGTTCCGACGGGTCCGACCCGGGACAGCGGATCGCGCGCGCGGGCTACGTCTGGAGCACCTACGGCGAGAACGTCGCGTACGGGTACTCCACGCCCGAGCAGGTCATGGCGGGACGGATGGCCAGCGCCGGCCACAAGCGCAACATCCTGGACTGCGGCTTCAAGGAGATCGGTGTGGGGGTGGCACAGCCCGGCAACTACTGGACGCAGGACTTCGGCACGGCCCGATGACGCTCACCGGGCCCGCCGACCATCACGGCCGCCGTGCCGGCAGTCTGGAGGAGGTCCGCTACACCGACGTCGAGCACCTGGAGTTCGACGGTAGAAGCCACGCCTCGAACAGCTCGCAGCCTGGACCTGTGACGGAGCGCTTCGGTTGGCGAGTCGGTGCTTGAACTGGCGGCGTCGAGCGTTGAGTCGGCGGACAGGGCAGTCACAGCCGCAGCTGGGGCAGCAGATCCGACATCACGGCGAGCGGTAGCGACGGGTTGGCGGCCGCCGCTTCCACCACCCGCCAGGCGGCGTCGGTGAGCAGTTCTGCGATGACCGGAGGGGGGAGAGCCGGATGTCCGGCGGCTATGGGCCTCGCCTTCGTGTCTGCCAGACAGGCGAGCAGCGCCGGGGCCGTCGCATGGCGATGCTGGGCGACTTCGCGGAGCGCTTTCTGTGCCGGTGGTTTGTGCCGGGCCAGGTCCTCCAGCAGCGCCGGGGTCGCGTCCGGGTTCGCCGCCACTTTGGCAGCGACCTGGACTCCGTGCCGGTCCAGCATGGCGCGCAGTCGGGCTTCGGAGAGGCCCGGGTGCGGCGCGATCGACTTGACCACTTTCGCGTCGGGGTCGGTGGCCAGCGCGTTGCGTACCACGGGTGTCAGATCGCGCCGTTGGGCCACGAGCATCCGCGCGGCCGGGTTCGGCGACTGGGCGAGTTCCTCGACCTCGTCGGGGGAGGCGGCGGCGATCCGCGGCAGGAGGGTGGCGCCGGTCCGGGTGGCGCCGGTCAGGTGGGTGAGCACGTCGAGCGGCACACGCGGGTTGTGGGCGAGCCGGCGCCGCACGTCGTGGTCGGGGTCGTTGGCCAGCGCGTGGATCAGGGCGTCGTCGATCGATGGATTCTCGGCGAGGTCGGCCCGGACTGCTGGGTGGGGATCCACGGCGAGTCGTCCGCACACCTGCGGCGGCAGACCGGGGCGAATGGCGAGCGCACGGCGCAGCAGCGGCGAAGAGTGCTCTGCGAAGCTGACGACGGCTTCGGTGGGTGTGGCCGGGTTCCCCAGCGCCATCCGCTGCGTCTCGTGCACGGTGGACTCGTGGGAGCCGTCGCAGCGGGCACCCGGCAGCAGAGCACAGTCGACCCGCGGGCATTGCGGATCGTGCACGAACGGCGTCGCTTCCCGGTCGCAGACCAGGCACCACCGCGCCGGAGGCAGCCCCTGTCCGGTGAGCAGCGCCGCCAGCACGGCCGGGGGCGTCGCATCGTTGGCCGCCACCGCGCGGCGGACCTCGGCATGCGGATGCCCCGCAAGTCTGGCGGCCATGTCCGGCGTCGTCCACAGCGCGAGCTCCGCCACGACCCGCACGTCCGAGTCCGCGGCGAGCATCTCCACCGCGTCGGGCACAAGACCGGGGCAGGCGGCCAGCTTCTCCCGGCGCTCCACGACCGGATCCGTCGCCAAGAGGCGCGCCCACTCCGGGCGTCCGGCACGCTCCCCGAGCAGGGCGAGCGCGACGTCCGGCTGTGCCACGGGATCGACGTCGGCGGCGGTCAGCCGCCTCGCGTACGCCAGCCGCACAGCGCTTTCCTCGACACGCGAGGCCAGCGCAAGCGCCTGCGCATGGCTGAGGTCCGCGCGATCGGCGAGGACCGCGGCGATGTCCGCGTCCGCGACCGCGATCAGCCGGTCGACCAGTTCGGACGGCAAGCTCACGTTGGCGGCAAGCCCGCACAGAACATGGTTCACAGAGGCATCCTGCCCCGGACCATGACCGAATGGCTCCCGGATTTCGACCCCGGTGAGCTGTTGCCGGCATTCGGGCACGTCCTGAGCGCGGCACGTGGCGAAACCGGCATGTTCAGGACTTCCCGGCAGCACCGGACCACCACGCCGGACGCCGGCCGGCCTTGCTCGGCCCGGTCGCAGCAGCGGATCATTCGCGGACGAGACCCCAAGTCCAGGCCTTCGTTGCCGGCGGCCCGCTACTCGGCTGGGATGCTGATGAGGTGCCAGAAGAAGCTGGCCAGAGGGCGGCTGCCGGGGCTGAGGCTGTGACCGAGACGGAGAAGAAGCCTCGCGAGGTTCGGGCGACTGAGCGAACGGTCTCAGGCGGACCGGCCGACACCGGCCCTGCGGCAGGCGTCGGCGAAGGCCGGCTGAATCCGCCCTGGGCGCCATGATCGGTGTGCAGGACCGCTCCGGCGAAGCTGCCGCCGGTGCGCTCGGCAGTGGCCAGGGCGTCGATGACGAGACCGGTTCGCATGCGGTCCGCGATCGCCCAGCCGGCCAGGCGGCGTGAGGAGAGGTCGATGAGGGCGACCAGATGGAAGAACTTCCCGCCGTCCACTGGGAGACAGGTGATGTCACCGACGTACTTCATGTTCGGCTCGGTGGCGGTGAAGTCGCGGCCGATCGGATCCGGGGCCTTCGCCGCGGCCGGGTCTGGAGTCGTGGTGCGGTGTCTGCGGCGCAGTCGCATGCCCGCCAGGCCGATGCTCCGGCACGACGACGACGGCCCGGGTCGTATCGGCTGGTGACGCGGTGGTCCTCTCGTAGTCACGGCACGCGAGAGGCCGTCCGCCGCCCCAGCAGAATGCCGCGTGGCGGCGGACGGCTTCGACGATCCGGCTGCCTCGGCGTGCCCGCGGACCAGGGCCGCGCCCCCACACCTACAAGCCGCTGCCGGCTGCGGCGACCCGTACAGACCCGTACAACCGGGTGCGCGCAGTCGCTGCCCCATGCTCGTCCACGAGGACTGGCAGGCGTCGACCAAGTCCGGCCACACCTGCTTCGCCGGCACTGCGGCCGGCCTCGAAGCCGACTGGACCGCCGGGCTCGACGTGCTGACCTTGATCTGGGACAAGCGCGACGCCGCCCGGCGCTCCACGACACAGAACGATCGCAAGGACACAGCTCGTGCGGCATGTCGTGTCGGAGCGACACCAGTGTCAAGCAGCGGCGACGTCTTGCTGCGCCGGACGGTACACACCGCCCGCGATGCCACGGCACCGCCGCCCGGCCGGCGGCGGTACCGCAGGCGCACCGCCGGTAGGCTGCGGTGGTGCGCACGGTCGAGCTTCTGTTGGATGAGGCGGCGGAACTGGCGGTCCGGGAGGCGTGGCGGCGGCTGGCGGACGCGGGGCTGCCCAGTCAGGCGCGGCACCGCTCACCGACGAACAGCCCGCACCTCACCCTGGCCGCCTGTCCGGAGCTGACCGGTCCGATCCGCTGGGAGCTCGCCGAGGTGGCCGCCGCCCTGCCGCTGCCGGTGCACTTCACCGGCGTGGTCCGTTTCGAGCGGCCGACCTCGGTGCTGGCCTGGGCGCTGGACCTCGACTCCGAACTGGCCGGCTTGCACCGCCAGGTGTGGGAGGCGGTGGCCTCCGACAGCCCGCCCGGAACCCTCAGCCCCTTCCACGCCCCTGGGCGCTGGAGCCCGCACGTCACCCTCGGCCGAACCCGGCGCCCTGGTGCCTTCGCCGGCCGCAGGGTCCCTGAGCTGCTGCCGGCGCCACCGCTGACGGTCCAGCTCACCACCCTGCGCAGCTACGACACCGCCACCGGCGCCTTGGAGGTGCTGGAGCCCCGCTGCTGAGACGCCTCCCACATCGGAGCCGCGGCCGGGAGCCGGCGATCATGGGCAGAACTACGGTGGCGGGAGAACAGCACCCACCGGACGGACAGGGCGCCGGCACCGACAAGCCCATCCGACACCGGCGCGCCACGGCAGGGGGCACGAAAACGGCTGCCCCCTCCGCTCTTGCGTTCTACCGTTGCCGGGCATGAGCACGCAGGCCTCCAGGGCGCCTGTCTTCTGCCCTGCCTCTGTTCCACACGATCGGGCAGGCTCGCGGTGAAGACGCCTACCGGCCTCTGCCCGCACCCGCCCCGGCCGGCAGGACCCGAGAACGGGAGGCGCCCGGCAGCCGGCCCTCGCCGCGGCCCACGGACCTGGTCACCCTTCCGTCAGCCGCTGGACCGTCCGCCAGCGCGGGGCGACGTCATCCGGGACGTCCGGGGAAGCGAAGTGGAACGGCACGCCAAGGTGGGCGGCCAGCGCGCGGCCGGCCTCGGCGGCGGCAACGCCATGGGGAGAACCGCCATGGCGGCGGTAAAAGGCGGCCAGGTGGCCCTCCCCCTCCGGGGAGTTGGAGACCGCGAGCAACAGCACGAACCAGTCGTGCACGGTATCGCCGTCCCACAAAGCCTCCACCGCAGCCACCCGGCCGGGGAGAGCCGCGGCACGGGCTGCGAGTGAGGGGACGTCGAACGGATCGGGCGGTGTGCGCTGCACTCGGTCACCGAGGACCTCGTATCGCGAGTGAACCACCTGCTCGGCCTCGCGCAGGCCCACCCCCCAACGGAGGCAGTGCCTCCCAGACGGATCTGACCGCCGACAGTCGGTGATCCCGCAGCACGTCGGCGTCGACCTGTCGGCGGGTCCGTTCCGCCGGACAGGCCCACCAGCCGCTCACTGGGCCACCGGCTGGGATCTCAGGGCGTGCGTCATGGGTCCGAACGTACGGCAGGACGCGCGGCGTGCGACCCAGCCGCCCCTTGCGTGCTCACTTGGATTCGAGGTGTCCCAGCGGGTGGCTGCCCGTGAGGACGGCCTGGGCGTTGTTCCAGTCGGTGTGGTCGGCTCCGGTGACGTGTCGCAGGTAGGCGAGGGTGACCTGCTGGACGAGGGCGACACGGTCGGGGTTCTCGTCGGTGGTCTCCGCCGCCTGGTAGCCGGAGATGCCACCGAGGAAGTGCTCGCCGCCGCGGACCGTCAGGAGGCTCTTGTTGCTGCGGCTGAGGGTGTATGGGTCGGCCGTCCAGGCCGGGCCCCGGGTGGAGAGCGGGAGATCGTCCTTGTCTCCGGCGACGACGAGGCCCGGGGCGGTGATGTGGGAGAAGTCCTGATCGCGCAGCCAGGGAAGGTTGTCGTGGGCGAAGGGGGTCAGTTCGTCGCCGCCCTTGCCGGCGGTGGCCAGCTGGATGCTGGCCATGACCCGGGCGTCAGACAGGTCCTCGGCGGCACCGGTCTGCGGGTCCGTGACGCGCAGACCCGTCAGGATGCCTGCGGTCTGGCCGCCGAAGGAGTGCCCGGCCGCGACGATGCGGCTGGGGTCCATGCGGCCGGACAGGCTCGGCACGGCCGCCTCCAGGGTGGTGAGTTCGTCGAGGATGCGCCGCATGTCCTGTACGCGGTAGCGCCACATCTGAGGTCGGCGAGGGTCATCGGCGGGGAGGTTGAGCCGCTTGGAGTCCAGATGGGTGGCCTGAATCACGATGAAGCCGCCGGATGCCCAGTGATCGACCAGCGGGGCGTATCCGTCCAGGTTCGAGCCGAAGCCGTGGGCGAAGAGCACGACGGGCAGGCTGGTACCGGTGGTGGGGGCGGTGACGCGGACGTGCAGGTCCTCACCGCGCTGCGGTGCATTCAGCACGAGTGGCTTGACGGACACGGTCGCAGTGAGAGTGGGCCCGGAGAGGCCGGTCGTGGGGTACGTGGTCATACGTGTGTCTGCCTTTCAGAAGGTGACGGGCCGGGGGAGACGGAGGATGCGTTCGGCGTTGCGATGGCCGAGCTTGTCCCGGCCCCGTTGGTCGAGGGGGCGCGGCCGACGAAGGCGCGGGCGCCGCCCTTGCCTCCGAACGCGCCGCGAGAGTCGACACCGCCGAGGCCGCGGTCCTCTTGACCGTCGCTGGCCGTGGGGGCGCCTTAGGGGCAGTCGGCGCCGAACGTGATCCGGTCGGGGCCCAGTACGTCCACGGCCGCACCGAGCATGTGGTGGCTGTGGAGGCCGCCGGCGGTGACGGCGAGGTTGCCGGTGATGTAGTCCAGGACGCGACGCTGCAGATGCGGGGCAGCGGTGCTGAGCAGATGAGCGCGGTCGGCGAAGGGCACGAGCATCTCGCCCCAGTGGCCGAGGATGATCTGCAGGTCCGGGTGCCGGTCCAGGGTCCCGGCGAGGATCAGGCGCAGTGTCATGACGCCGAAGCCGCTGTACGCGGTGTCGATGAGATTTCGGGGCCGCATGGCCGCGTGGATGTACCGCGGCACACCGAGGTGAACGGCGGCTTCGAACCCGGGGCGGAAGTCGGCGTGGTCGAGGAACGTCTCGCCGGTGCGCGGGAAGAGCATCGCGCCGGCATGCCCAAGACCGCTGACCGCTCGCTCGAGTTCCGCGGCGGCAGCCTGCGGGCCGTACATGGGCAATGTCGCGAAGGCAGCGAATCGGTGGGGGTGGCGGCGTACCGCGTCGGCCAGTACGTCGTTGGCCTCACGGGCCAGTGGGACGGCGACCTGCGGGGCAGGGGCCGGGTCCCCGGCGTCGTGACGGACAGGACCTCCATATCCACGCCACTGGCGTTCATCCGGGCCAGGCGTTCCTCGCCGACGTCGAGCAGGCGCAGGTTCACCTCCCCCCGGCTGCTCGTCTTGTTGACGGTCGCCTCCCCGCCCCATCGCAGAAGGGCGCGGCGTGGTTCCGGAGTCCAGGCGCGCTCCTCGACGCCGATCATCCGCCGGGCCGATGCAGTGTCCTCACTCATGGACACTCCGTTCGTCAGTTCAACTCATCCCCGTACGGGACTCAATAAGGCTTTTCGCCCACTGGCGGGCGCATGAGCTACCGTAAAACTTGACGTTGACGTGAAAGGCAAGTGCGTGTGACGCACAGCGCACAGAGGAGATGAGCGGGGATGCGGATCGGTGAACTCGCGCGCCGCACGGGTGTCACCACCCGAGCCCTGCGCTACTACGAGGAACAGAACCTGCTCACCGCCGGGCGCAGTGGCAGCGGCCAGCGCCACTACGCGGAAGACGCCGTCGACCGGGTCCGCCTCATCCGCCAGCTCTACGCCGCCGGACTGAGCAGCAAGGCCATCGCCGAGCTGACGCCCTGCGTCATCGACGGCAAGGCCACCCCCGAGCTCCTCCAGCGCCTGGCCGCGGAACGTGACCACCTCGACCGGCGCATCGCGGACCTCATCCACGCCCGGGCCAGGCTCGACTCCGTCATCAGCGGCGCCTCATCCAACATGCACACCGGCGCCCCATGTCCGCGGGACGCCGACGTATAGACCTGCACCCGCTCCTGCCGGGGCAGCTGCTGGCTGGTCACTATCGGTGCCGAACTGCGCGAGCGCAAGATCGGGCTGCATGTGTCGCTGAACCCACCAGCCTGCTTGTTCCGGGCAACAGCAGACGCTGAAATGGGGTGGGGACCGGGGTGACCTCTGCTGGTCAGGAGACCGAGGCGTCGTGTTCGGAAGATGCCATGCTTTGTTGCTTCACGCCTGCGGACGGTGTGGCCTTGAGCAGGCCGGCGCCGATGATCAAGGCGGCCAGTGTGAATCCGGCGGCGGCCAGGAAGGCCACGTGGTATCCGCCGACCAGCGATTCCGCTTCGGTCTTCCCCGCGGTGATGAGGCTGTTCGTGCGCGCGCTGACGAACGCGCTGAGCACGGTCAGGCCGATTGCGCCCCCGATCTGCTGAGTGGTGTTGAACAGTCCGGAGGCGATGCCGGACTCGGCCGACGAAACGGCAGTCATGCCGAGCCCCATGATGGCCGGCGCGGCGAGGCCGAAGCCGAGCCCCATGACGATGCTGGCTGGGAGGAAGTCCACCAGGTAGACGCCGTTGACGCGGGCGTACGACAGCATGACGAACGCCCCGACGATGAGGGCGAGCCCCAGCAGGACCATCGCGCGCTGGCCGTACCTGGTGATGAGCCGGGTCGAAAGGCCGAGAGACACCACGGCGATCACCACGGCGATGGGCATGAAGCCGATACCGGCCTGCAGCGAGCTGTACGTCAGCACGCGCTGTAGGTAGAGCGTGCCGAAGAACAACAGGCCGAACATGCCGGCGATCATCAGGAACTGGACGATGTTGGCCGCCGCCAGGCTCCTTGAGCGGAAAAGACCCAGCGGCAGCAGTGGCTTTGCGGCTGTGGCCTGGCGGACGACGAACCCGGTCAGCAACAGGAGGGTCAGGCTGCCGAGCAGTAGGGTCTGGGCTGCTCCCCAGCCGACTCGCTCAGCGTCCACGATGGTGTACACCAAGAGCATCATTCCGCTTGTGACCAGCAAGGCTCCCAGGAAGTCGGTGCCCTTGCCCATACCCTCGCCGCGGTCCCCGGGAAGCGCTCGCATGCCGACCAGAACGAGGGTGGCACCGATCGGCGCGTTGATGAAGAAGATCCAGTGCCAGCTGAGCAGCTCGGTGAGGACGCCGCCGAGCAGTGGTCCGACCGCGCCGCCGCCGGCGGAGGCGAAACTGTAGGCAGCGATGGCCTGGGCCTGCTTGCGACGATCGGAGAACACGGTCGCGACCATGCCGAGGATGCAGGCGGAGGCGACCGCTCCACCGATCCCCTGGAGGAAACGGGACGCAATCAACAAAGTCTCGCTGGTCGCGACGCCGCACAGCACGGAGGAGGCGCTGAAGAGCGCGATTCCCGTCAGGAACACGGCCTTCCGCCCGATGAGGTCACCGAGCCGTCCGGCCAGCAGCAGGAGCCCGCCGAACGGGATGACATAGGCGTTGACCACCCAGACGAGGTTCTCGGGGGAGAGCCCGAGACCACCCTGCACGGCGGGCAGTGCCACGTTCACGATGTTCTGGTCCAAGACGATCATCATCTGGCCGACACAGAGCAAGACGACGGTCAGCCACGGCGATGCGGTCGCCCTTGCGACAGACGGGGACATGTTCGAACCTCCCTTTGGTGCACTATTTGTTACAGCAGCCATCTTCTGTAACCATGACCTGTGAGGGAAGGAGGCACTTTTATGTCCCGCAGTCACACGCATGTGTCCGAGGAGGTCACCGCCGAGGCGTGTCCGCTCGTCGAGGTGATCGACCATGTGGCGGGCAAGTGGAGCATCAGCATCCTGGTCGCCGCCGCCCGTGGCCCCATCAGATTCACTGAGCTGGAACGTTCCATCGAAGGCATCAGCCGACGGATGCTCACCTTGAACCTGCGCAGACTTGAACGCGACGGTCTACTGACACGGATCGTTCATCCCACCGTGCCGCCGAAGGTCGAGTACAGCCTCACTGCCATGGCGCGAGAGCTGTACTCCTACCTGACCGGCTTCGTGGAGTGGGCGGAGCGGCACCGCGGCACGATCGCTCAGGCCCGAGCCGCCTACGACGCCACGGCAGCGGTGGCGCCGCAGGCAGGTCAGTCCCACCCGCAGCCGGAGTGCTGACGGGCACCGCTGCGTACAGTCCGCCTGGAGACGGGGTGCGGTCATGCCTCCTTGCTGCTGCCCTTGTCTCGCAGCGGGCGCAAACCGCCCGTCGGGTCGGGGAGCCGGAAGAGGAGTAGCGGCCGAGCATGTTGATGTGGTGCCGCACGAACACGCCGAGTTCCTCGGCCATGCGGCGGATCACGGGCTTCGGCTCGGAAGCGCGGTACATCCGCACCGCACGCTCACGCGACTCCAGCGGGTACTTCCTCGGAGCAGGCATCGTCAGAGCCCCTCTCGTGAGGCCTATCTGACCTGCTGTCACCTGTCCCCGCATCTCGGGGGAACCTCGTGTTGGTGGGTGGTCTGCGTGGGTTGTCTGGGTTTTTGTTATTGTGGTTTGTTTGTTGGGAGGGGGAGGGTGAAGAGGCTGCCGTGGGGGTGGTGTCCCGTGTCTGTCCGCGGCTTGGGAGTGGCCTGGTTGAGGCCGTACCACAGGACTGACTGGTTCGCTGTGATGACGGGGATCTGCAGTTCCTGTTCGAGCGGCACCACCGCATCCTGTGTGCGGAATCCGCTGCCTGGGACGAGGATGCCGTCGACGGCGGTGTCCTCGGCGTCTTTGAACGCCGTGAGTGTCTGGCGGTGGACGTCGTGCGGATCCACGGCCCATCGGGCGCCCTCGTCGAAGGCGTTGTACCGGGGAATGGCCGCCCATTGTGGGCCGAGGTCGAACTGGGCGATGCGGATGCGCTCGATGCCCACCGCGGTGAGGTACTTCTCGGTCGCCTCGAAGGTCGGGGGAGTGAACCAGGGAGGCATCATCACCAGTGGCCGGCGGACACCGGCGGCTTTGAGTGCGGCCGTCATGGCCATGGCTGCGGTGTAGACCGGCGTGTCGTGGGAGTGCGATGCGGCCTCCGCGACGAATTCTGTGTCGAAGGAGGGTCCTCCGAAGAAGCTGCTTGATCCGAAGCACAGGGCGATGCTGTCGGTGCCGAGTCGGCCGAGGTGGT
>NZ_JBFADM010000083.1:0-30634 GCF_040641355.1 Streptomyces sp. NPDC020996
CCGGGGCGGGGGGCCCTCGGCCGGGGGTACGGGGCCCCGGGGCCTCGGCCTGCTCGGACCGCGGCGGCGGACGGCGCCGGCTCCCGTGCACGCTTCCTCGTGCCCGTTCGGGCAGCCCGCTCATGCTCCCTTGTGCCCATTGGTGAAGCCCCCGTACACTCCCCGCTGTTCGTGTTCGCTGACGGAAGCAGGGAGGTGAGGTCGATGACCGCGCTCAGGGCCACCGTGCGCAGCGCCCGGGTCTCCCTCACGTCCCGGGCCGTGGCCTGACCTCATCCCGTCCGCCCCTGCCGGGAGCGTGAGCTCGCGGGGCGTCCACACGAACACCTCTCCGAAACGGGACTTCACCGATCATGAGCAGCACGTGGATCACGCGCGCCGAGACCAGCGCCGACATCCCCGCCATCCGCGAGATCGACCTCGCCGCCTTTCCGACCGCGCTGGAGGCCGATCTGGTCGACGCCCTGCGCGCCGACCCGGCCGCGTGGATCGACGGTCTTTCTCTCGTCGCCGCGGACGACGACGGCAACCCGGTCAGCCACGCCCTTCTGACCCGCTGCCACATCGGCGGCACCCCGGCTCTGTGCCTGGGGCCGGTCGCCGTACGGCCGGAGCGGCAGCAGAGCGGCGCCGGCTCCGCGGCCGTCCTGGCCGCGCTGGCAGCGGCCGGGGACATGGGCGAGTACCACGTGGTCGTCCTGGGACACCCGGCCTACTACCCGCGGTTCGGCTTCAGCCGCGCCTCCCTGCACGGCATCGGCGTGACCATCGACGTCCCGGACGAGGCCCTGATGGCCCTCACCCTTGACGCCGCCCACCCGCTGCCCGGCGGAACCGTCCGCTACGCGGCACCATTCGGTATCTGATACCTCACCGCTGCGCGGAGGCACCGCAACGCCTCCGCGCAGCACCGCTCTCCTGTCAGGAGGGCCCGTCCCGGTTCGCGAAGCGAGTTGCGGGAGAAGTCTCATGCCTTGCGGGCGAGCAGGTGGACCTCCTGGAACTGCCGTCGGTCGGTGGGCTGAGGCCGGCGCACCGTCCGGGCCACCTCGGCCAGCCCGAACTCGTGCAGCATCGCGGCGAGATGATCCGGCCACCACCGGTAGGCCGGCGCGACGGTGTGATCGAAGACCTGTGTCGGGTGAGACGGGCCGTCGCTGGCGGAGAAGCCGATCAGGAGGTGGCCGCCGGGTGCCAGCACGCGGTGGAACTCCGCCAGGATGACGGGGAGTTCGGCCGGCGGTGTGTGAATGACGGACCAGCGTGACAGGACGCCGCCCAGCACTCCGTCGGCGATGTCCAGGGCGGTCATCGATCCGACGTCGAACCGCAGGTCCGGATAGGCGTGCCGAGCCGACTCGATCATCGCGGGAGAGGCGTCGACGCCGAACGCGGCCAACCCCGACTCACGCAGATGTGCGGTGACATGGCCGGGTCCGCAGCCCAGGTCCGCGACCTGGGCTGCGTCGCCGCCCGCGCTGACCAGCTCGGCGAAGGCGCCCAGGATCGCGCGGTCCAGGGGCCGGTTGCGCAACTCGCCGCTGAACAGCCGCGCGTACTCGGGGGCGACCGCGTCGTAGGCCTCGCGGGTGGCGTTGAGGGCATCGTGTTCGACCATGCGCGAGACTGTAGCCGGGGCGGTCCGGGACAGTCGGAGAACGTCCTGATCACACACGGACGTTGTCACCGGCCCGCCCGGGAGTTGGACGAGACGCCTGTTCGTCGACAGCGAAGGCGGTCGTGGGCCCCGGACTGCTGCTGCGAGAGTCTGATGATGCATACGACACCAGATGGACGGCCGGTCCCACCCGCGCATGCCGACGAGCGCGCCATGCTGGAAGCATGGCTCGACTTTCACCGTGCGACTCTCGCCCTGAAGTGTTCGGGCCTCGAAGACGATCAGTTACGGCTTGCCGCCGTGTCGCCTTCCCCGATGACGCTGCTCGGTCTCGTTCAGCACATGGCTGAAGTGGAACGCAACTGGTTCAAGCGCGTATTCGCGGGTCAGGACGTGCCTCGGGTCTTCGGGGAAGGCGACCTGCACGGCTTCGACGTCCAGCCGGAACGAGGGTTCGACGAGGTGATGAGGGCGTGGCAGGCGGAGGTCGCTCAGGGCCGTGAGCTGATCGCTGAAGCTTCGCTGGACGATTCCGGCCACCTGTCCGAACACGAAGCGGGTTTGGTCGGCGATCAGGGAGTCTCCCTGCGCTGGATCATGGTGCACATGATCGAGGAGTACGCACGTCACAACGGTCATGCCGACCTCATCCGGGAGCGGATCGACGGAGTGACCGGCTCGTAAGACGTGCTTGCGCGGCCGGCAGGACCCGTCAGCCCGGCCGGGCGCTCAGTGCCAGTCGCTGATCCTCACGTCGCGCGGCTCGGGGGCGCCTTCCTCTGGGCGGTCAGCGCGTGGTCGTACTGCGTGTCGGTGACGGGTTCGAGCCAGGTGGTGCCGTCGCCGCCGACGACGCCGACGACCATGGCGATGTGCGCCATGAGGGTGGTGTCGGTGGCGCCGTGCCAGTGCTCCTCGCCTGCCGGGCACTTGACGATCTGGCCGGCCGAGACGCGGACGACGTTGCCGTCGCGGGTGCCGACCAGTCCCACGCCATCGGTGATGTAGAGGGTCTGCCCGTTGGCGTGGGAGTGCCAGTTGGTGCGGGCGCCGGGGGTGAAGCGGACCAGTGCCGCGGCGAGGTTCGCGGGGTCGGTAGGGGTTTCGATCATGTTGAGGTAGACGTCACCGGTGAAGCGTTCGGCCGGGCCCTTGGCGGTGGGTGTCTCGGTGATGTGTTCCACTGCGGTTCTTCCTTCCGGGGTGTGAGCGGGGGACGCGCGGCGGGCCGGGGTCACCGGGCGGTGTAGCCGCCGTCGACGGGCAGGGCGACGCCGACGACGAAGGCGGCGCCGGGACTGCACAGCCACAGAACGGCATCGGCCATCTCCTCGGCCGTTCCGAGCCGGCCGATGGGCTGGTTCGCTTCGGCCTCGGCCCGGTCGAGTTCCCCCTTGGCGATCATGTCGCTGACCATGGGGGTGTCGATGGTGCCGGGGCAGATGGCGTTGATGCGGATGCCGCGCGGGGCGTATTCGAGCGCGGCGCTGGTGGTCAGGCCGATGACGCCGTGCTTGGAGGAGTGGTAGGAGGCGCGGCCGGGGATGCCGACCAGGCCGCCGAGGGAGGAGCAGTTGACGATGGCGCCGCTGCCCTGGGCGCGCATGTGCCGCAGTTCATGCTTCATGCAGGCCCAGATGCCGCGCAGGTTGACGGCGTGGACCCGGTCGAACTGCTCGACGCTCTCGTCGGCGGCGTCGGTGGGCGGAATCTGGACGCCGGCGTTGTTGTAGGCCATGTCGAGGCGTCCGAAGGTGTCCACCGTGCGGTCGATCGCGGCGGCGACCTGCTCCTCGTCGCTGACGTCACAGACCAGGGCCAGGGCTTGCCGGCCCTCGTCGGTGAGCCGCCGCGCGGCCTCGTTCACGGCGGCTTCGTCGACGTCGGCGAGAGCGACGGCCGCGCCGGAGGCGGCGAAGGCGCGAGCGGCGGCCAGGCCCATGCCGGAGCCGGCACCGGTGACGAAGGCGACCTGGCCGGCGAAGTCGTAGGTGGGGTTCATTGGGGTCTCTTTCGAAGGTCCGGTGATCCGGCCCGTCCCGGTCGGCCGGCCGGTGTCGGCGTCCGCATCATTCGGGCACGGGCTCGGTGTAGTGCCGTAAACCGTCCCGCTCGGTGTTTAGGGCGTACAGGCGTTCGGCCAGGCCCGCGGGGCTGGAGTGCTCGGCGTCCGGACGGATCGCGCCGGGCACGATCAGCTGGGCGGCGTGGACGTTCTCCCCGGCGAGCGCGTCGTGGAGCATCGCCGCGTACGCGCTCTCCGCGGCGAACGCGATCGAGGTGCCGGCCCGCTCGGGGTTCGGGCGCGCCGCGCTGCCGCCGTTGACGAACAGCAGCGTGCCGCGGCCGAGTGCACGCATGCCGGGCAGGACGGCGCCGACGCAGGCGACGGGGCCCTTGACGGAGAAGGCCAGCGGATCGTCGAGGTCGGACGCGCGGGTGTCGAGGACCGGCTTCATGAAGTCGGACCGCGGCGCGGGGCTGTACTGCAGAATCTCCACGGGCCCCAGCTCCTCGGCGGCCTTCCTGAGCGCTGTGGTGAGCGAGACGGCGTCCAGCGCGTCGGCGGTGTAGCCGCGGGCCCGGACGCCGTCGCCGTCCAGGGCGGCGACGAGGCTGTCGAGGTGCTCGCCGCTGCGGGACAGCAGGGCGACGCCGTGCCCGGCGGCACCGAAGCGGCGGGCGCAGGCCAGGCCCAGGCCGGGGCCGGCGCCGACGAGGGCGTAAGCGGTCACGGTGAGGACTCCTGAGAAGGGGTGAACCGGGGGCAGGCCAGGTTCTCGGTGCCGAACGGTTCAGGGCTTGAGGAGGGTCTTGATGGCGCGGCGTTCGTCCATGGCCTTGTAGCCTTCGGCGACCTGGTCGAGGGGCAGGGTGAGGTCGAAGACCATGCCGGGGTGGATCCGGCCGGTCAGGACGCGGTCGATGAGGTCGGGCAGGTAGCGGCGTACGGGGGCGGGGCCGCCGCGCAGGCCGACGTGGGAGAAGAACAGTTCCTGGCCGTCGACGGCGACGTCGTGGGGGACGCCGACGAAGCCGACGTTGCCGCCGGGGCGGGTGGAGCGCAGGGCCTGCTGCATGGACTGCTCGGTGCCGACGCACTCCAGCACGCTGTCGGCGCCGATCCCGCCGGTGAGGTCCTTGATCCGGGCGATGCCTTCCTCGCCGCGCTCGGAGACGATGTCGGTGGCGCCGAATTCCCGGGCCAACTGCTGGCGGGAGGCGTGACGGGACATGACGATGATCCGCTCGGCGCCCTTCTCCTTCGCGGCGATCACCGCGCACAGACCGACCGCGCCGTCGCCGACGACCACGGCGGTGGAGCCGGGCTTGACCTCTGCTGCCTCCGCGGCCCACCAGCCGGTGCCCATGACGTCGGAGACGGCCAGCAGACCGGGCCAGAACTCCTCGCCGGGGACCTCGTCCGTGGCGACCAGGGTGCCCTGGGCGTTGGGGATGCGGACGTGGTCGGCCTGGCAGGTGGACATGAACTCCCGGTGCAGGCAGTTCGACTGGTAGCCGTTGCGGCAGTTGGCGCAGGTGTTGTCGGAGGTGGCGAACGAGCCGACGACGAACTGGCCCGGCTTGACGTGGGTGACCTCGCTGCCGACTTCCTCGACGATGCCGACGTATTCGTGGCCCATCGGGTGCGGGTCGCCGACCGGCTCCAGGCCGCGGTAGGCCCACAGGTCCGAACCGCACACGCAGGTGACGGCCGTACGGATGATCGCGTCGGTCGGGTGCAGGATCTTCGGGTCGTCCAGGGTTTCGAAGCGGATGTCACGGGGGGCGTGGATCACTGCTCCGCGCATGAGGGGTTCCTTTGCGTGCCGAGGCGTGCGGTACCGGGTGTGCCGGCAGGCGCCGAGTGCGGGACTGACCGGTCACCGACGGCGAGCCGCCGCCCAGGGACCGGACGCGGGCCTCCACCGGCCGACGTCACGGCCGGAGCGGAAGCGCCACCTCCACCAGGTAACCGCCGCTTCGCATGCGTAACGAGTCACCGCCGAAGGGTGTACCGGCAGTACATCCCTCCGGCGACGTCCGGGACGTACCGTCGAAGGCGTGGACAACCGAGCAGAGATCCGCGAGTTCCTCACCTCACGGCGAGCCAGGATCAGCCCCGAGCGGGCCGGGCTGCCTGCCGGCAGCCGCCGGCGCGTCCCCGGCCTGCGCAGAAGCGAGGTCGCCGCACTCGCCGACATGAGCGTGGAGTACTACGCCAAGCTGGAGCGCGGCAATCTCTCCGGTGTCTCCCCGGCCGTCCTCGAAGCCGTGGCCCGCGCCCTCCGGCTCGACGACGCGGAACGCGCCCACCTGCTCCGTCTGGCGCAGACCGCCGACGGCTCGGACGCCCTCGCCCGGCCCCGGCGCCGGAGCACTCGGCAGTGGACGCCGCACCGCAGCCTCCAGTGGACGCTGGACGCCATCACCGCCGGCCCGGCCTTCGTCCGCAACGGCCGGATGGACCTGCTCGCCGCAAACCAGCTCGCCCGCGCCTTCTACTGCGACGTCTACGCCACGGCCGGCAACCAGGCGAACCTCGCCCGGTTCAACTTCCTCGACCCCGCCTCCCGCCGCCTCTACCCCGACTGGGAACAGGCCGCCGACATCGCCGTCGCCATCCTGCGCACCGAAGCCGGCCGCAACCCCTACGACAAGGACCTGCACGACCTCGTCGGCGAGCTGTCCACCCGCAGCGACGAATTCCGCACCCGCTGGGGCGCCCACGACGTCCGTCATCACGGCACCGGCACCAAGCGCTTCCACCACCACACCGTCGGCGACCTCACCCTCGCCTACGAAGGCCTGGAAATGGCCGCCGAACCCGGCCTCACCCTGACGATCTACACCGCGGAACCCGGTTCTCCGTCCGAAGAGGGTCTGCGCCTCCTCGCCTCCTGGGCCGCCACTCGGGAGACGCAGGCATCTGGCTGACGCCGGAGGCTCCGCCCCTCATGATCGGCCGACGGCCTCCTGCACCGCCGAGGTGTCCGCGGGGCGGGTCACGGGTGCCGGGCGCCGGGGTGCGAGCGAGGTCAGGGCCACACCGCCGACCAGCAGGGCCGCCGCGCACCAGCGCAGCCCGCTCACCGGTTCGCCCAGGAAGAGGGCCGCCGCCGACATCCCGAAGACCGGGACGAGGAGAGAGAAGGGGGCCACCGTGGACGCCGGGTGGCGGCGCAGCAGCCAGCCCCAGGCGCCGAAGCCGAAGACGGTCGTGATCCAGGCGACGTAGAGGACGGTGCCCGCGCCCTGCCAGTCAAGGGTGCGCAGCGCCGCCAGGTCGCGCGACGGGCCCTCCGTCAGAAGGGACAGGGCCAGCAGCGGCAGTACCGGGACCGTGCTCACCCAGACCATGAAGTTCAGCGCGTCCGGCGGGGCCGCCTTGCGGGTCAGGACGTTGGAGGCGCCCCAGCAGGCAGCGGCCGCGACACACAGGGCGAACGCCCCGAGCGGGCCGGACGCGCCCTCGTCCGCTGCCGCGACGGCGATCCCGGCCAGCGCCACGACCATGCCCAGCGCACCCAGCCGCGAGGGTCGTTCCCCCAGGGCGGCGAAGGCGATCAGGGCCGTGAAGACCGCCTGTATCTGGAGGACCAGGGAAGACAGACCGGCCGGCATCCCGGTGTCCATCGCCACGAACAGCAGCCCGAACTTGGCCACGCCCAGGACCAGCCCGACCCCCAGGATCCACTTCCACGCGACCTTGGGGCGGCCCACCAGGAACACCGCGGGAACCGCGGCCGCGAGGAAGCGCAGGGCGGAGAACAGCAGCGGCGGGAAGTGGTCGAGGCCGATCTCGATGACGGTGAAGTTGACGCCCCAGACGGCGGCGACGAGGACGGCGAGGGCGAGGTGTGCAGGACGCATGGGCTGAGGATCACACCCGCCGACCATGAAGCACCAGCGATGATTGCTGCATGGTTGGATGAAGCGACGCTAATCGGTTGCTCCCCTCGTGACGGAGACGTTCATGCTCGACCTCCAGCGCCTGCGCGCCCTCCACGCGGTGTCCGTGCACGGCAGCGTCGGCGCCGCCGCCTCCGCCCTGGGCTTCACGCCGTCCGCGGTGTCCCAGCAGATCGCCAAGCTGGAGCGGGAGACCAGGGCCGTGCTGCTGGAGCGTGCGGGGCGCGGCGTCCGGCTGACCCCCGAGGCGTATCAGCTCGTCGCCGTCGCAGAGGAGTTGCTGGCCCTCGTGGAGCGGGCGGAGAGCGAGCTGGAGGAGCGGCGGGGGACACCGGCCGGGCGGCTCACCATCGCCGCCTTCGCCTCGGCGGCGCGCGGGCTGCTGCCCGGGGTCCTCGCCGACCTGGCTGTCCGGCATCCGGCGATGGACGCACGGCTCAGCGAGGTCGACCCGCATCTGTCCGTCGGCATGGTCGCCAAGGGCGCGGTCGACATGAGCGTGGTTCATGACTGGGACATCGCGCCGCTGCCGCTGCCGCCGGGGGTGGAGCAGGTGCTGATCGGGGAGGACCGGTGCACGCTGCTGGTGCCGCAGGGGCATCCGTTCGCGGGGCGGGATTCGGTGCGGCGCGAGGACCTCGGCGGTGAGCGGTGGGTGTGCCAGCCGCCGGGCCGGGTGTGCCACGAATGGCTGGTGCGGACCCTGCGGACGGCCGGGCACGAGCCGGAGATCGTGCACCAGGCGGAGGAGAACCCGACCATGGTGGCGCTCGTCGCAGCCGGTCTGGGCATCTGCCTCATGCCGCGCCTGGGGCGCGGCCCGCTGCCCGCCGGGGTGGTGGAGGTCGCCCTGGATCCGACGCCGGTACGGCGGCTGTACGCGCTGTGGCGCACCGGAGCGGCCCAGCGCCCCGCGATCGCCGAGACCGCCCGCGCCCTGCGGGAGCACTGGCTCCGGCTCGAGGACCGGCGACGCGACACGCCGGTCTGAGCACAGTTGCCGCGTCCCGGCTGGTGCGAGCCCGCCCTCGGTGGCCCCGACGCGCGGGAGGACCGCGGGACCGCATAATGAGCCCGTGGGCACTGTTCCGATCGCGCGTCATCTGCTCCGTGCCCGGGACCTCGCGGACGCCCGTTACTCCGAAGCGCTCACCGTGGCGGACATGGCCGCGGCCGCCGCGCTGTCCCCGGCCCACTTCAGCCGCTGCTTCAAGGCCGCGTTCGGGGAATCACCGCACCAGTACCTGCTGACGCGCCGGCTGGAGCGGGCCGCCGCCCTGCTGCTCGCGACCGACTGGACGGTGGCCGCGGTCGGCGTCGCCGTCGGTGTGCAGAGCATCGGTTCGTTCACGACGAGTTTCCGCAGGATGTACGGGATGACCCCGCGGGCGTACCGTACGGCGCACCCGCCCGCCGCACGGCATGTGCGCATCCCCCGCTGTGTGGCGATGGCTTGCGGGCGGCCGCGGAACCGCACGTTTCGAGAAGACACCGGAGTGCCGGCTGCCTAGCGTCGGGCGCAACGACGTACCGGGGAGCGGCAATGACCAGGATCAGGATCGCCAACGCGCAGTTCTGGGTGCACGACCAGGACGAGGCGCTCGACTTCTACACCCGGAAAGTCGGCTGGGAGGTCCGGGCCGACGTGACGATGGAGGCGTGGGGCTTCCGGTGGCTGTGCGTCGCTCCGCCCGGCGAGGACGGCCCGGCGCTGGTGCTGATGCCGGTGCCGGAGCAGCCGATGCCGGACGCGGCGAGCAGTGCCCGGTTGTCGGATCTGGTGGCCAAGGGCGCGGGCGGCACACTCTTCCTGGAGACCGACGACTGCAAGGCCGCCTATGACGAACTGTCCTCCCGTGGTGTCGAGTTCAACGACCCGCCGACGGTGCAGCCGTACGGGATCGACACCTCGTTCCGGGACCCGTCGGGCAACAACATCCGGCTCACCCAGGTGCTGGAGTTCGATCCGGGACGGCACTGAATCGGGAGCGGTGGTCAGGCCGGGGCGGGTTGGTGCGGGGTGAAGGCCAGCAGGTGCAGCTGGGCCATGCGGTTGACGCCGGGGACGTGTGCCAGAGCCGTGGTGGCCGCCCGGTAGGGGGCGGGCAGCTGGTCACGGCCGGGGATGTCGAAGGCCTTCACCTCGTCCAGGACCCGCAGCCGGGGGTCGAAGTCGGCCAGTTCGGCGGCGCTGGTGATGCCCCAGTGGAGGGTGGCGCCGGAGGCCCGCACGGCCCGGTTGAGGCCCTGCAGGCGGATGCCCAGGGGGCTGTAGGCGTCGAAGGCGAGGCGGCCGCCTGCCCGGAAGTGGTCGAGCAGGCGGGTGATGAGGTGCTTGCCGTCCTGCTCGGTGAGGTACATCAGCAGTCCCTCGGCGACCACCATCGTGGGACGGCCGGACGGGACGGCGGTCAGCCAGGCCGGGTCGGTGACCGAGGCGCCGACGGTGTGGTAGCCGGGTCGGGCCGGGTAGAGGCGGGTGCGCAGGTCGATGACGTCGGCCTGGTCGACGTCCCACCACTCGACGGTGGGGGGCGGGGCGAGGCGGTGGACGCGCGTGTCGAGGCCGCAGCCCAGGTGGAGGACCACGGCGTCCGGATTGTCGGTGATGAACTGCCGTGTCCAGGCATCCAGTTGGTGGGCCCGCAGGGCGACGCCCGCGGCATCGCCCGGGGTCAGGTGCAGTTGGGAGAAGTCGTAGTCGATGCGCCGCACGGTGTCGTCGGCGAGGGTGTCTCCCAGGATGGGGTGCTCGCTTCGGGCATCCAGGGCGCGGCCGTACAGGGTGGCGAGGAGGGTCTCCTCGGCGCCGGTGAGCTGAACCTTGATCACGGGGGCGAGGATAGTGGCGAGTCGGGTTCCGGCGGTTGCGGCAAGGCCGTTTTCGGCCAGAGAACGGGTGTACGACCCGACGCCCTGGTCCGAACGCGGCGGTGCCCCCTAAACGCGGGGCCGACACCCCTTGACCGGTGCTCCGGGGCGGGATTTCGGCGGGCGGCGTGCGTATCTGTGGATGTCACGCCCGACCAGCCGGAGGCCACTGTGAAGGAAATCCTCGAGGCGATCAACGCGTCGAACGCGTCGGACGACGGAGCGTCCGCCGTCGGCTTCGCCGAGCTGCCTCTGCCCGAGTCGTACCGTGCGGTCACGGTGCACAAGGACGAGACGGAGATGTTCGACGGCATTCCGCCCGCGGAGCGCGACTGCCGCAAGTCGCTGCACGTGGAGGACGTTCCGGTGCCCGAGCTGGGGCCGGGTGAGGCGCTGGTGGCGGTGATGGCGTCGTCGGTGAACTACAACACGGTGTGGTCGTCGATCTTCGAGCCGCTGCCGACGTTCGGGTTCCTGGAGCGGTACGGCCGGCTCTCCTCGCTCGCCCGGCGGCACGACCTGCCGTATCACGTGCTGGGCTCCGATCTCGCCGGCGTGGTGCTGCGGACCGGGCCGGGCGTCAACCGGTGGAAGCCCGGTGACGAGGTCGTCGCGCACTGCCTGTCGGTCGAGCTGGAGTCCTCCGAGGGGCACGACGACACGATGCTCGACCCGGAGCAGCGCATCTGGGGCTTCGAGACCAACTTCGGCGGCCTCGCGGAGATCGCCCTGGTGAAGTCCAACCAGCTGATGCCCAAGCCGGGGCATCTGACCTGGGAGGAGGCCGCCGCGCCCGGCCTGGTCAACTCCACCGCCTACCGCCAGCTCGTCTCCCGCAACGGCGCCCGGATGAAGCAGGGCGACAACGTGCTGATCTGGGGGGCGAGCGGCGGACTGGGGTCGTACGCCACGCAGTTGGCGCTGGCCGGCGGGGCGACGCCCGTGTGCGTCGTCTCCTCGCCGCAGAAGGCGGAGATCTGCCGCTCGATGGGCGCGGAGCTGATCATCGACCGGAACGCCGAGGGCTACGGGTTCTGGAAGGACGAGCACACCCAGGACCCGAAGGAGTGGAAGCGCTTCGGCAGGCGCATCCGCGAGCTGACCGGCGGCGAGGACGTCGACATCGTCTTCGAGCACCCCGGCCGCGAGACCTTCGGCGCCTCCGTCTACGTCACCCGCAAGGGCGGCACCGTCGTGACCTGCGCCTCGACCTCCGGCTACCTGCACGAGTACGACAACCGCTACCTGTGGATGTCGCTGAAGCGGATCATCGGCTCGCACTTCGCGAACTACCGCGAGGCGTGGGAGGCCAACCGGCTCATCGCCAAGGGCAGGATCCATCCGACGCTCTCCAAGGTCTACTCCCTGGAGGACACCGGGCAGGCGGCCCACGACGTGCACCGCAACCTCCACCAGGGCAAGGTCGGCGTGCTGTGCCTGGCTCCCGAGGAGGGCCTGGGCGTGCGCGACGAGGAGATGCGCGCCAAGCACATCGACGCCATCAACCGCTTCCGCGTGGAGCGTCCCGCCTGACCGTGGCCGGAAACGGCGCCGCCCCCGCAGGCGGGGGCGGCAAAACGGGCGCTCCGCCTCAGCGGGCCAGGTCGCGCACCGTGTGCCGCAGCGCGGTGGCGATGTAGGTGTGGACGCGGTCCAGGTGGTCCTGGAAGGCGAAGTGGCCGCCGCCGAGGACGAGACGGTCGAAGGGACCGGTGGTCAGTTCCGCCCACCCGGCGAGCGCGTCGACGCTCACGTACGGGTCGGCGTCGCCGCCGATGGCCGTGAGGGGGCAGCCGAGCGGGGCTCCCGGGGTGGGGCGGTAGACGTGGCACAGCTCGAAGTCGGCGCGCAGCAGCGGTGAGAGGTGGTCGAGGAGCTCGGGGTTGCGGAAGACCTCGGCGGGAGTGCCGCCCGTGTCGCGCAGCCAGGCGCGGAACTCGTTCTCGGGCAGTTCGTGCAGGGGGCGGGCGGCACGCGGGGCGCGGCCGGGGACGGCACTGCCGGAGACGAACACGCGCACCGGTTCCGGGAGCCCCGCGGCCGTCAGGCGGCGGACGACCTCCAGGCCCAGGGCGGCGCCCATGCTGTGCCCGAAGACGGCGTAGGGACGGTCGATCGAGGGGGCGATCCGGGGCAGGAGGAAGTCGAGCAGCTCTTCCAGGCGGCGGACCGGAGGGACGTCGGAGGCGATGCCGCGGCCGGGGAGTTCCACGGCGTGGACGTCGACGTCGGGCGCCAGGGCGCGGGGCCAGGTGCGCTGGTAGGTGACGGCGCTGCCGCCCGCCCAGGGCAGGCAGAACAGGCGCACCGGGGCGTCCGGGCTTCTGACGTCCCACGGGTTGTCGACCACAGTGCTCCCCCGACCGGATTCGGTTTCCTCGTCCACGGTGTCCTGACGGTGTCTCGTCGCCGACCACGCTAGGCGGCCCGCGTTTCCCCTTCCCACCCCTGACCGGGTGCGCCGCACCCCTGTCGTGCCCAGCCTGTCGTGCCCAGCCTGTCGTGCCCAGCCTGTCGCGCTCAGGCGGAGGACAGGCTCTCCAGGTTCTCCAACTGCAGGTCCATGGGCAGGTCCTGCCGGCGGGAGATGTTCAGCTTGCGGTAGACGCGGGTCAGGTGCTGCTCGACGGTGCTGACGGTGATGAAGAGCTTCGCGGAGATCTCCCGGTTGGTGTAGCCGTAGGCGGCGAGTGCGGCCACGCGGCGCTCGGACTCGCTCAGCTGCTCCGCGTCCGGGGTCGTGGCGGCGCCGGGCTCGGCCGGCGGGGTGCCGTGGTCCTGGGTGGCCGGGCCGGGCATGATCTGCTCGGCCAGGCGGAGCGCTCCGCACTCGGTGGCCAGGTAGCGGGCGCGGCGGGAGATCATGGCGGCCCGGTTGCCCTCGCCGAGGAGTTGCAGGGCACGGCCCAGGTCGGCGAGGGCGCGGACGAGTTCCAGGCGGTCGCCGCAGCGGCGGAGTTCGTCGACGGCGCGGGTGAGCAGCTTCGGGCGCTGGTGGGGCTCGGCGGTGGCGGCGCGCAGCCGCAGGGACAGGCCGCGCACGCGGGGACTGCGGGCGTCCGGGGTGGCGAGCTGCTCGACGACGAACCGTTCGGCCTGGCGGTGTTCGCCGAGTTGCAGCAGGGCTTCGGCGGCGTCGGTGCGCCAGGGCAGCTGGCGGGGGCGGTCCAGGCCCCACCGCTGGGCGAGGCGTCCGGCGTCGAGGAACTCGTCGAGGGCGGCGCGGCTGCGGTGGGTGGCGAGGTAGTACTGGCCGCGGGCGCGCAGATAGGTGAGGGCGTAGACGGAGGCAAACAGCTCTTCGGGCACGGGCATCTGCAGCAGCCGTGCGGCGGCGTCGATGCGGCCGGCCGCCGTCTGCGCGGCGACGAGTGCCGCGAGCGGCCCGAACAGGAACACCCCGCCGCGGCCTGCGACCGCATCGAGGGCGGCCCGCGCCTCGCGTTCGGAGCCGGCCAGGTCGCCCGTGCGCAGCAGGGCCTCGGCGTGCAGCAGTCCGAAGACGGCCTGCCAGCCGGGGGTGCGGCCGTCGGCGAGCTGGGCCTGGATGCGGGTGCACCACACGACGGCCCGGTCGGGGCGGTCGGTGTGCACGAGGGTGCGCACGGCCTGGACGATCGGGTCGAAGTTGGCGTGGGCGAGCGGGGTGCCCTTCAGGAGCTGCTCGGCGGCCCGGTCGTCGTTGTCGCTGCCGGGGTGGGTCCACAGGGCGGCGGAGTTGCGCAGCTCGGCCGAGCCTGCCTGGGGGTGCCGTTCGCCCTGCTCGGCAGGGGCGGGGGCGGGGGCGGTCTGGGGCGGCAGGGCGAACAGTTCGCGCAGCGGGTCGGCGCGGGCGGTGCGCGGTGCGGTGCGCTCCAGTGCCTGGGCGGCGTCCTCGATGCGGCCCTGGGCGACCAGCAGACGGGCGAGGCGTCCGGCGTGGCCGGGGGCGAGATCGCCGCGGCGCAGGGCGGCCAGCGGCTCGTCGAGCTGGTGTTCGGCGGCGCCGGGGCTGCTCGGCCAGGTCACGGCGGCCAGGCGCAGGGACATCTCCCAGCCGGCCTGCGCGTCGGGGCTCAGGCGCACGGCGAGTTCCAGACAGGCCGCGGCGTGGTCGAGGTCGCCGTCGGCGATCAGGGCCTGCAGGGCGGCCTCGCGCAGCGCCTTGACCGCGTCCGCGCCGCGCAGGGCCGCGGCGGCCGCGGGGGCTCCGGCGGTGAGCAGGTGGCGGGCGACGGTGTCGGCGGGGGCGCCGTGCTCGTGCAGGGTGCGGGCGGCGCGGCCGTGCAGGGCGGCGCGTTCGGGGGCGGGGACGCGGTCGAGGACGGCGGCGGCGACGGCGGGGTGGCGCAGCCGGCCGTTCTCGGTCAGGCCGGCGTCCTCCAGGGCGAGGGCGGCGCGCAGGGCGGCGCTCGGCGTGGTGCCGGCGAGGTCGGCGGCCGGCCGGGGGGCGTTGTCGTCGGCGGCGCCGAGGACGGCCAGGGCGGTGGCCAGGCGGCGTACGTCGTCACCGGCGCGTTCCAGGCAGGTCAGGACGGCGTCGGCGAACGGCCCGTCGGACGTGGGTCCGCGGCCGTCCGCCGGCAGCGGCAGTTCGGTGAGCAGGGCGCGCAGCAGCAGCGGGTTGCCGCCGCTGATGCGGTGCAGCAGGGCGGCGGTGGCCGGTTCTGCGGGCTGTGCGGTGTACCGGGCCAGGAGGGCGGCGCTGCCCTGTTCGTCGAGGCGTTCCACGCCGATCCGCAGGAAGTGCGGGTGGCGGAGCAGCTCGGTGCGGGCCAGCGGGCTGTCCGCGTGCGGCAGCGGGGCGCAGGCGAGGACCAGCAGGACGGCGGCGCCGCGCACCGCGTGCGCGGCGTGCAGCAGGTACGCCAGCGAGGCGCCGTCGATGCGGTGCAGGTCGTCGACGCAGACCACGACCGGTGCGTGGGCGGCGGCGCGGCGCAGGGCCGCGGTGAACTCGTGGGCGGTGGGCGTGGCGGTCGGCGGTGGGCCGTCGGTGCCGGTCAGTTCGGCCAGCAGCCGGTGCACCGTGGCGTGCGGTGCGCCGGCGTCGGCGTCACCGGGCGCGGCGGCGCGCAGCACGGTGGCGCCGTACCCGGTGGCCGTCTCGGCGAACTGCAGCAGCAGTTCCGTCTTGCCGCATCCCGCGGCGCCTTCCAGCAGGACGACCCCCGACGTTCCGCCGATGCATGCTTCGAGGGCTCGGTCCAGCTGTGTGCATGCGGTTTCCCGGCACAGGAGCATCGTGTTGGGCCTCTCCGTCTCGCGTTCCCCGTGGCACACGCATCCTGGAGGGGAACGGTTGAGCGAGACTGGAGTGTGACCGAGGCGCCCCTGGGGCGGCTCAGGCGACGTCGAGTTCGGCGGTGTTCCCGCCGAGGGCGGCGAGTTCGGCGTCGGTGAACGGCGGGGAGCCGAGCGGGCTGTGGTCGCCGGCCTTGCGCAGGGCGGCGACCAGGTGCGGCGACTCGAGGGTCACGACGGGTGCGGCGAGCGCGGTGACCTGCATGGCGGCGGCGTTCACCACCGGGTCGTACAGCGCGGCGGCGCCCAGCAGGTCGGCGAACTGCCGGTCCTGCTCCTGACGCGGGGCGATGCGCGGGTCGGCGGCCTGGTTGCGGGTGCCCGGGTAGCAGATGTCCTGGGTGGTGGCGAGGACCCACGGGTCGTCGACGACCTTGGCGACGGCGTGCCGGGTACGGTCCGCGGTGTCGTCGGTGAGGCCGCCCCGGGCGAGGACGGTACCGAGGGCGCGGGCGCTGAGCGCGCCGCAGCTCATGCCGTGGCCGTAGACGGGGTTGAAGCCGGCGACGGCGTCGCCGAGGACGAGCAGGCCCTTGGGCCAGGGTTCCAGACGCTCGTAGTACAGGCGCCGGTTGACGGTGGAGCGGGAGCCGAGGACGGGGCCGAGGGGTTCGGCGCGCCGCAGCAGGTCGGCGATGACGGGGTGGCGCAGGCCGCGCGCGAAGTCGGTGAACGCGTCGTCGTCGGTGGTGGGTTCGCCGCCGCGGGTGCCGGCCAGGGTGACCAGCCAGCGGCCGTTCTCGATGGGGACGAGTGCGCCGTTGCGGCCGGGCTCGCCGAGCCCGGGGTCGGCGGCGACGTTGACCATCGGGAAGCGGTCCGCGGCGCCCTCGGGCGCGGCGTAGATGCGGGTGGCGTACTTGATGCCGGAGTCGACGATGTCCTCCTCGACCTCGGGCAGGCCGAGTTCGGGCAGCCAGCGGCGCAGTTGCGAGGCGCGGCCGCAGGCGTCGACGACGATGTCGGCGTCGAGGGTCTGCCCGGTGCCGTCGGCGGCGCGCAGCCGCACTCCGGTGACGCGGTCGGCGGTGCCGAGCAGGCCGAGGGCGTCGGTGTCCTGCAGCACCTCGACGCGGGGGTCGGCCAGGGCGCGTTCCCGCACGACGAAGTCGAGCAGCGGCCGACTCGCCGTGATCATGAACTGGCTGCCGGGGAAGCGGTGCTGCCAGCCGTAGGGCGTGTACCAGACGATGTCGCGCGGCAGGTACAGGCGGTGCGCGCCGGCGTCCAGGAGCGCCTTGAGCGTGCCGGGCAGGACGGTCTCGATCGCGCGGGCGCCGCCGGACCACAGCAGATGGGCGTGGCGGGCCTGCGGAACGCCTCTGCGCAGGTCGGGGCCGGCCGGGTAGACGTCCCGTTCCAGGACCGTGACGCGGTCCACGTGCCGGACCAGGACGGACGCCGTCAGCATTCCGGACAGACCTCCGCCGATCACCACGGCGCGGGTTCGAGCGGTCATGAGTGCGTGACCTTTCCGTCGGATCCGTCGGACGCCTTGCGCGAATACCGGGATGATTTCGAACCGCCGTTTTCGGCAGCCGTGATTTCAGCGAAATTAGCAGTCGCCGCCAATGCGCCTGAACCCCTAACAACCCCTATCGAATCCGTATCAGCTCGGTCGGCTGTCGCGGGCGGGCCGGTGCGTCGTCACGATGGAAGACGTCTGCCGAATGGACGTGAGGAGACGAGTTCATGCTGGACGAGGCGGCGCTCAAGAAACTGATCCTGGAACACTGCGCCCGGGTGAACGCCGGCGACGTGGCGGGGCTGCTGCGCCTGTACTCCCCGCGGGTGCGGTTCGAGGACCCGGTCGGGGCGGGCGCGCAGGCCGGGCACGAGGCGCTGCGCGCCCACGCCACCGGCGCCGTGACCAGCAATGCCGTGGAGATTCCGGGGCATGCGGTGGCCGCTCAGGACGGGCGGCACGCGGCGGTGCCGGTGGAGGCGACCATGGACTACCTGCCGTTGGGTCCGGTGCTGACCCGGCACGGCGTGCTGCCCGCGCCGGCCGACCCGGCGCGGCAGCGGATGCGGTTCCGGTTCCTGATGGTGATCCGGGCCGGGGACGACGGTCTCATCGAGGAGATGAAAGCGTATTGGGGGGCGAGTGACGTCTCCCTGTCGGGGACGGAATGAAGACGACCGGAGAGGGAGTTCCCATGCTCGACGAGACGGCCCGGAAAGAACTCGCCCTGGAACACTGCCGGAGAATGACGAGCGGTGACGTCGACCGGATGCTCGAGCTGTACACGAAGGACGTGCGGTTCGAGGATCCGGTGGGATCGCCGCCGATGATCGGGCACGAGGAACTGCGGGTCCATTTCCAGCGGGCGGCTCAGGCCAGGACGGTGGATGTCGCAGGTGTCCCGGTGGCCGCGCAGGACGGACTGCACGTGGCGATACCGGTGTCGGTGTACATGAACTACCTGCCGCTGGGGCCGGCGCTCACCAAGCACGGCTATCTGGACAAGCCGGCGGACCCGTTCCGCAAGCGGATCAAGTTCTCCCTCACGAGCATTTTCCGGGCCGGTTCGCACGGCCTGATCGAGGCGGTGTGGGTGTACTGGGGCAAGTCGGACCTGTCGCTGCTGGACCCCGGGCAGGAGTGAGGGCCGCGCGAGCCCGCGCACCGCGGGCCGAGGGGCCGCGCCCGCCGGACACGCCGGCGGGGGCGGCCCCTCGGCACGGTGCGGGTGGGCCGCTCAGCCGGTCAGGTCGCGGCGGGCGAACAGGCTCGACCCGGCCCAGGTCAGCAGGGCGGCGACGGCGGTCAGGGCGAGCAGCGGCAGCGCCTTCGCGTCGGCGGCGGGCAGCGCGGGCAGGTGCGAGAACGGGGAGATGTCCCGTACCGCCTGCGGCAGTCCGAGCAGTCCGCCGAGCTGGCCGACGACCAGGCACAGGGCGAGCGCCCCCCAGGCCGCACCGGAGGACAGCGCCGGTACGGCGGCGAAGGCGAGCACCACGAACCCGGACAGCGCCAGCACCGCCGGCGCCTGCGCCAGGGCGGCGCCGGTCAGGTCCGTGAGCCCGCCGGCGAGGTCGCCCGCCGACGCCCCGTAGGTCAGGCCCGCGCTCACCCCGGCGATCAGGAGCAGCAGCAGCGAACCGGCGACGGCGACCGTGACGTGCGAGACGAGCCAGCGGCCACGGCTGACGGCGGTGGCCAGCAGCGCCTCCAGACGGCCGGAGGTCTCCTCGGCGCGCAGCCTCAGCAGGGTCTGCACGGCGAACCCGGCGGTGACCGCGCCCACCATCACGATCATCGAGGCGAAGAACGTGTCGACCGGGTCGCCGCCACCGCCGCCGATCTTGCCGAGGGTGTCGCTGAGGTCGGCGTTGTCGCGCAGGGCGTCGCCGGCCGACTTGCCCATGCCTCCGATGACGGCGCCCAGGACGGCGATGCCCGCGCCCCAGCCGAGCAGGGAGCCGCGGTGCAGCCGCAGTGCCAGACCGAGGGGGCTGAGCAGTCCGGGTGCCGCCGAGGCCGGACCCGGCCGGTCCTGCAGCAGGCCGGCGCCCAGGTCGCGTCCGTCGTTGAGGCGGAAGGCCCACACGGCGCAGGCCGCGGCCAGGACCAGGGGGACGAGGAGGACCCACCAGTGGTCGCCGCCGAACGGTTCGACGCGCTGCGCCCAGCCGATCGGTGACAGCCAGGCGAGTGCGGTGCTGTCCACGGAGGTGCCGCCGCCCCGCACCTCACCGCCGGCGTCGGCGATGCCGCGGATCAGGAACGCGGCGCCGACGGCCGCTCCGGCCAGGGAGTTGGCGCCGCGGGCGGTGCCGGAGAGCTGGGCGGTGATCGCGGCGACCGCGGCGAAGAACAGCCCGGTCGCGGCGGCCGCCGCGGCCGCGGCGAGGGAACCGGACAGCGGCAGCCCGGCCAGCGGCAGCACGACCGCCAGCATCACGAACAGTCCGATGTTCGCCTCGAGGGCGAGCAGCAGGGCCGCGGTCAGCGGTGCCCGGCGGCCGACCGGGGCCGCGCCGAGGAGTTCGGCGCGGCCCGTCTCCTCGTTCTGGCGGGTGTGCCGCACCACGGCGAAGGTGCTCATCAGGGCGGCGAGCACGCACAGGTACGTGAAGATCTGCACCATGGCGACGGCGCCCTCGCTGGTGCCGACGGGTGCGCCGCGGGTCAGCAGCAGCGCCGGGGTGTCGGTGAGGGTCTTGACCGCGTCGACGCGGTCGGCGGCGTCGGGGTAGGTCGAACCGACGCTGTTGGCCGCGCTGTAGCCGAGCGCGCCGGTGCCGTAGATCCACGCGGCGAGCTGGATACGGTCCCGGCGCAGCGCCAGTTTCAGCAGCGTGCGGGTGGCGGTGTAGTCGCTCATCGGGCGGCCGTCCTCGCCGCGGTGCGGCCCGCGTCCGCGCCGGGGCCTCCATCGGCGGCACCGTCGCCGCCGGCCCCGACGTCGTCACCGTAGTGCCGCAGGAACAGCTCCTCCAGGGTGGGCGGGCTGCTGGTGAGCGCGCGCACCCCGAACGAGGTGACGTGGGTCAGGACGCGGTCCAGGTGGTCGTCGTCGACGTCCAGGCTGATCCGGTCGCCGTCGACGGCGACGTTGTGGACGCCTTCGAGCGCGTCGATGCCGGTGACCCGCTGCCGGGTCTCGGCGGAGAGCCGGGTGCGGGTGAGGTGGCGCAGTTCGGTGAGGGTGCCGCTCTCGACGGTGCGGCCCTTGCGGATGATGCTCACGCGGTCGCACAGCGCCTCGACCTCGCCGAGGATGTGGCTGGACAGCAGCACGGTGCGGCCCCGCTGCCTGACCTCGCGGACGCAGTCCTGGAACACGGCCTCCATCAACGGGTCCAGGCCCGAGGTCGGTTCGTCCAGGACGAGCAGTTCGGCGTCGGAGGCGAACGCGGAGACCAGGGCGACCTTCTGCCGGTTGCCCTTGGAGTAGGCGCGGCACTTCTTCGTAGGGTCCAGCTGGAACCGCTCGGTCAGGGCTGCCTTGCGTGTCGTGTCGATGCCGCCGCGCAGGGTGCCGAGCAGGTCGATGGCCTCCCCGCCGGAGAGGTTGCGCCACAGGCTGACGTCGCCGGGTACGTAGGCGAGGCGGCGGTGCACCTCGACGGCGTCGCGCCGGGGGTCCTTGCCGAGCAGGGTGGCCCGGCCGCCGTCGAGCCGGAGCAGCCCGAGCAGGGCGCGGATCGTGGTGGACTTGCCCGCACCGTTCGGTCCGAGGAAGCCGTGCACCTCACCCCTGCGCACGGTCAGGTCGAGGCCGTCCAGGGCCCGTGTGCGGCCGAACGTCTTGACGAGTCCGGACGCGGTAATCGCGTCATCCGTGTGCGCCACCCGCGCACCACCTTTCACCCGAGTCGTAGTCCGCCGGCGTCCCGCCGTCACCGGCGGAACACCGGCCCGCGGTCGCGCCGGTCGTTCCCCCCCGCGGCCCCGCGTGGTCCGTCCGGCTGACGGCTCGACGGCGGCAGGCGCCCGGTTCAGGGTTCCGCGGGGCGTTGGCGACAGCAATCTCCCCCGGCACGGAAACCGGCATTCTAGGGTCGCTAGGGGTTCCCGGTAGGGGTTGACCGGCATCGAGCGGGACTCGGACCGTTGTAGGGCCACGCAGCCCCCTCCTTCAAGGAGTTTCATGCCTTCGCCAACCAGATGCCCAGCAGCCCGGCATTTTCCCTTCACTCCCGTCAACGGGCTGGAAATCGAGCCGATTCTGGCTGATCTTCGCAGGGAGGAACCGGTCAGCCGGGTGACGCTGCCGTACGGCGGGGACGCCTGGCTCGTCACCCGGTACAGCGATGTCAGAGCGGCCCTGGCCGACCCCCGGCTGAGCCGGGCCGCCGTGGTCAACGCCGATGTGCCGCGCCGTCAGGAGATGCGCGTCGGCCCCGAAGGCATCATGTACATGGACCCTCCGGACCATTCCCGACTGCGACGTCTGCTGACGAGGGCGTTCACCAAACGCCGGGTGGAGGAGCTGCGTCCCAAGGTGGAGTCGATCGCCGCCGAACTGGCCGAGAACCTGGCCCACAAGGGGTCGCCCGCCGACTTCGTGGAGCACTTCTCCTGGCCGCTGCCGACGCGGGTGATCTGCGAGCTGCTCGGTGTGCCGTACTCGGACCGCGGGGTGTTCCGGCGGGGCGCCGACGCGCTGATGCAGGGCGACACGCTGCCGCACCACGAGTTCACCGGGCGCATCAACGAGCTCGTCGGCTACATCTCGCGGCTGATCGCCGACCGCCGGCAGCGGCCCGGCGGCGACCTGCTGTCGGCGCTCATCCAGGCGCGGGACGACGGCGACCGGCTGACCGAGCAGGAGTTGGTCTCGCTGACGGTCGTCCTGCTCGCCGGCGGCCACGAGACCACCGCGAACCAGATCACCAACTTCGTCTACACGCTGCTGCGTCACCCCGGGCAGCTGGCGCTGCTGCGGCGGCGGCCGGAGCTGCTGCCGCTCGCCGTGGACGAGTTGATGCGGTACATCCCGCTGGGCACCGGCCACCACGCGGCGATGATCGCCACCGAGGACCTGGTGATCGGCGGGGTGCCGATCTCGCGAGGTGACGCCGTGTACGTGCACATCCATTCGGCCAACCGGGACGACGCGGTGTTCGCGGATCCGGACGCCCTGGATCTGACGCGCGAGGACAACCACCACATGGGGTTCGGCCACGGGGTGCACTTCTGTGCCGGCGCCCAGCTGGCCCACATGGAGCTGGGAGTCGCCCTGCGGGTGGTCCTGGACCGGTTCCCCGACCTGCGGCTCGCGGTCGCCGACGACGCCATCCGGTGGCGGTCCAGTCTGCTCGTGCGGGGCCCGCTGTCCCTGCCGGTGCAGTGGTGAGCGACGGGGAGGCGGCCGTCACGGCCGGCACGCGGTGGGCGGTGAGCGTCGACCGGACGGCGTGCGCGGGCACGGGCATGTGCGTGCACTCGGCGCCGGAGCACTTCGCCCTCGTCAAGGGCCGCTCGCAGGCGGTCCGGGAGTCGGTGGAGCCGGACACGGCGGTCCTGGACGCCGCGGAGAACTGCCCGCTGGAAGCGATCCGGGTGACGGAGACGGGCACGGGGGTGGTGCTGGCGCCGGAGTTGTGACGCCGGGGACCACGACAGCGGCGCGGGCCGGACACATCACGTGTCCGGCCCGCACGCTTCTGGTCCCGCGTGTTCCCGGTTCCGGGTGCTCCTGGTCACGCGCGCTTCCGGTCCCGGGGGTTCCTGATCACGCGCGCTTCCGGTCCCGGGGGTTCCTGGCCACGCGCGCTTCCGGTCCCGGGGGTTCCTGGCCACGCGCGCCTCAGGTCCCGCGTGTTCCAGGTCCGCGGGTTCGGTCAGGGGCGCGGCGTCACACGTGGTGTCGGACCAGGCGCCGTTGCAGGGCCACCAGGGTTCGCGGGGTCAGACCCAGGCCGTCGGTGAGGTAGCCGTGCAGGCCGCCGTAGTCGCGCTCCACCCGCTCCACGGCGGCCCGCAGGTAGGCCTCGCGGACCTCCTGGAGGGGGATCAGCAGATCGGGATTCTCCATGTAGCCGGCCGACTTGAGGTAGTCGCGGGCCTGCCGGTCGGCGTCCGCCCGGTAGGCGTTGGACAGCAGGTAGTCCCGCTCGGCCTCCGCGGCGGGCACGCCGAGGGTGCGCAGGAGGACGTAGGCGAGCCAGCCGGTGCGGTCCTTGCCCGAGGAGCAGTGCACCAGCACCGAGCCCTGGGCGCCCGCGATGTCGCGCAGGGCGGCGGCGAACGCGGCCCGGTTGGCGGGGTCGGTGACGAAGCCCTCGTACGCGGCCGTCATCAGCTGCCCGGCCTTGCCGTCGCCGAGCATCTGCTGCTGCAGGACGGGGTCCTTGGAGGCGATGGCGGTGGCGATGGTCCGGTACAGGCTGTGGTCGTCGACCGGGCGGGACAGCGCCGTGGCGCCGGGCGGGAGGCGGTCGGGGCCCTGAGCGGCCTCCTGCGGCGTCCGCAGGTCCACGACGGTCGTCACACCCAGCGCGGCCAGGGTGTCCAGGTCGGCGTCGGTGAGCCGGTTCAGGGCGTCGGACCGCAGGACGCGGCCGTAGGCGACCTGGGCGCCCGTCCAGGTGCGGTGCCCGCCCAGGTCGCGGGCGTTGACGGCGCCCTGGAGCGGGACGCGGACCGTGCTGTCGGCCGGCTCGGTGGTGCGGGTGGCCGCCACCGGGCCGGTGCGGTGGGCGGGCGCGGTGTGGGCGGGTGGGGCCGCCAGCAGCAGGGCGAGCGCGACGGTGCCGGACAAGGGAAGCAGAGCAGATCTCACGGGGCCCCCTGGGTGATCGGATGCGGGTGTCTTCGGCGGCCGGAGCGGACGGTGGGGCACGGTGAGGGGTGCTCACCGCCGGCCGTCAGCGGCTCGCCGTCCACCACGCCCCCTATCGGCAGCCGACTGATGATGATCCGTCAGAAGCTGTACCGCATAACGCGGTTGTACTTCCGCAGGACCGGTATCGCGTTCATGATCCTGCACATGATCCGGGACGTCCACGGCATATGTGCGACGTACGGGGAGTCCGTGAAGGTCCACTCGAGCAGGTGTTTGACGCCGGGCGCCCACTCCTCCAGGGACTTGGGGTCCTGGAGGCCCCAGACGAAGTACTTGCCGGTCGCCTTGACCGTCCAGTGCTTGTTCATCGCCTTCACCGAGAACGGGGTGTAGGCGTCGAACAGCAGCTCGCCGGAGGGGAAGCGGTTGACCAGGCGGGTGACGAGGTCGCGCACCTCGTCCTCGGTGAAGTACACGAGCAGGCCCTCGGCCACGACCAGGACGGGACGGTCGGCGGGGATGTCCGCCAGCCACGCCGGGTCCAGGGCGGAGGCGCCGATGACATGGTGGTGGCGGTCGCGCCGCGGGAACAGGTCGCGGTACAGCTGCGCGATCTCCGGCAGGTCGAGGTCGTACCACTCGACTTCGTCGGACGGGTCGATGCGGAAGACGCGGCCGTCCAGGCCCGCCCCGAGGTGCAGTACGACGGAGCGCGGGTTGCGCGTGAGGAAGTCACGGACCCAGCGGTCGAACTCCAGCCCGCGGATGGCGAGGGCGATGGCGTCGTCGTCGCGCATCTTCAGCTGGGTCTTCAGCCGGTCGTAGTCCTCGATGGACTCCACGGCCCGCGCGGCGAGCCGGTCGCCGAGGATCGGGCGGTCCGACTTGGCGTCATGGGCCCGCGAGTACAGGGCCACCAGGAGGTTGCGGGTCTCGGCGCTGAACTGCACCTGTTTGGTCTCCATGAAAAACCCATCTCGGATCGTCGGTCGGTGTGAGGGCCGGACGGTCAGCTGACCGGGAGCCGGAAGAACGTCGTGAGGTCCTCGACGACCGCCCGGACCACGGCGTCCCGCTGCGAGGTGAGGTAGAAGTGCCCTCCGGGGAAGCTGCGGAAGGCGAATCCCCCGCGCGTCAGGTCCTTCCAGGCCCCGGCCTCCTCAAGGCTGACCCGGGGGTCGGACTCCCCGGTCAGGACGCTGACGGGGCAGCCGAGCGCGGGCCCGGGCCCCTCGGGCCGGTAACGGTAGGTCTCGATCGCCTTGTAGTCGCTGCGGATCGCGGGCAGCACCATGCGCAGCAGTTCGTCGTCGGCGAGGACGCCGGCGTCGGTGCCGCTCAGGGCGCGGATCTCGGCGATGAGCGCCTCGTCGCCGCGGGTGTGCACGTTCTCCTCGCGGTGGACGAGGGGGGAGCGTCGGCCGGAGGCGATCAGTCCGAGGAAGGGGATCCGCCCCTCCGCCTCGATCCTGCGGGCGAGTTCGAAGGACAGCACGGCGCCCATGCTGTGGCCGAACAGGACGAGCGGCTTGTCCGCGAGGGGCAGGAGTGCGCGGTGGATCTGGTCGACGAGGGCGTCGACGCTGTCCAGCAGCGGTTCGGCCCGCCGCTCCTGGCGGCCGGGGTACTGCACGGCCGACACGTCGGTGTGCGCGGACAGTTCGCGTGAGAAGGGGAAGAAGAAGGAGGCGGATCCTCCGGCGTGCGGCAGCAGCACCAGGCGGTGCGGGTGCCGCGGCGCGGGGTGGAAGTTGCGTATCCACAGCTCGCTGTGCTCGTCGGTGGTGCTCATGGGCGTACCGTCTCCTTCTCTTCCTGCGCTGCTGCGCTGGTGCCGGGGGCCGCTCGGGCGCCGGTGCGCGGTGCGGGACCGCTCAGACGCCGATGTCGCTCATGCCCCAGAAGACTCGCATGTCCTCGATGAGGCCGTCGGCGTTGATGGTGAAGATGTCGACGGCGTTGATGTTGGTGCGCGCGCGGTTGGGGTCGAGGATGTTCGTCATGGTCGCGGCGACCGGCACGGCGACCTGCTTGCCGTCCTGGCCGGCGGACGCGTGGCCCGGCTCGACGGTGACCTCGGCGGCGATGTTGCTCATGAAGTACTCGCGCTGTGCGGCGCGGCCGACGCGCGGCTCCCGGCCGACGGGGTCCTCGATGCGGGCGTCCTCGGTGAAGTGGGTGAGGATGGCGTCCACGTCGCCCTCGTTCACCTTGCGGAAGTACTCCGCGATGATCTCCTTGCGCTTCTGCTCGTCCAGCATGGTTTTCTCCTCCGGTGGTGGTTGGTTCGGCGCCCGGTCGGGACCGATGACGTGCCGTTCGTGGGGCCGCTTCAGCCGAACAGCCAGTAGCGGCGCCGTTGGAAGGGGTAGGTGGGCAGGTCGGTGAGGCGGGCTCCGGTCGGCGCGAACACCGCCGCCCAGTCGACGGGCCGGCCCGCGACGTGGAAGCGGGCGGCCGTGCGCAGGGCCTCGGTGACTCCGTCGGTGTCCGCCGTGCCGCCCGTGCCGGGGGCAGGGGTCCAGGTGTCCGGGTCGGTGAGGCCGGCGGCGTCGAGCCGCTCCCCCGTGACCGCGTCGACGACCGGCACGCGCGGCTCGCTCACCTCGACGGCCGGTCCGGCGGCGCCTTCGGCGTGGGCGGCGAGCAGGCCGACGGCGTCCTCCAGGCCGAGGACGCCCGCGGCGTGGGCGGCGGCGAGCCGTCCGGGACCGTGGACGGTGAGCGCCTGCGGCAGCAGGCCCCAGTCCTCGTGGAGTCTGTGCAGGGCCGTCTCGTGCGCGAACGCCTCGGCGAGCGGCGGCAGCGGGGCGGCTATCCGGACGTCCAGGTGGGCGCGTACGTGGTCCAGGGCCTCGGCGTAGACGGGGTACGCGGCGTACAGCGCCTCCGCGGCGGCCGGGGTGCCGTGGAAGGTGAGGGACGGGTCCGCTGCGGTGGTGACGTGCGGGTGGTCCGCGCCGTCCTCCACGGCCCGCAGGGCTTCCAGGAGTCCGGCCCGGTCCGGGGCCAGGACGACGGCGCGGTGCTCGAAGGCCGCGCGGCCGACGGCCAGGGTGTAGCCGGCGTCGGCGGGGCCGGGTGCGCCGGCGCCGTCCAGGGCGGCGCGCAGACGGGCGGCCTGGGCGCGCAGGGCGTCGGGGGTGCGGGCGGAGAGGGGCACGGGCAGGACGGGCAGGACGGCGCTGTCGTGCGCACGGCCGGCCGCGGTCCGCCCGGCGCCGCTCCGGGGGCCCGGGGTGTCCGCCGCGGCGGGCTTCTCCTCGCTCCCGGACGGCGCCTCCTCCAGGATGAAGTGGGCCTGTGTGCCGCTCGCCCCCAGGGAGGTGACCCCCGCCCGGCGCGGGCGGCCGGTGTCGGGCCACGGGGTGGCCTCGGTGACGAGACGAACGGCGCCCGACGACCAGTCGACGCGGCTGGTGGGTTCCTTCACGTTGAGGGTCTGCGGGAGCAGCCCGTGACGCAGGGACAGGACCGTCTTGATGATGCCGACGACGCCGGAGGCGGACTGCGGGTGGCCGATGTTGGACTTCACCGTGGACAGCAGCAGCGGGCGGCCGGCGGGGCGGCCGCGGCCGTAGGCGGCGAGGAGCGCCTCGGCCTCGACGGCGTCGCCGAGCGGGGTGCCGGTGCCGTGTCCCTCGACGGCGTCGATCTGCTCGGCGGTCAGGCCGGCGTCGGCGAGGGCCTGGTGGATGAGCTGCCGCTGGGAGCTGCTGCTCGGGGCGGTGAGTCCGTTGGTGGCGCCGTGGTGGTTGACGGCGCTGCCGCGTACGACCGCGAGGACGCGGTGGCCGAGGCGGCGGGCGCGGGAGAGCCGCTCGACGACGACCATGCCGACGCCCTCGCCCCAGCCGGTGCCGTCGGCGTCCTCGGAGAACGGCTTGCAGCGTCCGTCGGCGGCGGCGCCGCCCATGTGGTGCCAGGCGACCGGCTGGGACAGCACGGTGGCGCCGCCCGCGAGGGCCATGCCGCACTCGCCGCGGCGTACCGACTGCACGGCCAGGTGCAGGGCGACGGCGGAGGAGGAGCAGCCGGTGTCCACCGTGAGGGTGGGGCCGTGCAGGTCGAGGGCGTAGGCGAGGCGGCCGGAGGCGATGGCGGGCGCGATGCCGCCGCCGAGGTGGGCCTCGCTCTCCTCGGGGATGCGCCCGCGCGGGACGAAGCCCTGGTAGCCGACGCCGACGTACAGGCCGATCTGCTCGTCGGCGCGGCCGCGCGGGTCGACGCCGGCGTGTTCGAACGCCTCCCAGGCGGTCTCCAGCAGGAGCCGCTGCTGCGGGTCCATGACGAGCGCCTCCTGCTCGGAGATGCCGAAGAAGGCCGCGTCGAACCCGCCGACGCCGCTGAGCAGTCCGGCCTGGCTGAGCGTTCGCACGGCCTGCAGGTCGCCGTCGTCGGTGGAGATCCAGCCGCGGTCGCGGGGCAGGTCGCCGACGAGGTCCTCGCCGGCGGCGACGGCCCGCCACAACTGGTCGGGGCTCTCTATGCCGCCGGGCAGTCGGCAGCTCATGCCGACCACGACGACCGGGTCGTCGTCCTGCGCCGCGGCGGGCGCCGCGGGCGCGGCGGGCGCGGCGGGCGCGGCGGGCGCCGACTCGTCGGGTTCGCCGCGGAGTTCGGCTTCGAGGAAGCGGGCGAGGGCCTGCGGGGTGGGGTGGTCGTAGACGAGGGTGGCGGGCAGTTTCAGGCCGGTGACGGTGGTGACGCGGTTGCGCAGTTCCACGACGGTCAGCGAGTCGAAGCCGAGGTCCTTGAAGGGCCGCCCGGGTTCGACGGCGTCCGCGGAGGGGTGCCCGAGGACGCCGGCGGCCTCGGTACGCACCAGGTCGGCGAGCAGGCCGCCGCGCTCGGCGGGCGGCGCGGCCCGCAGCCTGCGCACCAGTGCGGAGGCGGACTCCTCGGCGGGCGGGGCCTGTTCGGGTGCGACCCGGGTGGCGCGGACGTCGGGCAGGTCGGCGATGAGCGGGCTGGGCCGCTCGGAGGTGAAGCCGGGGGCGAACCGGGTCCAGTCCACGTCGGCGACGGCGACGAACGTGTCGTCGTGCTCGACGGCCCGGACCATGGCGTCCAGGGCGAGTTCGGGGTCCATCTCCAGCACGCCGCGGCGGCGCATGTAGGCGCCGGCACCGTCGAGTTCCATCATCCCGCCGCCGCCCCAGGCGCCCCAGGCGAGCGAGGTGGCGGTGAGGCCGCGGGCGCGGCGCCGGGCGGCGAGCGCGTCGAGGAACGCATTGGCGGCGGCGTACGCGGAGTGCCGGGCGGCGCCCCACACGCCGGAGTTGGAGGAGAACAGCACGAACGCGTCGAGTTCGGTGTCGCCGAGGAGTTCGTCGAGGTGCCGGGCGCCGTCGGCCTTGCCCGCGGCGAGCTGCCGGAACTCCTCGGCGGTGGTGTCGGCGGCGAGCGTGTACTGCGGTACGCCGACGGCGTGCACGACGGCGGTCAGAGGGGCCTCGGCCGGGATCGCGTCGAGGACGGCCCGTACCTGCTCACGGTCGGCCATGTCGCAGGCGGCGAGGGTGACTTCGGCGCCCAGCGCGCGGATCTCGTCGGCGAGCCCGGCCGCTCCGGGCGCTTCCGGGCCGCGGCGGCTGGTGAGAATCAGGTGCTGGGCGCCGTCGGCCGCGAGACGCCGGGCGACCCGGGCGCCGACGCCGCCGGTGCCGCCGGTGACCAGGACGGTGCCGCGCGGCTGCCAGCGCCGCACCGGCTCGCCGTCCCCGAGCGGGGCACGGGTCAGCCGCCGGGCGAGCACTCCGCTGGTGCGCAGGGCGAGTTGGTCCTCGTCGCCGAGGTCGCCGGCGAGTACGTGGGTGAGCCGGGCCGTGGCCCGCTCGTCGAGATGGTCGGGCAGGTCGACGAGACCGCCCCATGTGGCTGGGTGTTCGAGGGCCAGGACCCGGCCGAGCCCCCACACCGCGGCCTGCGCGGGCACGGGCGCCCGGTCGGCCCGGCCGGCGGCGACCGCGCCCCGGGTGGCGCACCACAGGGGCGCGGTGACCTGGGCGTCGGCGAGTGCCTGGGCGAGGACGAGGGCGGTGGCGGCTGCCCCGCCCTGCTCCCCGCCCTGCTCCTCGTCCGGTCCGAGCAGTGCCAGCACGCCGTCCAGGCGCGGCAGCGCGGTGACCGTGTCCGCGAGCCGCGTGGCAAGGGCTTCGCGCGTCCCCGCGGCCGCGGCCCGCGCGGGGTCGAGCTCCAGGGTGACGGTCTCGGCGTGGGCGGCGAGCGCCGCGGCGACAGACCCGCCGGTCTGCTCGGCGGTGACGATCAGCCAGGTGCCGAGGCGCGTCGGGGTGGCCGGTACGGGCACCGGGGTCCAGGTGACCTTGTAGCGCCAGGAGTCGAGGGTGGCGCGCTCCCGGCTGCGGCGGCGCCAGGCGGCCAGTTCGGGCAGCAGTTCACCGAGCGCCCGCTGCTCGGCGAGGTCGAGCGTGCCCGCGAGCGCCTCCAGGTCCTCGGCCTCGACGGCCTGCCAGAACCGCGCCTCGGTCTCGTCGGCGGCGGTTGCGGGGGCCGGGTCGGGCTGGGCGGGGGCGGCGGAGAGCCAGTAACTGCCGCGCTGGAAGGCGTACGTCGGGAGGTCGGCGCGGCGGGCGCCGCGTCCGGTGTACAGGGTGGTCCAGTCGACGGGGACGCCGCGGCTCCAGGCAGTGCCGAGCGAGGCGTACAAACGCGCCAGACCGCCCTCACCACGACGCAGGGTGCC